>JAYTDA010000181.1:0-56432 GCA_043736155.1 Paracoccaceae bacterium | reverse complement strand
CTTTGCCCCCGGACCCCCAGGATATTTTTGAACAGAAAATGAGTGCAGCAGGTTTCGTGCTTCAGCCTTTGGGTTTTGGCCGCAGGGCAGGTTTTCCGCCGCTTTTGCCGGGGCCTTTGCCAAAGCTGGGTTTGGCACCCGGTTTGCGGCGGGATGCTGACGGGTCTTTCGGATCAAACGCCGGTTTGGCTTTGGCATAGGCGGGTTTGGCATAGGCGGGTTTGGCATCGCCCGATCTGGCATAGGCGGGTTTGCCCTCGGCTGCTTTACCATAGGCCGGTTTGCCATAGGCCGGTTTCGGGCCTGACTTGAAACCTTCCGGTTTCGGGCCTGACTTGAAACCGTCCGGTTTCGGGCCTGACTTGAAACCACCGGGTTTGCCGGTACCTTCGGTGCGAGAACGATCGGCCCAGCCACCGGGCGTGGCGTCATTGCTGCGGGACTTGTAGGGCTTTTTGCCCTCGGCGGGGCGGCGGGCCGGTGAAGCCTCGCGCTGATAGGGCGAGGGGTCGGGGCGGTCGGCTGCCACCACTTCGCGGGCGGATGCCGACTGATCGGCATCGGGTTTTTTCGAGACATAGGGGCGTTTGGCGGCTGACGGATCGCGGGCCGGGCGTGGCGCCTCGGCGCGGCGTTCGGGCGTGGGGGCGGCTGCTGGCACGGCTGCGGGGTAGGTCGTTGGCGCCGGGGCGGGGGCGGTCTCGGCTATCGTGGTGGCTGGCGCTGTGGCGTGGGGTTCCGCGTCACGCGCCAGTTGCGGGTTTGCGGGGCGCGGTGTTGCGTCACGCGGTGTTGCAGGGCGGGGTGTTGCAGGGCGGCGGGCCGGGATGTCGTCGCGGGTCTCATCGCGGTCACGCGGCGGGCGGGGTGACGCGGAGCGGGCCGGCATCGGGCGGCTGGAGGAATGTTCCGCTGGCGCCTCCGCCATTACCCGCAGTGTAATGCCCTTTTCCAGCGCCAGTTCCGGGCCGACAGCGGCGAGAAAGCCGGGGGCGGCGCGGGCGGCCAGTTGCACATGGGTTTCATCATCCAGCATCCGGATCGCGCCGATGTCGGTCTTGGTGATGCCACCGGCGGTACAGAGCATCGGCAACAGCCAGCGCGGTTCGGCATTCTGTTGCCGTCCGACCGACAGCGACAGCCAGACCGACGGGCCGAATTCGGCGCGGTCGCGGCGCGGCTCGGGGCCCGAGCCGGAACCGTCGCGCAATTCCTCAGGCGCAGACCTTCCCTCGCGCCATAGCCGCAACAGGGCGGCGGCGATCTGTTCGGGGCTGTGCTGGGCCAGGATGCGCCCGGCCAGCGGTGCTTCGTCTTCGGTCACCGGCTCCAGCAAGGCGGGCAGCGCCAGCATCCGTTCATTGTCGCGCGCGGTGACCTCATCCGCCGATGGCGGCTTGGCCCAGGTGGCATTGATCGCAGCGGCAGACAGCAGGCGTTCGGCCTTTTTGCGGTCTTTCGGCTCGATGATGATCGCCGACACCCCCTTGTTGCCCGCCCGCCCGGTGCGGCCTGACCGGTGCAGCAGGGTTTCACGGTTGCCCGGCAGATCGGCATGGATCACCAGTTCCAGCCCAGGCAGGTCGAGCCCGCGCGCGGCGACGTCGGTGGCGATACAGACCCGGGCACGGCCATCGCGCATCGCCTGCAACGCGTGGGTGCGTTCGTTCTGGCTGAGTTCACCCGACAGCGCCACCACGGCAAAGCCGCGGTTGTTGAACCGCGCCATCAGGTGGTTGACGGCGGCGCGGGTCGAACAGAACACCAGTGCATTCTTCGCCTCGTAGAACCGCAGCACGTTGATGATGGCGTTTTCGCGGTCGCCAGCGGCGACCTGCAATGCGCGGTACTCGATATCGACATGCTGGCGGCGTTCCCCGGCGGTGGCGATCCGCACCGCGTTGCGCTGGTAGCTTTGCGCCAGGGTGGCGATGGGTTTCGACACCGTGGCGGAAAACATCAGGGTGCGGCGGTCTTCGGGGGATGATTGCAGGATAAACTCGAGGTCTTCGCGGAACCCCAGGTCCAGCATCTCATCGGCTTCATCCAGCACGGCGGCGCGCAGGCCGGTCATGTCGAGGGAGCCGCGCTCGATATGGTCGCGCAGCCGCCCCGGGGTGCCAACCACGATATGGGCCCCCCGGTCCAGCGCGCGCTTTTCGGTGCGGTAATCCATGCCGCCGACGCAGGATGCGATATTGGCACCGGTTTCGGCATAAAGCCACTGCAACTCGCGCTGCACCTGCAGCGCCAGTTCGCGGGTCGGGGCGACAATCAGCGCCAGCGGCGCAGGCACATAGCCAAACCGGTCAGCCCCCGCCAGCAATTGCGGCGCAAGGGCAATGCCGAATGCCACGGTCTTGCCAGACCCGGTTTGCGCCGACACCAGCGCATCCTGTTCCGCCAGATCAGGCGCCAGCATCGCCAGTTGGACCGGTGTCAGTTCGGTGTAACCGCGCTTTTCCAATGCCAGGCCAAGCGCCGGAACAATGCCTTCGAACTGTGTCATATGGGTCTTTCGGAACTATGAGGGTGGGCCGCTGCCCGTGGTGTCAGACCAATGGCTGCGGCGGCCCGCCAACAGGGGGGCCTTGGAACTTTGCGCTGTCCTACAGGGGAAAGGCGGGGCTGTACAGGGGGCGAGGTGCCGCCCTTGGCAAACCTGGTGAAGGACCTTCGGCCCGGCCGGGCCGGATGCGCTGTACTACCCGATTCCTTCAGACGGCGCTGTCATGCCTCGGAGTCCGGTGGCATCCGTTTTCACCACTGCCGGTCTGCTGTCCCGGGAGGCGGGGCAAGGCTGTGTTTCTGTTCAATTCCATCGCCGAAACCGACCTTGCCGTCAGTGCCTTCGACGACATCACCGATTTCAACAGCGGCGCCGACCAGATCGATCTGTCGGCGGTTGGCGGGCTGACCTTTATCAACTGCCTGGCATCCGGCGCGGTCGCCGGTCAGGTCCGGTTCGATACGGCAAAGACCAAATTGCAGATCGACCTCGATGGTGATGGTGGCGCCGATGCGATCACCGACCTGCTGGCGGTCACGTCGCTGGGCGCGCGCGATCTGCTGCTGTCGCCCAGCCCCAATCCGGTTGCCGGACCCGGGCTTGTTTTTCGCAGAAATACTCCGCGGGGGGTGTGGGGGGCGCGAAGCCCCCCACCGTTTCGGGATCAGCACCAGCCCCGGGTCAATGCGCCGCGCGGGTGGCTGACTGATCCGCCGGGAACCGATGCGCCTGGCCTGCGTCAAAGCCCGGATCGACCCGGATGCCGAGATCGAACGCGGCATCATGGCCAAGGGCTGCGATCAGGGTTGAGCCATTGGTCAGCGTCAGGTTCAGCATGGTTTCGGCGCCATGGCATTCCACCGGAGCAATCGTGCCATGCAGCCGCCCCGGCACTGCATCACTTGCCGGGTGCAGCTATTGCGGCCGCAGCCCCAATTTGGCCTTGCCACCGGCGACACAGCTGCCGGTCTGCGGCGACAATCGTCACCGGTCCAGGGCGGTATTCAACACGGTGACCCGGTTTCCCGACACTGAGCGGATAGCAACCTCCAGAAAATGCATCGCGGGCTGCCGATGAAACCGATGCCCCAGGCCCGGTTCAGCTGCAAGAAATACTGCAGGCCGACCATCACCGGGCGGTAGCCTGCTTCCTGCACCTCCATCAGCGGCCACAGGGACTGGTTGTCCATCGCCAGAAACCTCAAGATCGCCGCAGTGGCCAGCACCGGGCCGGACAGCGGCATGACGATCCGGGTGGAGTTCTGAATCCAGCTGGCCGCTTCGTTGGCACCGGCCTCGGACAGCGTCGGCGATATGGGATGCAGACCCGACAGCCAGATCACCATGTGAAACCCCACCGCCTGCCAGACCGACATCGCGGTGATCGACCCCAGCGCGGTGTTGGCATTGCCCAGCCAGTTCACCGCCGGAATCGCACCAAAGCTGAGGAAGCCGCGCAGATTGGTCAACAGGCCGCTGTTGCCATCGTCGTTGAAGCGCCACAGCAGCGACACCACCACGATGGAAACCACCACCGGCATGAAACAGCTGGCACGAAACAGGATTGATGCCGCGCAGGCGCTGGTTGATCAGCTGTGCCAGGCCCAGCGCCAACCCGGCCTGGACCGGTGCCACCACAATCACGGCGGTGAATATGTTCATCACCGCCGTCAGAAACACCAGGTCGCGGGCGCGGAAACAGGTCGTTGACCCACCCCAGTCGACCGAGGTCCATTCCCGCATGCCGACCAGCTGCGGGTAATCGAGGTTGTTGCGGGTAAACCCGCGCAGCGCCGGATATTCGGGATTGCCCCCGGCATCCCGTTTCACCACCCCGGCAGTATCGGTGACCGGGTCCAGCGTCAGCATCCCCACCCCCAAGCAACTGGCGATAGTTCGACAGGCCGGTAAATTCGGTCGGATTGGGGGAGATGAGGCGCTGATTGGTGAAAGACAGCACAAAGGCAAAGACAAACGGCAGAACCACAAAACTGACGATCAGCAGAAAAGCGGGACCGGCCATCAACCATCCGGTGCGGTTGGATTGCATAAGGCGGGATGCCATGTCGGGCTTGTACAGGGTGCACTGCGCCGGGTCTGCGATCTGCCCGGCCACCCGGCTGGTTGGCAGGGGAGGGGACCTTTGGGGCAGACCAGATTGCGAAAACGTGGTAGGTTCAGCTTGATTTTTCCAGATGCGGGCCAGTTTTGCTTTGCAAATTGCCGCAACCGATTTCCCTGCTTGGGTTGGCGCAGCCGCAAGGATCGCCAACGGCCCGCCCCGGGTTTGGGCTCAGCCTGGCGGGCGCGGGCTGTCATGGCTTTGGCACGCAGCGGTCTGCGGGTTCCCCGACAAGCGACGGGCGGTGGTTTGCTGGCCTGTGCCGCAGGCCGGGCCGAAACTGGCAGGCGGCGATCTGAACCGGTTGGCCAGTGGCCAAACCGGCGCTGTGACGATCTACGTAACTTCAAATCAATGGGAGACTTGAAATGCCGATCAACCTGATCACTGCGAGCCGCACTGTGGCGGGCCTCGCGACAGGTGCGAATGCGAATACGCTGACGATCATTGCCGCCGGGGCGATGCGGGTTTCCACCGGATCGAGCGCCCTGGCCAATCTTGCGACATCGGACAATTGCGACGTCCGGGTGGATGGGACGCTGATCGCAGAAGACAGCGCTGTGCTTCTTCTGACCGATGGCGTGACCGATTCGCATTCCTTGACGGTTGGCGCGACCGGATTGCTGCTGGCAAACGCGGGTTTGGGTGCGGTCGTTCAAGGGGCAAGCGCCGTGCTGAACTATGGCCAGATCGGCTCGGTCAGTAACTTCGGGGTCTTCATGAATGGAGCCTCGGCCAGGCTGGAGAATTTTGGCGCGATCTACAGTATCGATTTTGCTGCCGTGGGTCTCAGCGGGGCGAATTCGGTGCTGCGCAATTTCGGCTCGATCACGACGGGCACAGATTTCATGACAGCGATCAGTCTGTCATCCTCGTCGGGAAATCTGGTCGAGAATTACGGGACGATCTCGGGCGGGCTCCGGTCGATCTTTGGCAGCGCCAACGCGGATACCATCTTCAACTATGGCACGCTGTCCGGTCGGGTTGATCTCAACGCCGGGGCTGATCTGTTCAACGGGGCCGGTGGCCGGGCGGTAACGGTAGATGGGGGCGATGGCGATGACACGATCCGGGGCAGCTTTTTTGACGACACGCTTGGCGGTGACGCCGACAACGACCGTATCTTTGGGCGCACCGGCGATGACCGGCTTTTCGGCGGCACCGGGGCAGACCGGCTGTTGGGCGGCACCGATGAGGATCTGCTGAATGGCGGGGCCAAAAATGATCTGCTGACCGGCGGCACCGGCGCCGATCAGTTCGAGTTTTCATCCGCCGCCGATATCGGCATCGGTGCCATGAGCGACCGCATCACCGATTTCAAATCGGGTGAGGACAAGATCGACCTAAGTCTGATCGGCGGCCTGAGCTTTATTGCTGCTGCGGCCTTCAGCAACGTCGCCGGTCAGTTGCGCTACGTTGCCGCAAGCGGTCAGTTGCGGGGCGATACCAATGGCGACAGTTTGGCGGATTTCGTGCTGGTGCTGGACGGCGGGCCTCAATTGATGGCAGGCGATCTGATTCTTTAGAGCGGGATGACTCCTGGTCGAACCGCCCTTTGAAGATTTGCTCTGAGTGACGCAGAATGATCCGGGCTGGCCGGAGGGCCGGCCCGGGTCTGATTTCGTTGCCTGCCCGATTTGATTTCAACCTCGTTGCCGGCACCGTGGTACCACATCGACAGGTCGGTCTGCGCCTGTGCCATTCCGCCAAAAGTTGCCGCGGCGGCGAAGGCCCCATCGGTTCCGGGTGATGCGGCCAGCCACCCGCCGGGGCCGACCTGCGATGTCACAAGCGCCGGACCATCATCCGCCGCTCAAGCCAGCGCCAGTGCCGAAACCCGGACCCATATCCACCACAGGCTGGCCACTCCTGCCAGACCGCTGCCGGTCCACAGCAGCTGTTTGCGGCGGCCAAGCAGCATCAGCACCGGCACCAGCAGCAGAACCACCCCGACCTGCGCCGCTTCGATCCCCAGATTGAACCCCAGAAGCGCCACGACAAAACTGCCCCCCGACAGTGACAGCGCCCCCAGCGCCGAGGCAAAGCCAAAGCCGTGGATCACCCCGAAAAACGCCGCCATCGCCGTGCGCGGCACCGGCACAAACGGGCGCAGGTTGTCGACCACCGTGATCAGGATGGTTGCCGCTATCAGAATCTCGATCAATGCCGAGGGGGGGCGCAAAACCTCGGTCATCGCCGCCGTGAGCGACAGGGCATGGGCAAGAGTAAAGCCGGTGACGGCAGACAGGATCGCCAGAACCGCCGCTCTTTGGCCGCCTGCGGCGCAGACCGCAGGCAGGATCAGCGCCATCAGAAACAGCAGATGGTCCGCCCCGCCCAGCAGATGGTCGATCCCGGCGCGGAAATAGCTGGCAAAGGTCGCACCCAGTCCGCCGGTGGCAGGCGACAGCGTCACCTCTGGTACTGCGGCACCCAGCAGGGCTGTCGTGGTTTCTGCACCATTCTGCGCCGTCAGAAACAGCCGGTGACCGGGATCAATGTCGGCGAAAATGGTCGAGCGGATGCGCAGCGGGGCAGCGGCGTCCGGGCAGGTTCCGGCAAGCTCCAGCACCAGATAGGCGGTGCCGCTGCTGTCGGTGACCGCTGCACCCTGCCGCGTCAGCGGGCAGGACCCCCCCGCCTCCAGCGCCAGCCCTGACAGCAGCCGGTCGGTGATTGGCCCCAGCCGCGCCGAAACCTCAGCCCAGGTCAGGCTGCCATTCAGATCGCTGTCGATCCATACCGCCACTTCAACATCGCGAAACGCCACTTGCAGGGTGGCGCTGACGGCGGCACCGTCGCGGCTCAGGCTCAGGTAGGACCGGGTGGTTTCATGGGCTTGCAGCGGTGCCGCAAGGGTGAAGGCCAATGCCGTGATCAGCCAGCGGATCATTGCCCCGCCTCCCTGATCGCCGGTGGCACCTGGCGCAGCAGACCGGTCAGCCCCTGAGTCTGCATCCAGTCCACCACCGGTCTGGCGGCAGCTGGCTGACCGACTGCCATCGCAGCCTCGATCAGCAGCTGCGCATCTTCCCATTCATGCTGCAGCGCCCAGTTCACCTGTGCCCGGTCCAGCGCCTGTACCGGGTCTGCGGCAATCGCCAGAAAGTACCGCGCCTCTTCGCGGGCATGGGCGGTCAGCCCGAGGGCGATGTTTTGCTGAAACCGCCGGGCCAGTTCGGCACTGTCGGCCTGTTCCGATCGCCGGGCCCCGGTCTGGCGGTAAGCCAGGGTCCGGCGCAGCAGCAGGCTGTCGGTTTCGGGTTGCCCCTTCAACAGCGCCAGCACCCCGGCCCCGTCGCCCTCGGCCAGCATCAGATCCGCCAGCAGCAGCCGTTCGCGGATCGCCGCCGGATCGGTGGCCAGAACCTCGGCAAACCGGGCCATGGCGGTGGCGCTGTCACCCTGAATCGCGGCGATTTCACCGATCAGCCCGGTGGCCCAGCCGGTCAGCGACGGGTCCAGCGTTCCCGGTGAGGCCAGGATCGCTTCCAGCCGTTGCCGTACGGTACCGGCGTTGTCGGTCAGGATCAGGGCCGTCGATTGGCACAGAAAGGCAACTTGCACCTGCCCCAGTTGTTGCAGTGCAACGCAATCGGCACTGGCCCTGTCCAGTTCCCCCAGAACGCTTTGCACCGTGGCGCGGTTCAGCAGGGCACGTATGTTGCGCGGGTCTGTTGCGATTGCCTGATCCAGCATTGCCAGCGACGCGGAGAAATCATGCTGATACTGCCGGGCAATGCCTGCCAGCGTCTGGGCCTGTGGGTCATGCTGCGCCAGCGCGGTTTGCAGGATACTCAGGGATGCACCGACCAGCCGGGCATCGCCGATGGCCCGGCCCTCGGCAATCAGCGCCTCTGCCGCCAGAAGCGCCAGCGCCGTGTCATCGGGTGCGGCGCGGCTGGCCGCCAAGGCGGCGCGCAAGGCAGGCGGGGCGGCGGTTGCCCCGGTTTTCACCGTTGCCACGATGGTTTCGGGGGTCAGATCAGCCGCCCGGATCACCGCTCCGCGTGACGGCCAGAACTGTTCGGCAGCCACGGTCAGCCCCGCCGCCAGCACAAGGGCTGCCGCAACCGCCAGGGGTGTCTGCATCCGGGGCTGCCGGGCGAAAGTCAGGATCATCAATAGATTCCTTCGATTTCAACCGGGGTGCGTTGGACCGGGCGCGGCGCAGCAGGCGCTTCCGGGTCCGCCAGGAACGATTTGCTGCCCGCCCCACCCAACGGCGGCAGCGCGGCACCGGGATTGGCACCGATGGCTTCCAGCCGCTGGAACCGGTCCCCCGACACCGTGGCAATGTCGGCACGGGTGCGCAGGATGGTCGGGCGCAGGAACACGAACAGCGTCTGTTTGCGGCGGATATCGTTTTTCGAGCGGAACAGGCCGCCCAACACCGGCAACCGCCCCAGCCCCGGCACTTCGGAGCGGACCTGCTGGCGGTCGTCGGTGATCAACCCGCCCAGAACGATGGTGCCGCCATTGTCAGCCAACACCGTGGTCTTGATCGACCGGCGGTTGGTGATCAGATCGGCGGCGCCCTCGACCGTGGTGTTGAGCAGCGACGACACCTCCTGGCTGATTTCCAGCTGCACCACATCGCCCTGATTGACCCGGGGCACCACCCGCATGGTGATGCCGACATCCTTGCGTTCAATGGTGGTAAAGGGGGTGGTGGTATTGCCATCAGTGGCAAACGACCCGGTGCGAAACGGCACGTTCTGCCCCACGATGATCTCTGCCGGTTGGTTGTCCAGCGTGGTGATCGAGGGGGTCGACAGCAGATTGGCCTTGGTCGACTGACCCAGCGCCTGGATCAGAATGCCGAAATCATCGCCGCGCGACAGGCCGATCGACAGACCCGCGGCATTGATCGCCCCCGCCGCCGGAACCCCCAGCAGGGTCAGCACGTTCTTCAGGTTGACCCCGGCGGGCGAGAATGAGGTGGCGGCAAACCCGCCCGGCGGTGTCGCTTCGCCAATGCCAAGCTGTACCCCCAAAGCCTCGGAGATGTCGCCCGACACTTCGACAATCGCGGCCTCGATCAGCACCTGCGGGCGGCGCTGATCCAGATCGCGGATCAGGGCGGCGATGTCGTTCTGCACCTCCTGGCGCGCCCGGACCACCACGGCGTTGGTTTCCACCGAGGCTTGAATGGAAATCTGCTCCCCTCCGGTGGCCTGTGGAATGGCGCGCAGATCCACCAGCCCGCTGCCATCCTGGGTTGCCAGTGCCACCGGGTTGGTGGCCGCAGCCCCGCCATCGCCGACCAGCCCGCGCAGCACCTCTGTCATCGCGGTGGCATCGGCATAGTTCAGCCGGTACACCCGCGTTACCGGGTCCGCCGAGGCGACGCTGCGCCCCGGCACATCCATATCGGCAATCAGATCCCCCACCATCGCCTGAATATCCGCGTTCCCGGTGATCAGCAGCAGATTGGCGCTGGCGTTGACCGTGACGTGAGCACCGCCACTGGCCTCTGCCGGGCCCAGCACCTCGTTGATGGCGGCTCCCACCTCCACCGCACTGCCGTGTTGCAGCCTGACGGTGCGGGTCACGGCCCCATCGCCCTGATCCAGCGTCAGCGCGATGGTTTCGATCCGGCGGACATTTTCGGCGGTGTCGGTGATGACAAGGGTATTGGTATCCGCCACTGCCTCGATATAGCCGAATGAGGCCACCAGCGGGCGCAGCGCTGCCACCGCCGTGGTTGCCGGAAAGTTGCGCAATGTCACCAGCCGGGTGATCACATCCAGCCGCCCCGGTGCCTCGCCTTCGGGGGTTGCGCCTTCGGACACGGCGCCGATGATGCCGCCGCCTTCCTTGATGGTGTCCTGTGGCACGATCCGCCACAGCCCACCCGACGGCAGCGCTGCAAAGCCCTGCACCGACAGCACTGATTGAAACAGCTCCCACACCCCGTCCTTGTCCAGCGGCTGGCTGGCGATGACGGTGACGGTGCCGCTGACATTGGGGTCCAGCACCAGGGTGCGGCCGGTGATGGCAGAGACCTGTTCCGACAGGGTGCGGATATCGGCGTCGCGCAGGTTGATGGTAAAGGTTTCACCGGGGTCTGCCGCCTGCTGTGGCAGCGCTGCGGTCGCCAGCATCAGGGTCAGCGCCAACGGGGTCAGTATCTGCCGGATCAGGCGGGTCATGGCCATTGCACCGTCAGGCTTTGGGGGACACCCCTGCGCATCAGGGTGATCAGCGCGGTACCCGAGGCGGCCACCCGGTCCAGCAGCGGGCCATCACTGGCGATGCCCGCCAGCGCCTCGCCATTCAGCGCGGTGATAACGTCACCCGGCAACAGGCCGATCTGCAACAGCTCCGGCGGGGTGGCATCGGTGATTTCATAGCCCAAGGCATGTTCGGCAATGCCAAAGCGTTGCAGTATCGCACGCGGGTTGCGCAGCAGCGACGCCCGCAGACTGTCCGGACTTTCCGGCTGTGACGCCGGGGTGGCTGCAGCGGCCACAGGGATCAGGGTGCGCAGAAAACTGTCGGACGGGGCGGCACCTTGATCCGGACTTTCACCCGCTGACAAGGTGTCTGGCGCGCTGTCGGGAAAGGCCAGTGTTTCAAGCCTGCCAGCCGCCGCCAATGTCACATGGCCGGGCGCTATGGTTTGCAGCACCCGGTCACCGGCGACCCGGTCGCCGACCCTGAAACTGGTTCCGGCAGCGCCGTCGATGCTGATGATCGCCATCGAGGCCGCCGGGGTGGCCCCCACCACCACCCCCTGCAACGCCATTCCCGCCGCACTTTCGGCTGCCCCGGCGGGGGCCGCTGTCACCTCTGCCACCGCCCGCCCGAACGGTGCAAGATCCAGCACCGGTTGCAGCGACACCCGGTCCGGTGCCGGGTTGGCGGGCCGGGGTTGCGCCGACAGCGCCTGCCAGACCCGGTCCGCTTCGGCAAACCGCGACACCACCGGCTTTGCCGCCAGACCAACCGAAGCCACTGAAGCCAGGGCCAGAGCCCAGACCAGCAGGCGCTGGCCTTTGGCAAACCGCAGTGTCATGGCGTGGCCCCCCCCGGCTGGGGCGGTGTAAAGACAAAGCCGGTCAGCCGGGTGACCGGTGCAGGGCTGGAGCCGATATGGGCGGTGATGTCCAGCCGCGCCAGATCAGGGTCAGTGGTGGCGCTGAGTGTGGTTGTCAGACGCACCGGGTAGCCCAGCAGGGGGTCCGGTTCTGCCGCAGGGCTCAGACCCAGCGACAGTTCGACCAGGTGGTTTTCCGCAGCCCATCCCGCAGCCGCCCGCTGCTGCAACCCGCCGATCCGCGCCACATGGGCCTCGGTCGCCCCCAGCAGGGCAATCGCACTGATCGCCAGAACCGCCAGTGCCACCAGCGATTCGATCAGGGTAAAGCCACTGTCGGCTTTGCGGGTCAGGGGTTGGGCGGCGGGTTCGACGGTGGGTTGGGCGACATGCCGGGCGGAGGAGCAGGGGAATCGCCTTTGAAATTGCCTCTCCCCCGACCCCTCTGCGAAGGCGGAGAGGGGGGCGCGGACGGTGCCGTTCCGCCCCGCTTTCCCCGGGGTGAGGCAACGGGGGAGAGAGACGTGCCGCATCACCGGCGCTGGCGTCGGTGATATGCGGGTCGCCATCGCGATGGCGCGGGTCATGGTCCTGCCCCCGGCGCTGGTTGCGGTGCCGCCAGTGGCAGGGCCTCGGCCGCCAGCCCGTCAAACACGACGCGCCAGGCCGATGCACCGGTGCCAAGCTGAAAGCTGGCAGGCGCGCTCAAGGCGTCGGTGCCGATCAGCACCGGTTCATTGGTCCCGCCATCGCTGCGGGCCAGCGCGATGGCCGGGGCAAGGCGGCGCTGCCTGCCCGGTTCTTCGGCCCAGCCACTGCCCGGCACCCACGCCACCACATGATACCCGTCGGCAGACCATTCCAGCGATCTCGCGCGCCCCGAGGTCAGCGCCTGATCGCTGGCCTGGGTCAGCGCCAGTGCCAGCGCCCCGGCCTCGGTGGCAGCGGTGCTGCCCGGGCTGGCGGGAAAGCGCAGCATCACCACACCCGCCGCCACGGCAATCACCGACAGCACCACCAGCATTTCCACCAGGGTCACACCGGCCTCGGTCCTGCGCCGCACCGCTTGGCTATGACCAGGGCCCCGGCCCATCTCAACCTCCCTGTACAAGGGTGGAAATGTCGGCATCGGTGCCTTCGCCCCCCGGCGCCCCGTCGGACCCGAGCGACAGGAGTTCATAGGGTGCGGCGTCTGCCGGGGCGCGGTACAGATAGGGTTGCCCCCAGGGATCAACCGGCAGCTGCGCCAGATAGCCGCCGTCGGCCCAGACCAGCGGCACCGGCGGCAGGGCCGGTTTAAGGGTCAGGGCCTGCAAGCCCTGTTCCGTGGTTGGATAGCTGCGGCTGTCCAGCCGGTACATTTCCAGACTGGCGGCAATGGTTTTCAGATCGGCCCGCGCCACCGCCACCCGGGCTTCATCGGGGCGGCCGATGACATTGGGCACCACCAGGGCTGCGACGATGCCGATGATCACCAGCACCACCATCATTTCAATCAGGGTCACACCGGCATCAGCCTGACGCTTATCAGCCTGACGCTCTTCAGCCTGTCGCCCACCAGCCTGACGCTCATCAGCCAGACGCCTGACCCTTTGACTGCGCCACAATGCCGGACCATGCCGGTCCGCCACTGCCAGAAAACCGCGAAATGGCATCATTCCCACCCTTGTCAGCCAAAACAGTCCGATTGCAGCTACGCAATGAAACTCCCAAAGGTTTCAGCCCGTAGTTCCACTGCGCCAAATATTTCGGCGCTGCGTGGCGCCAGAAAGGGGACATCATGGCTGCAACCGCCCTGTGGTCCGACCGGAAGGCCAGTGCCGACCCGATTGCCGACCCCGGTGCCGACCCGATTGCCGACCCCGCTGCCGAAACCGGTGCCAACCCCGGTGCCGATGCCCCGGATGCACAGCAAGGCGTGGTCTGGTTGGGTTCGGAACTGGTGCTGCTGCTGGTGGTCACCTTGCCCGCAGTCCCGGCGCATCAGCGCCGGATGGCGCTGGCCTATGCGGTGGAAGAGGCGGTGGCGGCACCGCTGGATCAGGTAGAGGTGGTGGCAGGGCCGACCCTGCCGCCGGTTCCCGGCCAAAAGGGGCAACGGCTGCTGGCGGCTGTGGTGGCCAGAGATCAGTTGGCGCGGGTGTTGCCCCGGCCGGGGCAGATGCTGGTGGCCGATGTGCTGGCTTTGCCGCAGCCGGGGCAGGGTTGGGCGGTCTGGGCCTCTGCAGGCAACCGGGTGCTGGTGCGACTGGCCGATGGCAGCGGCTTTGCCTGTGACAATGCCGGGATCGGGCCTTTGTGGCAATTGGCGGGTCAACCGGCGCTGGTTCTGTATGGCGCAGCCCTTGCCGGTTTTGCCGATCTGACCCCGTTGCCGCTGCCGCCCCCCGATCCGCGCCTGATGCGGTTCGATCTTGCCCATGGTGGCGGGTCGGGGCTGCGGATATCGCGGGCGCTGTGGGTCGGTGCGGCGGTGCTGGTGCTGGCGGCGGGGCTGCATCTGGCGGTGATGGCGGCGGATGTGCTGGCACTGCGCCGCACCGAAGTGGCGCGGGCGGCCGACCTGCGCACAGCACTGATCGCCCGGGGGCAACCCGGCACGGATATCGACGGCGAACTGGCGCAGGTGCTGGCCGCCGCGCAGCCAGAGGTGCCGCGCGGGCTGTTGCCGCTGTTGGCCGAGGTGTCTGACGCATTGATGCAACAGGGCAGTGCCGTGCAGTTTCGCGCACTGCGCTGGGCCGATGCCGATGCCCAACTGATCCTGAGTGTCACTGCCCCCGATCTGGCCGCCCTGCAACAGGCACAGGCGGCCATGACCGCCGCCGGGCTGGCGCTGGCATCCGGCCCCGCCACATCGGGCGACGGCACTGCCGAGGTGGAATTGATCGTGACGGCGGGTGCGCCATGACCGGATTGGCACAGATGAAGTCCCTGCCGTCCCGAATGGCCACCAACCTTGGCCAAGCCGTCGCCGGTCGCAGCCGCCGCGAACAGCGGGTGCTGGCGCTGTGCCTGGCGCTGGTCACCGGGCTTGCCCTGGTGCAATGGGGGTGGCGGCCTTTGGCTGCGGCGCGTGCCGATCTGCTGGCGGCGATTGCCCGCCACGAACAGGCCCTGACGGTTCTGGCCGGGCTGCCGGACCCTCAGACCTCTGCACCGGTCGCTGATCCCCGGCCCCTGTCGGAGATTCTGACCGAAAGCGCTGCCGACTATGGCCTGACGATCCACCGGCTGGAAACCCAGGGCGACGGGGCAGAGGTGGTGCTGGAAGATGTGGCCTATGACACACTGATCCTGTGGCTGGATGGGCTGGAAACCGGGTATCGGCTGCGGCTGTTGGCGATTGATCTGGCGCGTCGGCCGGTAGCCGGAGCGGTAACAGCCCGGCTGACATTGGCAGGGGGGCAGCGATGACCGGCGCAGCGTCCCTGCCCTATGGCTTTGCCAGGACGCATGGCGTGATCCTGCGGCACGCGGTACCGCCTGCCTGTGCGGTCCGGGCCGGTTTTGACCCGAAGGCGTTGATGCCGGTGCTGGCCGAAGTGCGCCGGGTGACCGGGGCCGGGTTTGCCATCGAGGTTCTGGCCGATGCGGCGTTCAACGCGCTGCTGGCCCAGACCTACCGCGCCTCGGCCTCTGATGCCTCTGATGCCGCCGGGGCTGATGGCGATCTGGCGCGGCTCGCCGATGATGCGGCGGTCGTCGACGACCTGCTGGACCAAAGTCAGGATGCCCCGGTGGTGCGGCTGATCAATGCGCTGCTGGCCGAAGCGATCAAGGAGGGGGCCTCGGACATCCATATCGAAACCCAGGAAAAGCGGCTGGTGGTGCGGTTCCGCATCGATGGCGTGATGCGCGAAATGGTGGAGCCGAAACGGGCACTGGCACCGCTGCTGGTCAGCCGGATCAAGGTGATGGCGCGGCTCGACATTGCCGAAAAGCGCCTGCCGCAGGATGGAAGGGTATCGCTGCGGGTCGGCGGGCACGAGGTGGATGTGCGGGTATCGACCATCCCGTCGCATTACGGCGAACGGGTGGTGATGCGGCTGTTGGACCGGGATGCAACCCGGCTGGGTCTGCCGCGCCTTGGCATGGCACCGCGCGACGCCGAGGTATTTGAGCGGCTGTTGGCGCGGCCGGGTGGCATGGTGCTGGTGACCGGCCCGACCGGGTCGGGCAAGACCACCACGCTTTACGCCGCCCTCGACCACCTCAACGACCAGAGCCGCAATATCATGACGGTCGAAGACCCGATTGAATATGCGCTGGACGGTATCGGCCAGATGCAGGTCAACCCCCGCACCGATCTGAGCTTTGCCCGCGGCCTGCGCGCCATTCTGCGCCAGGACCCCGATGTCATCATGGTCGGTGAAATCCGCGACCGCGAAACCGCCGAAGTGGCGGTTGAAGCCGCGATGACCGGGCATCTTGTGCTGTCAACCCTGCATACCAACAGCGCCATCGGGGCGGTGGCGCGGCTGATCGACATGGGGGTGGAACGGTTCCTGCTGGCACCGATGCTGGCGGGGGTGGTGGCGCAGCGGCTGGTGCGGCGGCTGTGCCCGGCCTGCTGTGCCGAAGATGTTGCCGGTCTGTCGGATGCAGCCCTGTTGCCGGGTATTGAACTGGGCGAACCTGTGTGGCGCACCGTGGGCTGCCCCGCCTGTCAGGGACAGGGCTATCGGGGCCGCACCGGGCTGTATGAAGTGATTGAAGTGGCGGCCCCGCTGGAGGCTGCGATTCATCGCGGGGCGTCAGAGGCGGAACTGGTGGCGCTGGCGCGGGCCGCCGGTCCGGGGCTGGTGGCGGATGGCTTGCGCGCGGTGCGGGCCGGGGTCACCACCATCACCGAAGTGATGCGTGTCGCCGAAACGGGGGGATGATGCCAGCCTTTTCCTATCGCGCAATGGATGCCGACGGGCGCACCAGCGCCGGGGTGGTTGAAGCCGCCAGCCCTGCTGCCGCCCGCGCCGATCTACGCAGCCTGGGCCTGTTGCCGCTGCAGGTGGCGGCAGCCGCACCCACCACAGCGCAGGCGCGCAGCCCCCGGTTCAGCCTGCGCCCGGCCTTGCCCACATCGGCGCTGGTGCTGGTGACACGGCAGATGGCGACGCTGCTGGGGTCGGGCCTCCGGATCGAGGATGCGCTGACCACCATTGCCCAGGGTCAGCCGCCGCGTGTCGCATCGCTGATGCTGGCGCTGCGCAGCGCAGTGATGGAGGGGCGCAGCTTTGGCGCGGCGCTGTCGCTGTACCCGCAGGCGTTTTCCGAGGATTACCGCGCCTCGGTTGCTGCCGGCGATGCCGCCGGGCGGCTGGATCAGGTGATGGCGCATCTGGCGGCATTCGTGGAAACCCGCGCCCGCAACCGGCAAACCGTGCAACTGGCGCTGTTGTATCCGGCGCTGCTCTCGGTGGTCAGTCTGGGCATCATCACCCTGTTGATGGCGTTTGTGGTGCCGGACATCGTGCGGGTGTTCACCGCACGCGGGGCTGATTTGCCGTTTCTGACCCGGGCCTTGATCGCGACTTCGGCGACGGTGCGCGACTACGGGATGGTTGCTGCCGGTGGTGTTGCCGCGATGGCATTGCTGGCGGCGCGTTGGCTTTCGGTACCTGTCAACCGGCAGGCATGGCACCGGCGGTTGGCCGAAGGGTGGCTGACCGCCAAACTGTCGCGCCGGATCAATGCTGCACAGTTCGCCGGAACCCTGGCGACGCTGGTGCAGTCGCAGGTGCCGCTGCTGGAGGCGTTGCAGGCCGCTGCCGGTGTGGTGCCCAATCACCATATCCGCGCCCGTGTTGTCGAACTGGGCACCAAGGTCCGCCAGGGCATGAGCCTGCGCCGCGCCATGGGCGAAGCCGCCTGTTTTCCGCCGATGCTGGTGGCGATGGTCGCCAGTGGTGAAGCCACCGGCAGCCTTGGTTCCGCGCTGGAACGCGCCGCCGCTGATCAGCAGCGCGATCTGGATGCCTGGGTCAAGACCTTGGTGGCGCTGGTGGAACCGGCGATATTGCTGGTGATGGGCGGCATGGTGATGGCGATGGTGCTGGCAATCTTGTTGCCGATCGTGTCGATGAACCAATTGGTGGGGCTGTGATGCCCCTTGGACAGGAGGGTCCGGTGATGCGGCGCGATGGGGACGGTTTGCGGCAGGGGCGGCGCTGGTTCTGCAAAGGGTTGGTGGCACAACTGGCGCTGCTGGGGCCCTTGGCGGCCTGTGGCGATCTGCCGGGGCCGGTGGGGCGCACAGGGGCAGGGGCTGCCAAGGCGGCGCTGTTGCTGCCGCTGACCGGGGCCAACGCCGCCATTGGCAAGAACATGGCGAATGCCGCAACGCTGGCGGTGCTGGGCCGGGATGCTGCGGCACAACCGCCGGTGTACGATACCGGCGACACCGCCGAAGGGGCGGCGGCGGCGGCTGTGGCGGCGCTGGCGCGCGGGGCAAAGCTGCTGATGGGGCCGCTGCGCGCCGACCAGACCCCGGCGGTGCTGGCGGTGGCGGGACAGGTGCCGGTGGTCACCTTTTCCAACGATGAAACTCTGGCCGGTGCCGGTGCCTTTGTGATGGGGGTGACCCCGGCGCAATCGGTGTCGGCGATGTTCAGCTATGCCCGCGCGCAGGGCCTGTCGCGCATCGCGGTGGTGGCAAAGCCGGGGGCGTTGGCCGATGCAACCGAAGCTGCGGCGGCGCGGCTGGCGGCATTGGGGGGGATTGATCTGGTGGCGGTGTTGCGCCGCGACCCGGGCGAGGGCGGGCTGCCGGCGGCGCTGAAAGCGGCAGGGGGTTTGCCGCAAGCGGTGTTCCTGCCGGATGGCGGCGTGGCGCTGGCGGGCTTTGCTGGCGGGCTGGCAGGCAGCGGGGTGCAACTGCTGGGGTCGGCACAATGGGGGGTGGAGGATGTCGCCGCCAACCCCGACCTGAGTGGCAGCTGGTTTGCCGCGCCGCCGCCCGATCTGTTTTTGCCGTTTTCCGACCGGTTTCTGGCCGGGTTCGGCGATCTGCCCGGCATCGTCGCGGCGCTGGGCCATGATGCAGCACTGCTGGCGCTGGGGTTGGGCGATGCCGGTGCGCTGAGCCGCAAGGGGCTGACCCGGGCTGCCGGTTTCACCGGGGTGCTGGGCCCGTTTCGCTTTCAACCCGATGGCCGGTGCCAGCGCAGCCTGTCGGTGCTGGCACTGGAAGCGGGCCGGATCGTGGCTTTGGCCGAAGTGGCCGGGACATGAGGCACCGGCTTTTCCCCCGTCGCGGCGCACAGGCGGGGGTGACGCTGGTCGAGGTGCTGGTGGCGCTGGTGATCTTTGCCCTGATCGGGGCTGCGGGGTTTACCGTGCTGGATCAGGTGGCGCGGGTGGACCGGCTGACCGAAGGGCGGCTGGCGCGGCTGGAGGCGATGCAGCGGGCGATGCGGGTGCTGTCGGTGGATTTCGGCCAGGCGCGGGCACCGGGGCTGGTGGTACAGGGCGGCGTTGTGGTGCTGCAGCGCAGCGGCGGCGCGGCGTTTGGCGGGCCGGTGGTGCTGCGCTACGGGTTGGCACCGGGCGGGCTGACCCGGGGGATCCATACCGCCGGGGGTGAAGTGGTGGCGCAACAGCTGCTGCTGGGCGGCATCACAGCGGCAGAGTGGCAGTTTCTGGATGGCAGCGGCACATGGCAGGCGGCATGGCCGCCAACGGGTGCAACTGCCAGCCTTGGCCCGCCGCAAAACCCCCGCGCTGTGGCGGTCACCCTGACCCTTGCCGAAGGCGGCACCTTAAGGCGGGTGGCTCCGATGCCGGGGGCTGTGCCATGACGGCGGCGCGGCGCAAGGATGGCGGTATCGTGCTGGTCTATGTGCTGGTGGTGCTGGCGGTGGCTTCGGCGGTGGTGGTGGCGATGGTTGGCCAGTCTGAACGGGCGATTGACCGCACCCGGCAGTTTGGCGACGCCGCACAGGCCGAGGCGCTGATCCGGGCCGGGGAAGCCAGCGCCATGGCCGCCCTTGCCCGTGACCCGCGCGGGATTGACCATGGCGAGGAGGGGTGGGCGCAAGTGGCACAGCAGGATCTGGCAATTGCCGGGGGCCGGTTCCAGTTGCGCATCAGCGATGCCCAAGGGCTTTACAACCTGACCAATCTGGTCAGCGGTGGGGTGTTGGCGCAGGACCGGGTGCGGGCGATTGTGGCGTCGCAGCGCCTTGACCCCTCGGTCGCTGTGCGCCTGATTGCGGCCTTTGGCACCGGTGCTCCGCCGCGCGATTTGCGGGACCTGCAGGCTGTGCTGGCCCCCGAGGATCTGGCGGCTTTGGCGGGCTTGGTCACGGTGCTGCCAGAGGCTGGTGGCGTGAACCTGAATGCGGCGCCAGCGGCGCTGGTAGCGGTGCTGTTGACCAACCCGGCGCAGGCGGGCAAACTGATGCTGCGCAGGCAGGGTGCCGGGTTTCTGACTGCGGCAGATGTGGCGGGGATCGGGGTGATCCTGCCACCGGGTATCGGCTTTGTCTCGGATTTCTACCGGGTCGAGGTGACGGTGCAGGTGGGCGAGGCGCTGCAGGCGATGGACAGTCTGATTGACCGGTCACAGGGGATGCCGGTGGTGGTGGCGCGTCGCGGCGCGGATTGACTGCCGGGACCCTGTCTGCACGCTGATCGAAGCACCGGACAGGCTCCTGCAGTTTTGACGAGCGCAGATCATGTGCCAAAATCTTTGTCCACTTTTGTCGGACAGGCTCCACGGCGCAATATCTGACTCGCCCCTTCACGCGCAAAATCTTTGTCCACTTTTGTCGGACAGGCTCCACCGAAGGGCAGTTCAGCTAAAATGTCAGGCAGCTTGCGCTGCCTGACATCGGCTCATTCAGATCCGTACCCGGTTCAGCTGGCGCCGGGGATCGGGGCGTTCAGGTAAGGGAAGCGGTTGCCCAGTTCCTTGGCAGAGAACGGTGCCCCGTCGGTAAAGGGCACATTGCCCACCGACGCATCAGCCGGGGCGCAGAGCCCAAGGTTGATCAGGTCTGACGGCTGATCCTCGACCGCCCCCGGCACCCCCAGTTCCGCCCCCAGCGGTACCGGATGGCACAAGACCCCCATCACCACCCGCAGCGCGATATCCACCGTGTCATCGCCGGGACGCCGCCCGTTGGGGAACCCGGCCAAGTCTTCGGCCACGACACCAAGGCTGTTTTGCAGCCCCTTGGGGGTCGCTGGCACCGCTGTGTTCAGCCGCATCATTTCCGAACCTGTCACCGTGGCTTGCTGGTTGAGGCCGGGGAAACCGGTCAGGAAGGCGGTGACCAGATCGTTGCGCGGAAGGTTGGTCGGGGCCAGATCGGCGATGGTGGTGCCCAGCGTGGTATTGACTGCATTGAGGAACAGCAGGTTCAGCAGCGCAGGCAGACTGGGGTGGGTGACATAGCCGGCCAGAGCGCCATCCTGGGTCGGTTCAGCGGTGTTGAACAGATCCTTGTCCGGCAGCCCGATCACCACTTCATTGACCAGCGGGGCAGACAGGCGTGACACCTGCACCGGCCCGCCGCCGTTGGTTGACGCCTGGTTGTAGCCAGGCAGCAGGTTCAGCACCCGGTTGGCAGGCAGGCTGGCGGTGGTCCAGGCCCCGATCACCCCGTTGCCATCGCCGGTGATGCAGGAGATTGCCAGTTCCAGCGCCAGCGATGTGACGTTGGCTTCACCGACCAGCGCATCATTGGCGCGGCTTTGGGTGATGCCACCCGGGAACCCGCCGCCATCACCGGCACCCGGGGCCGAATCTCCTTCGATCGGCACCAGATTGACCAGATCGAAGATCGGGCCAAGGTTGACGGCAAAGGCCTCTGCCCGCTGGCCGACAAACACCTTGCCGGGGGTCGCACAGCCCGGCACCTTGATGTCCGCGATGTGCCGGCGGGCATAGGGTTCGTAATCCGGCAGGGATTTGGTGCCGATATTGTCGATCGGTTTGACAAAGGTTCTGGCATTCGGTGCCCCCGGCCGGGCAATCGGAAAGGCATTGCCGGTGCGGCGGTCACCGCTGATCAGGGTCAGCTTGTAGGTTTCAAGCTCGTTGATGTTGGGGTCTCTGGGTGCAGTGCCGATCTGCCCGGCAATGCGCAGCGGAATGGCGGTGGTCTGCGCCCCGACATTCAGCGCAATTCCGGCACCGCCATTGGCCAGTGTGGTGGAAAAGTCAAACTGAAAGGTCAGGTCTTCCTGGGCGTCGCCGTCATTGTCGATATGGATTTCATAGATGGCGTCGTTGTCGAGGGTAAAGTAGTTCGGCCCGCCATAGGGGGCCTGTACCGGGATATAGTTGGCGATCAGCGTCACAAATTCCGACCGTCCGGGTTCATAGCTGCGGAACATGTAGAAGTCGGTGGCATCCACCCGGGGCATCCCGGCAATTGCCGGGGCTTCGCGGTGGCTGGATGCAAAGGTGGTGGGTGCCGCAAGGGCAGCTGTACCGGCCATTAACGTGCCGATCAGCATTCTGGTACGCGCCTTCATTCGTTCCTCCATCGATGGCCATTTGGCCTGTCACTTTTCACGCCGACATTGGCGTCAGCCTTTCAGCGGCGGCGGGCATTGATTTCCCCCCGACAGCCGCCTATTCCCCACTGAAACAAGCTACGCACCGCCGCAGGCCAGAGTTTCAGCGCCTTGGCGATAAATCCGCAGTGCGGGGGGGCAGGGCCGATGGTGACCGCAGCACCGATCGTTTTGCCGCTGTGGCTGCAGATCTGCGCCGGGCTGGTGCTGACCCTGGCCTTGCTGCGGATTGCCCGGGTGGATCAGGCGACATTGCGCATTCCCGATACGATCAGCCTGTCGCTGGCAGCGCTTGGCCTTGGCCTTGCAGCGCTGTCACCCCCGCCCGCTTTGGCGGATCGGCTGATCGGTGCCGGGGCCGGGTTTCTGCTGCTGGCAGCGCTGGGCGAAGGCTATTTCCGCTGGCACCGCCGCGAAGGGCTGGGGTTGGGCGATGCCAAGCTGTTTGGCGCCGCCGGGGCCTGGCTGGCGTGGCAGGCGCTGCCATGGGTGCTGCTGGTGGCGGCGGTTGCAGCGCTGGTTTGGGCCCTGATGGCAGCGCTGATAATGCGCCGCAGCGGCCCTTTGGCCTTTGGTCCGTGGCTGGCGCTGGGCTTTTGGGTGATCTGGGCGGGTGGCGTCACTGGCCGATGGTAGGGTCAGGCGGTGGGGCGAAAAAGGCCCGCACCGTCGCTTCAAACGCGCGGGGCTGGTCGGCATGCAGCCAGTGACCGGCATCCGGGATCTTGGCAAAGCGGGCAGTCGGAAACAGCGCCTTGATCGGGGCGCGGTGGGTGGATTGCACATAGTCGGACTGTGCCCCTGACAGGAACAGGGTCGGGCCGGGAAACTGCCCTGTTACCTCCGGCCAGCCGGTGATCAGATCCATGTCGCGTTCCAGCACATCAAGGTTAAGCCGCCAGCGGTGCGGGTCGGATTTCAGATCCAGCGATTGCAGCAAAAAGGCGCGGATGCCGGGGTCTGCCACGGTTGGGGCCAGCTGCAGATCGGCTTGGCTGCGAGACGTGATGGCCGCGATATCCAGCGCCCGCATCGCGGCGATATGGCTGCTGTGGCTGTGGCGATAGGCAACCGGCGCGATGTCGGCGACGATCAGGCGCGCCACCAGTTCGGGGCGGGTCAGCGCCAGCAGCATCGCCGCCTTGCCCCCCATCGAATGACCCAGCACATCCATTGGTCCGTGCAAAGCCGCCAGGTCCGCCAGATCGCCTGCCATGTCGGCATAGGACTGGCTGTCGGCCCATGGGCTGTCGCCGTGGTTGCGCAGATCGGGCACCAGCACCAACCCGCGATCCGCCAGCCGCCGTGCCGCAGCCCCCCAGTTCCGGGCGGAGCCGAACAGGCCATGCACAATCAGCAAAGACGGCTGCGGAGTAACGGTGCCGTAAGAATTTGTGGTCAGCATGCCACGGCTTTAACCGGTTGTGGGTTTCAAGACCAGAGGGACAGGATCAGCCGTTGACCCCGGATCGCACAAGCGTATGACAGGCCGGAATTTGGGGCTGGACTTCAGGTGACACGATGAGCGCGGTATCGATTCAGCAGATGGCGGACCGGGTCGCAGACCTGCTGCAAACCCGGTTGCGGCTGCGTGGCACCGGGCTGGCCGACAAGCTGCGGCGCGGCGGCAGGCTGTTGCCGCGTGCGGTGCGCAAAGCGGCGCGGGCGTTGGCCGATGCCGCGACACAGGCGGACAATCCCCGGCTGATGATGCAGCTTGATCTGGAAAAGGTCGCTGCCGACTATGACCTGTGCGTCAGGCACCTGAACGGCATCGGTGCCCGCGACCGCGGGATCGGCGTGGTGCTGGATTTCGGTGCCAGGCTGGCGCTGATTGCCGTGGCGGTGGGCGGGCTGCTGCTGGCGCTGTTGTATTGGCGCGGGTTTCTGGGGGGCGCTTGAGGCTCGGCAGGCACCAGGCGGCTTTCGCCGACGGGCTACCGCCGTTCTATCCGATGATCACAGCGGTTTCTTGGCAGATTTGGCGGAGACTAATCTGCCCGCGCCTGCCTGCCGGGAGGCGGGCGCGATAGGGCGCGCCCGCCCAGGCAGGCGCGGGCAGATCGGCGGGGTATGGTCGCTGCCCGCCGTCCAGTGCCGTCGCCTTGCGGCTTTGGGCAACGGAACCGATGGTGGCCCCACCGGGGCACCCATCAGACGGTTCCGAAGGGTTCAGATCATGGGTGGTGCCTGCTTCGAGCACGACCAGCGGTCTTCAGAAGGCCCGCAACCCAACCTTTCCTCACAGCCCCGGATACAGCGGGAACCGGGCGCAAAGGGCGGCGACCTTTACCCGAACCGCCGCCTCAACTGCGCCGTTGCCGTCGTCGCCATTCGCCGCCAGCCCCTCGACCACTTCGATGATCCAGCGGCCGATCTGGCGGAACTCCGCTTCGCCAAACCCGCGCGTGGTGCCTGCCGGGGTGCCAAGCCGGATACCCGATGTCACAAACGGCTTTTCCGGGTCAAACGGCACACCGTTCTTGTTGCAGGTGATATGGGCGCGGCCAAGGGCCTTTTCGGTGGCGTTGCCCTTGACCCC
Organism: Paracoccaceae bacterium; assembly: GCA_043736155.1. GTDB lineage: Bacteria > Pseudomonadota > Alphaproteobacteria > Rhodobacterales > Rhodobacteraceae > JANNRR01. The sequence goes on along the minus strand of JAYTDA010000181.1, from coordinate 31,693 downwards.
CTTGGGGCGCAGGTCAGCCAGCATCAGGTGGTTGTCGGTGCCGCCAGACACGATGTCGACGCCGCCTTTCATCAACTCATCGGCCAGCGCCCGGGCGTTGGTGACCACCTGGGCGGCATAGGCGCGGAACTCCGGACGCAGGGCCTCGGCAAAAGCGACAGCCTTGGCGGCGATCACATGCATCAACGGGCCGCCTTGCAGGCCCGGAAACACCGCAGAATTGATCTTCTTGGCCATCGCTTCATCATTGCACAGGATCATGCCGCCACGCGGACCGCGCAGTGATTTGTGGGTGGTGGTGGTCACCACATCGGCATGCGGCAGCGGCGAGGGGTGCTGGCCACCGGCGACCAGACCGGCGATATGGGCCATATCAACCATCAGCCAGGCCCCGACCTCGTCGGCAATGGCGCGGAATGCTGCCCAGTCCCACACCCGGCTATAGGCGGTGCCACCGGCCAGGATCAGCTTTGGCTTGCTGGCCAGCGCCTTTTCCCGCACAGAGTCCATATCCAGCAGCTGATCCTGAGCGCGAACGCCATAGCTGACGACATTGAACCATTTGCCCGACATGTTGACCGGCGAGCCATGGGTCAGATGACCGCCGGAATTCAGATCGAGCCCCATGAAGGTATCGCCGGGCTGCAACAGTGCCAGAAACACCGCTTGATTCATCTGGCTGCCGGAATTCGGCTGCACATTGGCAAAGTTGCAGCCGAACAGCTGCTTGGCCCGGTCAATCGCCAGTTGTTCGGCGATATCGACATATTGGCAGCCGCCATAATAGCGCTTGCCCGGATAGCCTTCGGCATATTTGTTGGTCAGAACCGATCCCTGCGCCTGCAACACCGCCAGCGACACGATATTTTCCGAAGCGATCAGTTCGATCTCGTCGCGTTGCCGCCCCAGTTCCTGCACCAGCACGGTGGCGATGTCAGGATCACGGGAGGCAAGGCTTTCGGTGAAAAACCCCGAGTCGCGGTGGGTGGAGGACATGGCAATCTCCTGTTGGCAGCGCTGCAATTTCCGCCTTTTAGTCGAAAGTAGTGCGGCGCGTAAGCGAAGAAACGACGGAAAACGCGGGTGTTGCGTCGGCTTGCCTTTCACCGGGCAAAGGCTCAAGCTGATCGGCAGACTGTTGGGGGAACCATGTCAACTGCGCTTGTCAAAGCACCAAAACGCATCGCTTTTCGCGCCGCCGCCACCGAATTTGCCCAAAGCGCCTTTGACCGGTTGACCGCCCGGCACGGGGATGCGCCGCTGGCCGAAGCCCAGGTGGTGGTGGCGCTGGGTGGCGACGGGTTCATGTTGCAAACGCTGCATGCCACCCAGACCAGCGGGTTGCCGGTCTATGGGATGAACTGCGGCACCGTCGGGTTTCTGCTCAACAGCTTTTCCGAAGCCGGTCTGGCGGTGCGGCTGGCAAGGGCAGAAGTGGAATCGATCAATCCGCTGGCGATGTCGGCGATGGATACTGCAGGGCAGATGCACTACGCACTGGCGATCAACGAAGTGTCGCTGCTGCGGGCCGGGCCACAGGCGGCGAAACTGCGGATCAGCGTCAACGGCAAGGTGCGGATGGAAGAACTGGTCTGCGACGGGGCACTGCTGTCGACCCCTGCCGGCTCCACCGCCTATAACTATTCCGCCCATGGTCCGATTCTGCCGATCGGCTCCGAAGTATTGGCGCTGACAGCAATGGCCGCCTTTCGCCCCCGGCGCTGGCCCGGGGCGCTGTTGCCGAAAACCGCGCTGGTGCGGTTTGATGTGACCGATCCCGACAAGCGCCCGGTGATGGCCGATGCCGACAGCCGGTCGGTGCGCGATGTGCTGTGGGTGGAAATCAAGTCGGACCCGGGTGTGACACACCGCATCCTGTTCGATCCCGGCCATGGGCTGGAAGAACGGCTGACCCGCGAACAGTTCATGTGACGGCTTGCCGTCAGGGGTGCCGCTCAGGTGCCCGATGCAAACGGCGGCGATGCCAGCCAGCGTTCGCGTTTGCGGTACAGCGTCGAGGGCGACAACGCCAGTTCGCGCGCCGCCCGGGGCAGCGAGCCGCCGTTGCGTTCAATCACCCGCTCGACCAGCAATTGTTCGATCTGATCCATCGTCATCCCGGCAAAGGCATCCAGCGCCCCGGTTGACGGCACCGGCTGTTCAGCCGCCGGGGCCGGCGATGCGGGCGGCATCGTCTGGCGCAATTCGGCGGGCAGCATCGCCATCGTGACGACCGGGCCGGAGTTCAGCACGACGATGTTCCACAGCACGTTCAGCAATTGCCGCACATTGCCGCGCCACGGCAGGGTTTGAAACAGTGCCAGCACATCGGGGGCAAAGCCGGTAAAGTTGCGCCCCTCTTCGGCACAAAAGCGTTTCAGCGCGGTTTCGGCAATTTCCACCACATCGGTGCCGCGTTCGCGCAGCGGCGGCAGATGGACCGGCACCACATGCAGCCGGTAATACAGGTCTTCGCGGAACTGGCCGCGCCGCACCGCCTCCAGCGGATCGCGGTTGGTGGCGCACAGGATGCGCACATTGACCTTGCGCGGCTTGGTGGAGCCAACCGGTTGAATCGTCGAGGTTTGCAAGAACCGCAACAGCTTGGTTTGCAGATTCATGTCCATTTCGCAGACTTCGTCCAGAAACAGGGTGCCGTCGTCGGCTGCCGCTGCGGCACCGATCTTGTCATAGATTGCCCCGGTAAAGGAGCCCTTGAGATGGCCGAACACCTCTGACTCCAGGAGATCAGCCGGGATGGCACCACAGTTCAGCGCAATGAACGGGCCTTTGGCGCGGTTGGACAGGTCATGCACCGCCTGTGCCGCCAGCTCTTTGCCGGTGCCACTTTCGCCGGTGATGAACACGGTTGCCATCGACCGGGACACCGAGGTGATCCGGTCATAGACGGCGCGCATCACCGGCGAGCTGCCGGTAAAGGCACCGACCTGCGCCCCTGTCGGCTTGATTTCCGCGATCGGTGCCGACTGGGCCTGCACCGACAGGGCATTATCGACGGCATTCAGAAAGCGCTGTTCGTCAAACGGTTTGACCAGAAACTCATAGGCCCCGGCCCGCATCGCCTCGACTGCCTTGTTGATCGAGCCATGGGCGGTGATGACGATGACGCTGAGCGAGGGGTGGTGCGTCAGCAGCTCTTTCATCAGATCCAGTCCGTCCCGGTCCGGCAACATCAGATCCAGCAGGACGACATTGGGTTTCAGCCGGTGAAACGCCGCCAGACCCGCAGCCGCAGTGCCTTCGACCTGCACCTGATGGCCACCGGAACGCAGCACGGTTTCATAAACCATCTGCAAGGATGGCAGGTCTTCGATCAACAGGAGCGGGGGCGGTGTCATGTGGGCTGCTGGCGCAGAGCCAGCTCGTTCGAGATGAAGTGGATCAGGCGGTCCAGCAGGGTCAAGGCACGGGCAGACAGGCTGGCCAGCCGCGCGGTGTCTGCCTGATGCGCTGCTTCGTTCAGGGCTTCAGCCAGGGACTGTAACACTGTCGCACCAACGGCACCCGCCAGCGCAATCAGAACATGGGTCTGGCCGCGGATTTCGGCAAGATCGGGACCGGCAAAAGCCGCAACCAGACCGCGCTCGACCCGGCGCAGATCGGTTTCCAGCCGTGTCAGCAGTTCCCGGGCGGCGACCGGGCCAGCGATGGTGATCAGATGGTCAAAGCGGCCCCGGTCGAGGTCTGGTCCATCCACGCCCGACGCCGAAGCCGGTGCCGCTGGCAGCGGCGGCGCATTGCGCCCCAGGGCACGGCGGATCGCCTGACCGAATGCGTCGATCGACTGCACTGGTTTGGCCAGAATGCCATCGGCACCGGCGGCATAGATCGCTTCGCGGTTGGCGCGCAGCACATAGGCGGTGATCGCCACAATCGGAATTTGCGCCGACGGGTTGGGCTGTGCGCGGACCAGACGCAACACCTCCAACCCCGACAGGCGGGGCATTTCGATATCCAGCAGCACCAGATCGAACCGCTGCTGGTCCAGCAGGTTCATCGCTTCGACCCCGTCAGCCGCCACTTCATATTCGGCACCCATCGCCGACAGCATGGCACCGATCACTGCCTGATTGGTCAGGCTGTCATCGGCCAGCAACACCCGCACATCCGACAGATCCGGCAGTTTTGAATTGGCAAAATGGTCGCCTTGCGCCGGTTCCCAGGCCTCGGCTGGCAGCCTGATGGAAATCCGCGCCCCGGACCGCAGCGCGTTGTCTGCCGGATCAACCCGGTTTTCCACCCAAATCTCGCCACCCAGCCGATCGGTCATTTCCTTGGAAATCCGCAGCCCAAGACCCAGCCCGGGTTTGCCGTGGCCAACAAGCCGTTCGCCCAGGGTGAACAGCGATTGCAGTGCTGCCTGCGAAAACCCCGGCCCCTCATCTTCCACCACGAATTGCAGCGCCGCATCCGCCATCAGGTCGATGGAAAACCGGATTGCGCCGTAATCGGTGTATTTGATGGCGTTTGACAGGATGTTCGATACCGCCCGGTCCAGCGCGGTGCGGTCAAACTTTACCACCTGCGGCACGGTATCGCCGACCGCCATGTCAAAGCTTAACCCTTTTTCCAGGGCACGGCCGGACCAGCGCGCCTTCAGGTCTCCCAGCAGGCGGGAGATATGCACATTTTCCGGTTGGATCGTGGCAAGTGTCGCTTCGTCCTGCAGCAGCGCCAGTTCCTGTTCCAGGAGACGCGCCAGCACTTCACCAGCGGCGCGTACACGTTCCAGTTGCAGACTGATCCGGGGGTCAAGCGTGGCATGATCGATCAGGCGCAGACCGCCGATCACGTCGGATACAGCGGCGCGCAGGTCATGGCCCAGCAGCGACACCCGCGCCGGGTCGACCCGCGCATCGGCGACCTGTGTCGCCCGCTGGCCCATATCGGTCATTCCGTCCCCCCGTTTCCAAAGGCGGCCGGGTGGGCAGCGGGTAAAGCCGGGCAATTGGTCATGGCCTGCAACATAATGCCACACGGCAAAAAGCCAACCTGCCTAAAGGGATAGGTGCCCCTGCGGCAACTGCTGCAACAGGCGGAACGAGCGGCGGGGCGGCACATTGCATGGTGAGATGTCACACCGAAATCAGGGGCTGGAATTGCTGGATGGTAAGCCATCGATGGGCCGTGTGACAAGCGCTGCATTTTCATTTCCTGCAAGAATCAGCGGTGTCCCGATCAGTGCACAACTTCAGGTGGCACAACCTTTAGCATAGCCGTCAGTTCGGCCAGGATGATTGCGCCAGCCCGGGGCAGGGTGCCCAACCGGCGTTTTGCGCCCCTTGTCCGCCTAGCCGTACTTGGCCACCGGCATCCCGGCCAATGCAGCAGAGTTCAGCAGCCCCCGCGCGGTGATCGACGGGGTCACGATATGGGCGCGGTTGCCCATGCCCATCAGGATCGGGCCGACCTCCAGCCCGTTGCCGCGCATTTTCAGGATGTTGCGTACCCCCGACGCCGCATCGGTATAGGCAAAGATCAGCACATTGGCCTGCCCTTCGAACCGCGCATTGGGAAAGATGCGGGCCCGCAGGTCCGGGTCCAGCGCCAGATCCAGCCCCATTTCGCCCTCATAGGCAAAATCCGGTTCGCGCCCGTCCAGCAGTTCCAGTGCGGCGCGCATCCGGTGGGCACTGTCGGTATCCAGATTGCCGAACGAACTTTGCGAACACAGCGCGATCTTGGGCTGGATGCCAAAGCGGCGGACATGGCGGGCGGCGGCGGTGACCACTTCGGCGATCTGGTCGGGGCCCGGCACCGGATGCACCTGTGTATCGGCGATGAACAGCGGCCCCTCTTCCTGAATCATCAGCGACAGCGCCCCGATCGGGTGCAACCCACCGGTGGCCAGCACCTGCCGGACATAGTTCAGATGCCACAGATACTGGCCAAAGGTGCCGCAGATCAGGCTGTCAGCCTCGGCCCTGTGCACCATCACGGCGGCAATCGCGGTGGTGTTGGTGCGCAGTACGGCACGGGCGATATCGGGGGTGACACCACGCCGTTCCATCAGCGTGTGATAGGTTTCCCAGTAATCGCGGTAGCGCGGGTCATTTTCCGGGTTCACGATCTGAAAATCCCGACCGGGGCGGATCGCCAGACCGGCCTTTTCGCAGCGCCGTTCCACCACATCGGGGCGGCCGATCAGGATCGGCACACAGACGTTTTCCTCGATCATCGCATTGGCGGCGCGCAGCACCCGTTCGTCTTCGCCTTCGGCAAACACGATGCGGCGCTGGGCGGCACGGGCGATATCGAACACTGGCCGCATGATCAGCGCGGATCGGAAGACTGACGCATCGAGCTGCTGTTTATAGGCGGCAAGATCGGCAATCGGCCGCTTTGCCACCCCGGTTGCCATCGCGGCCTTGGCCACCGCCGTGGCGACAACCCCCATCAGGCGCGGGTCGAACGGTTTCGGGATCAGATAGTCCGCGCCAAAACTCATCTGTTCGCCCTGGTAGGCGGCGGCGGCCTCGGCGCTGGTGGTGGCGCGGGCCAGCGCCGATATGGCGTCGATGCAGGCGCGTTCCATCTGGTGGTTGATTTCGGTCGCCCCCACATCCAGCGCGCCGCGAAAGATGAACGGGAAACACAACACGTTATTGACCTGATTGGGATAATCCGACCGGCCAGTGGCGATGATCGCATCGGGCGACACCGCGCGGGCATCGGCGGGCTGAATTTCCGGCGTTGGATTTGCCAGGGCAAAGATGATCGGTCGCGGCGCCATTTTCGCCACCATTTCGGGTGTCAGCACCCCGGGGCCGGACAGGCCGAGAAACAGGTCTGCCGCCTCGATCACCTCGGCCAGTGTGCGTTTGTCGGTGGATTGCGCATAGGCGGCCTTTTGATCGGTCATCTGCTCGGTGCGGCCTTGCCAGACCAGCCCAGCCAGATCGCACAGCCAGATGTTTTCCCGCCGTGCCCCCAGTTTCAGCAGCATGTCCAGACAGGCGATGCCGGCAGCGCCGCCGCCGGTCGATACGATCTTGACCCCGGCAAAGTCTTTGCCCGCGACATGCAGCGCATTGGTGGCGGCGGCCCCCACCACGATCGCGGTGCCGTGCTGATCGTCGTGAAACACCGGGATCGCCATCCGTTCGCGGCACAGCTTTTCCACGATGAAGCAATCCGGGGCCTTGATATCCTCCAGATTAATGGCGCCAAAGGTCGGTTCCAGCGCGCAGACGATATCGGCCAGCTTGTAGGGATCAGGTTCGTTCAGTTCGATGTCGAAACAGTCGATATTGGCGAATTTCTTGAACAGAACCGCCTTGCCCTCCATCACCGGTTTGGACGCCAGCGCGCCGATGTTGCCAAGCCCCAGCACCGCGGTGCCGTTGGTCACCACCGCCACCAGATTGCCGCGCGAGGTGAAACGGGTGGCATTGGCGGGGTCGGCCTTGATCTCCAGACAAGCCTCAGCCACGCCGGGGCTGTAGGCGCGCGACAGATCGCCGCCGTTGGCCAGCGGTTTGGTGGCACGGATTTCCAGCTTTCCCGGCCTGGGAAACTCATGGTAGTCCAGCGCCGCCTGCCGGATGCCATCCTTGCGTCCCTGATCCGCGCTGTGATCGACCATTTTCCCACCCTGCTCCGGTTTAGTTTAGCCTTGAACTACTTTTTGGCCCAGGGTTTCGCCGATAGTCTCTGCTTGCAAACCCCCGGCTTCGCCAGCACTAATCCCCTATCTGAGGGAGATGAAGAATGGCTGACCCCACTTTCGCAGAATCCGGCCCCGCAGCCCCCGGCCCCACCATACGCGCCGAAATCCGTCTGCCAACTGCCCAATTGCGCGATGATCTGCCGTTTTTCACCAAGGTGCTGAAAATGCGGCTGGATTCGATCTATCCCGCCGACAATCCCGAAGTCGCAGTGTTTTCCGGCCATGGTTTGCGGGTGCGTGTGGAAAAGGGTGCCACCGAACCGCCGGGCACCCTGCGCATTCTGACCGATGATCCGGATGGTTTCGCTAACGGCCAGCGTCATCTGACAGCCCCCAACGGCACCCGCATTGAGATCGACGAACTGAACCCGCCGGTATTCCAGCCGCCGACTCAACACGCCTTTGTGGTGCGCCGACTGGCCGATCAGGCCCCTTGGGTGATTGGCCGCGCCGGCATGCACTACCGCGATCTGATCCCGTCGCGGCTTGGCGGCTCGATTATTGCCAGCCATATCCGCATCCCCGATGGCGGCCCGGTGCCCGATATGGTGCATTACCACAAGGTCGGGTTTCAGCTGATCTTCTGTTATCGCGGCTGGGTTGATGTGGTCTACGAGGATCAGGGTGGCCCGATCCGGCTGACGGCGGGTGATTGCTTCATCCAGCCGCCGGAAATCCGGCACCGGGTCCTGCATGCCTCCGAAGGGATCGAAGTGATCGAAATTGGGGTTCCGGCCGATCATGTCACAGAGATTGACCATGTGACCACCTTGCCAACGCCCCACCTGCGCCCGGACCGCGAATGGCAGGGTCAGCGCTTTGTGTTCAATCAGACCAAGGGCGCGGACTGGCAGCCCTTTCGCATCCCCGGTTTTGTCGCCCGCGATACCACGATCAACCGCAACACCCAGGGGGTCGCCGACGTAAAGGTAGTGCGGCGGGGCGAAGGCGCGGTGCCGTGGGTCCGCCACCACGGCGATATCCTGTTCAATTTCGTGATGGCAGGCGCGCTGCTGTTGGAAGGCGAGGGCAAAGAACCGTTTCGCCTCGCCCCCGGCGATGCCTTTGTGATCCCACCGGGGCTGGCCACGCGCTATGCCGAGCCAAGCGCCGATCTGGAATTGCTGGAGGTGGCACTGCCCGGCGCGTTTGATACCGAGGTGCTGCGGTGAGGTGCTTCTCAAGATAACCTCTCCCCCAGCCCCTCGCCCCCGACCCCTCTCCCGGCGGGAGAGGGGTGCGCCAACGGCCCCGCCAGCGCCCCCCTCGCCGCCATCGGAGAGGCGTCAGCGGCGAGGCACTTGCCATCAGCAAGTGCCTCGAGGAGCACCCTTGCATCCAGTGCCCTCGCAGACCACAGTTGCGCCGAATGAGGAGGATACCATGCCACCCGACGCCCTGTCATTGCTGGATGCCGCCCGCGCGGTGCGCGAAAACGCCCATGCGCCCTATTCGCATTTCAAGGTCGGTGCCGCGATCCGCAGTGTTTCGGGTGCGATTTACACTGGCTGCAACGTCGAAAATGTGGCCTATCCCCAGGGCACCTGTGCCGAGGCCGGGGCGATTGCCGCGATGGTGGCGGCGGGGGATACGGTGATTGCCGAGCTGTTGGTGATTGCCGACAGCCCGTCACCCGTGACCCCCTGCGGTGGCTGCCGCCAGAAGATCGCGGAGTTTGCCGCCGGAGATGTGCCGGTGACGATGTGTACCATGGATGGCGAACGTCTGCGGATGACGGTGGCGGACCTGCTGCCCGGCGTCTTTACCGCCCGCCACATGGACCGCGTTGTGGGCAAACCTGGGGGCGGGGTCTGAATGGATGCGCGGGGCATCATCGCCGCCGTGCGTGCAGGGCGATCCTTGCGCGCAGATGAAATGGTATGGTTTGCCAAGGGCCTGGCCAATGGCGATGTGTCCGATGCCCAGGGCGGTGCCTTTGCCATGGCGGTCTGTCTGCGCGGCCTGACCGAAGGCGAGCGGGTGGCGCTGACCCGGGCAATGCGCGACAGCGGCGATGTGCTGACCTGGGACCTGCCCGGCCCGGTGCTGGATAAACACTCCACCGGCGGCATCGGCGATTGTGTGTCGCTGCTGCTGGGCCCCGCCTTGGCGGCTTGCGGGGCGTTCGTCCCGATGATTTCAGGGCGTGGCCTTGGCCATACCGGCGGCACCCTGGACAAGCTGGAGGCGATCCCGGGCTACCGCGCCGATGTGTCGGTGGAGGTTCTGCGCCGGGTGGTGCGTGATGTCGGCTGCGCCATTGTGGCGGCGAGTGCCGAGGTCGCCCCGGCAGACCGCCGACTTTATGCGATCCGCGATGTCACCGCCACGGTGGAATCGATTGACCTGATCACCGCGTCGATCCTGTCGAAAAAACTGGCGGCGGGACTGGAAGGGCTGGTTCTGGATGTGAAAGTCGGTTCCGGCGCTTTCATGAAATCGATGGAGGAGGCCGAGGCGCTGGCCCGGTCTTTGGTGACAACGGCGCAAGGTGCCGGTTGCATGACCACCGCGCTGATCACCGACATGAGCCAGCCTTTGGCCACCGCTGCCGGCAATGCGCTGGAGGTGATCGAGGTGATGGAGACGCTGACCTGCACCTCGGTCAACCATGCCTTGTGGGAACTGACCACCGCTTTGGGCGGAGAGGTGCTGGCGCTGGGCGGGCTGGCCGCCGATGCTGCCGATGGCGCAAACCGGATCGGCGAGGCGCTGCGGTCGGGCCGTGCCGCCGAGATTTTCGGCGAGATGGTGGCGGCTTTGGGTGGCCCCTGCGACTTTGTCGAACGCTGGCCGGACCGGTTGCCATCGGCCCCGGTGGTGCGCGAAGTGCCTTCGTTTACCGAAGGATATGTGACATCGATCGACGGTCAGGCCTTGGGGCTGGCGGTGGTGCATCTGGGCGGCGGGCGGCTGAAACAGGGCGACCGGATCAACGCCTCGGTTGGTCTGTCGGAAATTGCCGGGATTGGCGAGCATGTCTCGCCCGACCTGCCGTTTGCGCTGATCCACGCCGCGACCGAGGATGACGCCGACCGCGCGGAGGCGGTGGTGCGCGCTGCCTTTGCCATCGGCGACCACGAAGTGCCGGACCCGCCGCTGATCCACCAAAGGATCGGCTGATGGCGCGCGCGTTCCTGATCGTGATGGATTCGGTGGGTTGTGGCGGTGCCCCCGATGCGGCAGCGTTTGGCGACGAAGGGGCAAATACCCTGGGCCATATCCACGCCGCCTGCGTTGCGGCCAGGCCGTTGAAAATGCCGGTGCTGAGCGGGTTGGGTCTGTGGGAAGCGGTGGCGCTGGCATCTGGCTACCGCACTGAAAAGGTTACGGTTTCCGGGTTGTGGGGTGCTGCCACCGAAGTGTCGCGTGGCAAGGATACCCCCTCTGGTCACTGGGAAATGGCGGGGGTGCCGGTGCCCTGGGACTGGACCTATTTCCCGCAGACCGTCCCCTGTTTTCCGGCCGATCTGGTGGCCGAGGTTTGCCGGATCGCCGGGGTTTCCGGGATTTTGGGCAATCGCCACGCTTCGGGCATACCGGTCATCAACGAGCTGGGGGCAGAGCATCTGCGGACTGGCTGGCCGATCTGCTACACCTCTGCCGATTCGGTGTTTCAGATCGCGGCGCACGAAGAAGCCTTTGGCTTGCAGCGCTTGCAGGACCTGTGCGCCGCGATGGCACCGCGCCTGCATGCAATGCGGGTCGGGCGGGTGATCGCGCGGCCGTTTGTCGGCTCGGTGCAGGGTGGGTTTACCCGCACCGCCAACCGGCATGATTACGCGATGATGCCGCCGGCGCCGACCTTGCTGAACCGGGTGCAACAGGCGGGAGGGCGCACCATCGCTGTCGGCAAGATCGGTGACATCTTCTCGATGAGTGGCATAGATCAGCTGCACAAGGGTGCAGATGATGTTGCACTTTTCGAACAATTGATGCGACTGCAAAACACCGCGCCCGCCGGTTCCTTTACCTTTGCCAACTTTGTTGAATTTGACAGCCTGTTTGGCCACCAGCGCGATGTGATGGGCTATGCCCAGGCGCTGGAATGGTTTGATGGCTGCGCGGGCCGGTTTCTGGCGGCGATGCAACCCGGCGATCTGGCGATTTTCACCGCCGATCATGGCAATGATCCGACTTGGGCGGGGTCCGACCATACCCGCGAACGGGTGCCGGTGCTGGTTGCGGGGGCTGGTGCGGGAACATTGGGGCTGATCGGCTTTACCGATGTTGCCGGGTTGGTTGCACGGCATCTTGGGGTGAAATTTCCATGAGTTTCCAAGACTTGCCAAAGGTTGAACTGCATCTGCATCTGGAGGGTGCCGCGCCACCGGCGTTCATTCGCGGTCTGGCCAAGGAAAAGAAACTGGATATCGAGGGTATATTCAACGAGGGTGGCCACTACGCCATCAAGGATTTCTGGCACTTTCTGAAAGTCTATGAGACCGCCTGCACTACGCTGCAGCGCCCCGAGGATTTCTATCGGCTGACTCTGGCGGTACTTGAAGAAAGCGCTGCAAGTGGCGTGATTTACAGCGAAACCTTCCTGTCACCCGATTTCTGTGGCAACCGCGATGTCAGCGCCTGGCGTGAATATCTGCACGCGATCATCGAGGCATCGGCGGTCGCGGAACGTGACATTGGCATAACCTCACGCGGCATCGTCACTGCGATCCGGCATTTCGGCCCCGACAAGGCCCGCGAAACCGCGCGCTGTGCGGCGGAAACGGCGGGGGACTGGCTGGTGGGTTTTGGCCTGGCCGGGGATGAAAAGATCGGGAAACCCAAGGACTTCCGCTATGCTTTTGATGTGGCTCGAGAGGCGGGTCTGCGTCTGACTGCCCATGCCGGTGAATGGGGCGGGCCTGCATCGGTGCGCGATGCCATCGACGATCTGGCGGTGGAGCGGATCGGCCATGGGGTGCGCGCCATCGAGGATCTGGCGTTGGTCGACCGGATCGCCGAACAGGGGATCGTGCTGGAATGCTGCCCCGGATCGAACATCGCGCTGGGGATCTATCCGGGCTGGCGCAAACACCCGATAGCGGAGTTGCACCGGCGCGGGGTCAAGGTGACGGTGTCCACCGATGATCCGCCCTATTTCCACACCACAATGGCGCGCGAATATGACCGGCTGGCAGAGGCGTTCGACTGGGACCGGGCGGAACTGCTCAAACTGACCAAACAGGCGGCGAATGCGGCGTTCTGCGATGCGCGGACCAAAGAGAAGATATTGAAACGACTGGAGAAAGCCGATGGCTGAGCATCTGACCATTGTCACTCACCCCTTGGTGCAGCACAAACTGACCATCATGCGCGACAAGGCGACCTCGACGGCTGGTTTCCGGCAATTGCTGCGCGAAATCAGTCAGTTGCTGGCCTATGAGATCACCCGTGAACTGGCGATGACCACGCGTCGGATCGAAACCCCGATCTGCGCCATGGATGCCCCGGCGCTGGCGGGCAAGAAACTGGCGCTGATTTCGATTTTACGCGCCGGAAACGGGCTGTTGGACGGCATTCTTGAACTGATTCCGTCGGCGCGGGTCGGCTTTATTGGCCTGTACCGCGATCCGGCCACGCTGAAGCCGGTGCAATACTATTACAAGGTGCCGGATGAGCTGGAAGACCGGCTGGTGATTGCGGTCGATCCGATGCTGGCCACCGGCAATTCCTCGGTGGCCGCCATTGATCTTTTGAAACAATCGGGCGCGCGCAATATCCGGTTTTTGTGCCTGTTGGCGGCGCCCGAAGGGGTGAAACGGATGAAAGAGGCGCATCCGGATGTGCAGATCGTCACAGCAGCAGTAGACGAGCGGCTGAATGACCATGGATATATTGTGCCGGGGCTAGGGGATGCGGGTGACCGCATGTTTGGCACAAAATAGAGCATATTTTGCTTTACTAGGAAACAATGATCCGGCATGTTCTGCCCCAGCTACAGGGGGTAGTCATGCGTGGATTGAAAATTGCCACGGCGGCGTTCTGCGCAGCCGTATGGATGGGATCTTTTGCCCAGGCACAGTCGTTGCGCGCCGTTGCCGGGCCAGCGGAACTGCCGCCTGCGGGATTCACGTCGGACCAGTATGTTGACAGCCGGGGCTGTGTGTTCATTCGCGCAGGTTTCGGCGGGGTTGACAGCTGGGTGCCGCGCGTCGGCAACAACCGCAAGCCGATCTGCGGGCAGCGCGCCAGTGTAGCCGCTGCGGTACCCGCTGCGGCGGCTCCGGTGGTGGTTGCCGCGAAGCCTGCGCCCGCAGTACCGGTTGTGGTTGCGGCAAAGCCCGCGCCGGTTGCTCCCGCGCCGGTTGCAGCAGTGGCCCCGCAAACCGCCGCCCCGGTGCCAAGGGTGCAGGCCCGCCCGGCGGTGTCGCCGCAAAGCTACCTGCCCGCCCGGGTCGCCAGTGCCAGTGCGGCACCGGCGGCACCTTCGGGCAAGGTGACGGTTCACCTGGTGTCCCGCGCGGCGCAATGCCCAGGCCCGATTGAAGCCACTGCAGAGCGGCAGCTGAGCGATGGCCGCCGGGTTGTGGCCTGTGGCACGGCACGGGGCGGAACCCCGGTTTATCTGCTGGTGGGGGCAAGGCCGGTAGCCGCGCAACCTGTGGCCGCGAAACTGGTACAGGTGGCACCGGTGCAACTGGCGGCAGCCGCACCGGCCCGAGTGGCTGCACCTGCGCCGGTGGCCCGGGCTGCGGCACCTGCGCCATGCGGCGGGTTGGACCGGATCAACCAGTTGTACTTGGTGGATGACGGCAGGCTGGTGGTCAAATGCGGAAAAGGCTCGACTTATCTGGTGGTTGGCCATGCCGATCTGACCGGTGCCGTTGTCGGGCAGGGCGGTGCAATGGCGGCACCCGCACCGGCGGCAAAGGTGCCAAACGGCTATAAACTCGCCTGGACCGATGGCAGGCTCAGCACCACGCGCGGGTCGCGATCGGCTGCTGGCGATGCAGCAATGCGTCTGGTCTGGTCCGATGACACCCCCCGGCGGCTGATCGACCGCAGCAGTGGCAAGGATGTGACGATGGATTTCGCCTTTCTCGACTATCCGTTTACCTCGCTGGCGGATCAACAGGCCGGAACGGCGCGACTGTCGGCAAAGAATGCGCCAACGACCGCAGGTACCGGGCGGTTCGTGCAGGCAGCCAGCTTTGGCATCGCCGCCAATGCCGCCAAAGCCGCCGCCAGCCTGAAAGCGGCAGGGTTACCGGTGCAGGTCTCCAGCCTGATGCAGAATGGCAAAAGCCTGCAGATCGTGCTGGCCGGGCCGTTTGACACCGCACAGGCGCTGACCGCAGGGCTGGCGAAAACCAGGGCTTCGGGCTTTGCCGACGCCTTTACACGGTGAAAACCCAAGAATAAAAAGCAGGTCCAACAGGCAGAGCGCCCCATCCTTGTGGTGGGGCGTTTGCCTTTGCGCTCAGATGCTGCAAATCCCCTGCAGCGTCACCCAATCGCCATCAGCCAGCACCGGCAAGGGCGGTGAAGTGGCGCCAAACGGGTCAGCGGCAATCAGCGCCCTGGTGCGTTCGCCGCTGGGATCAATGGCGCGGGCATAGGGTGTGGTCGGGATGCCCAACTGGGTAAAGCGCTCGATCAGGGCCTCATCCGCCACGGCGCGGTTGCCTTCGGCGATCAGCCGGTCGCCATAGCCGCGCAACGCCCCGGGCGGCAGATCGCCGGTGGTCAGCAGGGTAAAGGTGGCGCGCAGCCCAAGGTCTTGCAACAGCACCACCATCGGGTCAGAGATTTCCGCACGCAGGGCCTCGGCTGCGACATATCCGGCAAGAACATCAGGATTATCCTGCGTTGCCAGCAGCTTGTCTGAAATCAACACCACCTTGCCCGGCACCCGCGCGGTGCTGGAAATGCCCTGGGGCAACACCACCAGTTCGCCGTTGCGCGGGCCCAGGATGCGGTCGCGCAGTGTTTGCAGCGCTGTCAGCCCCTCTGGCTGGTTGCAGGGCGCACCGGTCAGCGGCAACAGGTCCGCCAGGATCAGCCGGCCGATTTCGGCCTGTTTGCTCGGGGGCACCACTTTGGCGGTGTGATTGATCAGCGCATCCGGCATCCAGAACGTACCCAACCCCAGCACCAGCACCAACCCGCCGATCAGCAGCGCCTGGCGCAACCGGCCGGGGCGCTGGCGGCCCGATGCAATCACCAGATGTACCTGACCGAGGGCGGCGATCATCGTGGCGTCATCCAGCTCCAGCAGTTCCGGGGCATCGGGGGCGGGGGAATACAGTGCGGGCAGGTGGCCCGGATTGATCCGCGACACCGCCGGCAGCGACCAGTGGGTCAGCGCCGTGTCATTGCGGCTGTCGGAAATCACCAGCGATGCATCGCCCAGTGACACCACCACATCGCGGCGCTGCGCCTCTGGCTTTTCGCGCCAGATGCCCAGACATTCCAGCCGCTGATACTGGGTAAGCGCCGTCATAAGGCGATGGGGCCCTGCTGCTTTTTCTTGCTTCGTTGCGCCACGATAGCGCAGGGCGCTGCGGGCTACAATCATTCTGGCGGATGGCGCAATCAGGCGGCGCATTCAGGCGGCAATGTCGACTTTGGGCTGGACTGTGGGGCCCGGTGCTGTTCCTTGGAGGGCGGAGGCCCGATGTCGATCACGTTTGACCAACCCGCCGGCAACCGTACGGCACGGGCGGCCGCCTATGCCTCGGCGGCAATGCTGCTGATCGGCTATATCGACAATTATGTGCGGGTCATCGCGGGTGAAGCCGGGCTGTGGCAGTTTCACCTGACCCGCTCGGCCTTTGCCCTGCCGGTGCTGGTCGTGCTGTCTTACCTGCTGGGGTTGCCGCTCAGGCCAAAGAACTGGAAAGTGGTGGCGGCGCGCAGCCTGTTCGCGTCAACCTCGATGCTGGTCTATTTCGGCTGTCTGGGGTTGTTGCCGATCGGGCAGGTGCTGGCCGGGCTGTTTACCGCGCCGATCTTTGTGGCGCTGATTTCGGCCTCGGCCTTTGGCGCACGGATCGGCTGGGTGCAATGGCTGGCAATCGGGCTGGGCTTTGGCGGGATCGGGTTGGTGCTGGGGCTGGACCCGGCAAGCCTTGGCTTGTTGACGCTGATGCCGGTGCTGTCGGGGCTGATCTATGCACTGTCCGGCGTTGTCACCCGCGAATATTGCGCCGACGAGAATCCCTTGGCGCTGCTGGCGGGGTTCTTTGGCATGATGGTGTTCTGGGGCGGTTTGGGGCTGCTGGTGCTGGCGCTGCTGCCGCAGCCGGTGGCAGAGGGGGCGGCAGGTTTCGTGCTGCGGGGCTGGGTTGCACCAACCGGTTTGTTCCTGTTCTGGACCCTGGCACAGGCGATGGGGGCGATCTTTGGCGTTGGCCTGATCATCATGGCCTATCAGATCGCCGAAGCGCCGCGGGTGGCGGTGTTTGAAAATACCCTGCTGGTCTTTGCCGCCATCTGGGCCTGGATTCTGTGGGGCGAAACTGTCGGAACTGTGGCCTTATTGGGGATGGCGGCGATTGTGGGGTCGGGGATTCTGATCGCTTTGGCACCCACGGGGCGCAAATGATCCTGTCACGCGGGCGGGGCTATCTGTTCATTCATATCCCGAAAACCGGCGGCACCGCCCTGACGCTGGCGCTGGAGGCGCGGGCGATGAAGGATGATCTTCTGGTGGGCGATACCCCCAAGGCGCGGGCGCGGCGGGGGCGGCTGGCGGGGGTTTCAACCGCTGGCAGGCTGTGGAAACATTCGGCGCTGGCCGATCTGGAGGGGCTGCTGCACCCTGGTGAAGCGGAGCAGTTGTTCATCTTTACCCTGGTGCGCAATCCTTGGGACCGGCTGGTCAGCTATTACCACTGGCTGCGGCTGCAACGTTTTGACAATCCTTCGGTTATGTTGGCGAAGTCGTTGAATTTTCGAGGATTTTTGTGGCACGATCATACCGGTGACAGCCTGCTGGCCTGGCCCTATGGGCGCTATCTGCGCGACAGGGACGGGGTGGATCGGTGCCGGTTGTGGATCAGGCTGGAACAGATCGAACAGGATAGTGCCGCGTTGGAGCAGCACTTGGGTTTCACCCTGCTGCCGCTGCCGCGCGTCAATGAAAGCGGCCGGGGCCGCGATTACCGGCCGTTTTACACCGACAGCGACATGGTGCGGGTCGCTGATCTTTGTGCCGAAGACATCGCCCGGTTTGGCTACAGCTTTAGCTAAGTCACAGCACAGATTGTTTCGCCTTTGGAACGAATGCCACCGTTAACCTTCGATTCACAACTGCGCCGAAACTCTGCCGTTATTCGGTCGCATTCGTGGCCAAATTCGGGCCGCCGAATCATTCCCAATCGCCTGACTGACCAACCGAAAAAACTGCCATTTCTTCGACGAGGGACAGGATGTTCATGCACTGGGCCCGCCGTGCCAAACGGCCGAATGCCGACTATGCCGACCGGAGCGAAGCCTGGGGAGGTGCTGCCGGGCGCAAAGTCAATGTGACCTTTGCCGAAGGGATCGCCGCAGGCACGCTGATTGCCACCGAACAGGGGTGGCAACCGGTTGAACTGGTGCAGGTTGGCTGCGACATGCTGACCTTTGACAACGGTGCCGCCAGCGTTTTGACCATTGATCGTCACATCCTGTGGTGCGGGCAGGGTGTCTGCCCGAAATCGATGTGGCCACTGGCCGTTCCAGCCGGGGTTCTGGGCAACCGCCGCGCCATGCTGCTGCTGCCGGATCAGAATGTGATGCTGGAAAGCGATCTGGCGGAAATGCTGTTTGGCGACCCGTTTGCGCTGGTGCCCGCCGTAGCACTGCAGGGCTATCGCGGCATTTCCCGGGTCTGCCCGCATGGCGCGATCGAGATCATCTCGCTGCGGTTTGCCGAGGACCAACTGGTCTATGCCAATGGTGCCGGTGTGCTGCATTGTGGATCGGTGCAGGGGCTGGACATGTCGCTGGATCTGATCGCCACCGACGGGGCCTACCTGCCCCTGGCGCCGGATCGCGCCAGAAAGCTGGTGGGTCTGATGATCGAGGCGGATCAGATCGAGGCAGATCAGATCAGGTGGGGCCAGATCAAGTCGGGCCAGATCGTGTCGGGCCAGATCAGGTCGGGCCAGATCAGCTCGGGCGAGCGTCAGGCCGCTTTGGTCCGAGCCGCAAACCGGCCGTAAAAGCTCTCACCCTTGGCGGCCATCTCGACCAGCAGCTTTGGCGGGGTGAACCGAGCGCCATGGCGGGTCGTCAGCCCTTCGCACCAGGCAACTGCCTGGCCCGCGCCGATCCTGTCCAGCCAACTGAACGGCCCACCGGACCAGGGCGCAAATCCCCAGCCCAGAATCGCCCCCACGTCACCCTCGCGGATGTCGGTCAACACGCCGTCTTCCAGCGCCCGCACCGCCTCCAGCACCTGGGCAAACAGCAGCCGGTGCTGCACTTCGGTCAGGTCCGGGTCGGGGTGATGCGGGAAATGGCTCAGGCCATCCCACAGCCCGGTGCGCTGGCCCGCCTCGTCATAGGCATAAAAGCCCGCCTTGGATTTCCGCCCCAGCCGCCCCTGATCCGCCATCCAGAACAGCACCTGATCCACCGCATCATCGGGATAGGCCGCCCCCATCGCCACCCTGGTCGCCTTGGCGATCTTGACCCCCAGGTCAATCGAGGTTTCATCGACCAGTTGCAGCGGCCCCAGCGGCATCCCCAGCAGTTTCGCCGCGTTTTCAATCAGCGCCGGGGTGACGCCTTCGGCCACCATCCGGATACCCTCGTTGAGATAGGGGATGATGCATCGGTTGGCGTAGAAGAACCGGGCATCATTGACCACAATCGGGGTTTTCCGGATTTGCCGCACGAAATCCAGCGCTTTGGCCACGGCGCGCGGGCTGGTTTCTTTGCCTTTGATGATCTCCACCAGGTTCATCTTGTCGACCGGGCTGAAGAAATGGATGCCGATGAACTGGTCCGGCCTGGCACTGGCGCGGGCCAGATCGGTGATCGGCAGGGTGGAGGTGTTGGTGGCAAAGATGGTGTCGGCCCCGGTGGCGGCATCGCATTTCGCGGTGACAGCGGCCTTGACCTTGGGGTCTTCAAACACCGCCTCGACGATCAGATCGCAGCCCGCCAATGCGCTGTAATCGGTGGTGGCGGTAATCCGCGCCAGTACCTCATCCTTTTTCGCCGCCGTCAGCTTGCCGCGCTTGATCCCCTTGTCCAGCAGATCGGCGGAGTGGTTGCGGCCCCGGTCTGCCGCCGCCTGATCGGCGTCGATCAGCACCACGTCAATCCCGGCATTGGCAGACACATAGGCGATGCCTGCCCCCATCATCCCGGCCCCGATCACCCCCAGCCGCCTCACCGTCTGGTCGGGGACAGCAGGCCGCGACGCCCCCTTTTCCAGCGCCTCCTTGTTGACGAACAGGCTGCGGATCATCGCGGCAGATGACGGGTCCATCAACACATGGGTAAACCAGCGCGCCTCGATCTTCAGCGCCACGTCAAACGGCACCAGCGCGCCTTCGTACACCGCCGACAGCAGCGCCTTGGCGGCGGGATAGACCCCTTGGGTCTTGCCGTTGACCATCGCCGAGGCGCCGACAAACATCATGTAGCCCGCCGGGTGATAGGGGGCACCGCCGGGCATCTTGTAATCCTTGCGGTCCCACGGCTTGACCAGATCGGCCGGTTTGGCACCCAGCACCCACTCTTTCGCGCGGGCCAGCAGCTGATCCGCTGGCACCACTTCATCAATGATCCCTGCGGCCTTCACCTTATCCGGGCTGTCGGTCTTGCCTTCCAGCAACCACGGCGAGGCCGCCATCGCCCCCAGCTTGCGCACCAGCCTTGTGGTGCCACCAGCCCCGGGAAATATCCCCACCATGATCTCCGGCAGCCCGATTTTGGCGCGCGGATTGTCGGCGGCGATGATGCGGTGGCAGGCCAGCGGCAGTTCCAGCCCGATCCCCAGCGCGGTGCCGGGCAGCGCTGCGACTATGGGTTTGCCGCCCAGCAAGGTCCTGGCATCCATCCCGGCGCGTTCGATCTTGCGCAAAATGGCATGCATTGCCATCACACCGTCAAACAGCCCGCGCGCCGGTTCATCACCGGCATCGGCGCGCATCCGGGCAATCACGTTCAGATCCATCCCGCCGGCAAAATCCTTCTTGCCCGAGGTGAGGATGATGCCCTTGACGCCGGTATCCGCCAGCGCCGCATCGACCAGTCCCGACAGTTCCGCCAGCCCCGCCAGTGACAGCACATTCATCGACTTTCCCGGCAGGTCCCAGGTGATGGTGGTCACGCCATCGGCATCGGTTGCTGCGGTAAAGTCACTCATGGTCAGCCCCTTTCATTGTCTTTGGAAACTTCGGGCACCCACAGGGGCCATTGGTCATAGCTAAGTGCATTGGCAACCGATACGGCGCGCCAAAGACGACCCTCGTGGCGCAGGATCATCGCGGCCCCGTGTAGTCGCTGCCGTCGCGATGGGTGAACCGTGCCCCGCCCTGTTCCCCCTGGGTCAGCTCCAGCACCAGATCGACATCGGAATATTCCGCCCGTTCACGCGGTGCCCGGGTGCCCACCACCAGAAACCGCGCCTCGGTATCGGTGTGGTTGACGAACTGGTGGCCGTTGCGGTCCCCGGCTTTGAAGGCGGCGCAATCGCCCACCCGCATCACCGTACCGCCGTCGTCCTGCACCAGGGTACAGGCGCCCACGGTGATCATCACGAACTCGTCTTCGGTGTGGTGCCAGTGCCGCATCGAGCTTTTCGCCCCCGGCTGCAGCGTCACCAGATTGGCCCCGAACTGCGTCAGCCCCCCGGCTTCGCCAAGGCGCAGTGATGAACGGCCGGCGACATACTGGTCATAGGGGGCGGGATAAAGGCTGCCGGTCTTGACCGGGCATGTCGATGGGTCGATGACGGGCATGGTTGGTTCCTCCTTCAGCCGGACCTTGGCGTTACAGCCGTTCAATGATCGTCGCGGCCCCCATGCCGGAGGCGGCACACAGGGTGGCAAGCCCTGTGGCTTTACCGGTCCGTTCCAGCTCATCCAGCAGGGTGCCGATGATGATGGCACCGGTGGCCCCCAGCGGATGACCCATGGCAATCGCACCGCCATTCACATTGACCCGGTCAGGGCCGACACCAAAGGCCTGCATGAAGTGCAGCACCACGGCGGCAAATGCCTCATTCACCTCGAACAGATCAATGTCGGCAATCGACATCCCGGCGTCTTTCAGGATTTTTTCGGTGACCGGCACCGGACCGGTCAGCATGATGGTGGGATCGGTGCCGATCTTGGCGGTGGCCCGGATGCGGGCGCGCGGTTTCAGCCCGGCGGCTTTGCCGAATTCGGCATTGCCAATCAGCACAGCGGCGGCCCCATCGACGATGCCGGATGAATTGCCGGCATGGTGAATATGGTTGATCCGCTCCAGATGCGGATATTTCATCAGCGCCACCTTGTCGAAACCGGGCATGGTTTCCCCCATATCCTTGAAGGCGGGTTTGAGCGCCCCGAGGCTTTGCATGTCGGTCGCAGGGCGCATGTATTCATCAGTTGCCAGGATCGGCAACCCGTTGATATCGCGCACCGTGACAACCGACCTGGCGAACCGCCGCTCTTTCCAGGCCTGCGCGGCGCGGCGCTGGCTTTCCACCGCCAGGGCATCGGCATCATCGCGGGAAAAACCAAATTCGGTGGCGACGATGTCGGCGGAAATCCCCTGTGGCACGAAACAGGTCCCCATCGCCAGGGTCGGGTCGACGGCAATCGCCGCCCCGTCCGACCCCATGGCGACCCGCCCCATCATTTCAACACCACCGGCCACATAGGCGATCCCGGCCCCGCCGCGGACCTGCGCCGCGGCGATGTTCACCGCTTCCATCCCCGAGGCGCAAAAGCGGTTGATCGACAGGCCCGGCACCGTCTCGGCAAAGCCCGAGGCCAGCACGGCAGAGCGCGCGAGGCACCCGCCCTGTTCACCGACCTGGGCCACATTGCCCCAGATCACATCCTCGATCAGCCTGGTGTCCAGACCGTTGCGCGCTTGCAGGGCATCCAGCATCTGTGCCGACAGCCGCACTGCGGTCACCTCGTGCAACGCGCCATCGGCCCGGCCCTTGCCCCGCGGCGAACGAATCGCATCATAGATGAAGGCTTCGGTCATGGCGTCCTCATTTGGTTGGGGCAATGGCTGCGCGGTCAGTCGGATTGCCCGGCATCAGGTCATAGGGATGTTTCCAGCCGGGCAGTGCAGAGATCCGGTCCAGCCAGGCGTCGATATTGGGCCAGTCGGCACGGGTAAAGCCGAACGGCTCAGGGTAATACAGATAGCTGCAACAGGACAGATCGGCGATGGTCAGGCCATCCCCCGCCAGCCATTTGCGCCCCTCCAGATGGTCATTCAACACCTTGTAGACGCTTTTCAGCCGGGCCTGCAGAAAGGCGATCACCTCTGCCGGGCGTTTGGCCTCGGGAATGAAATTCATCTGGAACCGGGTCATGCCCACCTGCGAAGACAGTTTGTGATTGTCCCAGAACAGCCAGCGCAACACCTCGCGCCGCTCTGCAGCACTGCGCCCGCCGAGCTTGCCGGTTTTTGACGAGACATAGTCAAGGATCACCCCCGACTGTGTCAGCGTCACCGCGCCATCGACCAGCACCGGCACCTCACCCATGTCGTTGATCGCGCGGAACGCCGGGGTGCGGGTTTCGCCGTTGAAAAAATCGACAAAGCGCGGCTCCCATTCCATGTCGGCCAGTTCCATCGCCAGCGCCGCCTTGTAGGCATTGCCGCTTTCACCGAAGCAGTAGAGGAGCGCTGTCATGGTCAGATCTGCCTTTCTGGCTGGCGGAGCAGCGGGGGTTTTCCACCCCCGCACCCCCGGAGAGTATTTTCACGAAAAACAAGCTGCAAGGTAAGAATCTGTCAAGGTTAACGGCGCTACCCTGTCGGTGCGGTACAGGCTGGAGAGCCGATGACCGCCGAAGGAAAAGTCGCCCCAGCCATCGGACAAAATCCGGATCAGCGTGTGCCGCTGGATGGCTGGGGCGCGCCCCACTTGGGCTTTTTCTTTGCACAAATACTCATCTGCTTTCGCTCGCAACACTCTGGCCCGGCCCTTCCAGTCAGGCGCTGAATTTTCGCAGAAAATTCGTTCGGTCATTTCTTGCGCGCCTCCAGTTCCGAATTGAACAGCCGCAGGCGGTGGGTCAGGTTGTCCTGATCAATCACCGAGGTGAAGTTTTCAAACAGAAAGCTCAGCGCCTCGCCTTCATCCAGCCCCGCCTCAGTGGCAAAGCGCTTCAGGTTGCGAAAGCCGTCTTCGGTCATGGCGATCGGAAAGCGGCGGGTCAGGCGCAGGCGTTTTGGCATTCGGGTTCCCTTGATCCCAACGGGTCACATGCCCAGTCTAGAAGTCGGCGGCGGCAAGTGCCATCACCGTTTCCGCCCCCGACTGGATCCGTGCCAGATGCAGCGCCGTCGCCGGCAGGGCGCGGGCCATGTAATAGCGCCCGGTGGCGCACTTGGTCTGGTGAAATGCCGGGTCATCGGTGCCGCCCGCCAGTGCCGCCTGTGACGCCCGTGCCATTCGTGCCCACATCAGACCCATGGCCACATGGCCAAACAGGTGCATGAAGTCATAGGATCCCGCCAGCGCCGCATTGGGTGATTTCAGGCCGTTCTGCATGAAATACAGCGCTGCCGCCTGCAGGTCCTTGGACGCCCGTGTCAAGGGGTCGAGGAAATCGGCCGTGAGCGCCGCATCGCCCTCGTTCGCCTTGATGAAGCTTTTGACCATGTCAAAGAACGCCAGCACATGCTTGCCGCCGTCTTGCGCCAGTTTGCGCCCCACCAGATCCAGCGCCTGAATGCCGTTGGCGCCTTCGTAGATCATTGCTATCCTTGCATCGCGGGCGAACTGGCTCATGCCCTGGTCTTCGATATAGCCGTGCCCGCCCCAGACCTGTTGCGCTGCCACTGCGGCATCAAACCCCTTGTCGGTCTGAAAGCCCTTGATCACCGGGGTCAGCAGCGAAATCAGCCCGAGGGCGTCGGCGTCGCCGGACCGGCGCGCCGTGTCGATCAACTCGGCCCCCCACAGCGTCAGGGCGCGGGCGCCTTCGATGAAGCTTTTCTGATCCATCAGGTTGCGGCGGATATCGGGGTGGACAATCAGCGGGTCTGCCGGACCGGCAGGGTTCTTGGCTCCGGTGACATCGCGGCCCTGCAACCGGTCGCGGGCATAGGCCACCGCGTTCTGATAGGCCACTTCGGCCTGGGCATAGCCTTGCAGCCCCACCCCCAGCCGCGCCTCGTTCATCATGGTGAACATGGCGCGCATGCCCTTGTGCAGATCGCCCAGCAGCCAGCCGGTTGCCCCGTCATAGTTCATCACACAGGTGGCATTGCCATGGATGCCCATCTTGTCTTCGACCTTGCCGACCGAAACCTGATTGCGCGCCCCGATTGTGCCGTCCGGTTTCACCATGAACTTCGGCACGATGAACAGCGAAATGCCCCTGGTGCCGTCGCCGCCACCCGGGGCCTTGGCCAGCACCAGATGCACGATGTTGGCTGTCAGGTCGTGATCGCCGGCCGAAATGAAGATCTTTTGCCCGGTGATCGCATAGCTGCCATCGGCCTGTGGCAGGGCCCTGGTGCGCATCAGCCCCAGATCGGTGCCGCAATGCGGTTCCGTCAGGTTCATCGTGCCGGACCAGTCGCCTGCGACCATCGGCGGCAGCCAGGTGGCGCGCTGCTCCGGGGTGCCATGGGCATGGATCGCCGAATAGGCGCCGTGGGTCAGGCCCTGATACATGTTGAACGCCATGTTGGCCGCCACGAAGATTTCGCCAACGGCGGTTGCCAGCACATAGGGCATGCCCTGGCCGCCATACTCCGGGTCGCAATCCAGCGCCATCCAGCCCCCGGCCTTCATCTGGTCATAGGCAGCCTTGAACCCGGTGGGGGTGCGGACCATGCCGTTTTCCAGGCTACAGCCTTCGCGGTCGCCGACCTGGTTCAGTGGCGCCAGCACCTCTGATGCCAGCTTTCCCGCCTGTTCCAGCACAGCAGCGGTAAAGTCCGCCTCCAATTCCTGATAGCCGGGGATGCCGGCTTTGGTCACCTGCAGTACCTCATGCAGGACGAATTGCAGGTCTTTGACGGGAGCGTGGTAAAAAGGCATGGATCATCCCCTGTCCGGTATTTTGCGGTTGGTGCCGCCGTTGGTTTCGCCGATCAGGCTGCGGAGGTTTGTTTGCCACCCGCGGTGATCATGGCGCCAACCGCTGCCAGTTCCGCCCGCAGGTCATCAATCGCCAGAACAAGTTCCGCCCGTTGCCGTTCCATGTCGGCAAGGCGGGCGGTTGCCACCGCATGGGTCCGGGTCAGTTGCGTCATCTGGCTGTCGTCGCGGTCATACAGGTCCAGCAACTGGCGGATCTCTTCCAGGGTGAAGCCAAAATGCTTGCCGCGCAGGATCAGCGTCAGCCGGGCACGATCCCGTTTGGTGAACAGGCGTTTCTGGCCATCGCGCCGGGGTGCCAGCAATTCCTTGGCTTCGTAAAACCGCAAAGTCCGGGCGGTGACGGTAAAGGCGTCGCACATTTCGCGGATCGTCATCAGGGCGTCATTGGTTTTGGTGTCGGACATCGCGGTCAATTCCTGTAGGCGCACAAGCGAAAGCTGCGGCAGTGTCGAAGCGGTGCCGCTGCTGCAGTGCATATAGGCAAAAGTTGACGTAAAGGTAAACAAAACGTCGCGTCACAGCCCGCAGGAAGGGATATCGCCGGCGGTCAGGAGGCAAGGTCGGCCAGCGCCTTGTCGCGCAGCGCCGCCAGATCGGTGATGGCGCTGTCCAGCTCGGTCCTCTGGCGGTTGAGTTCCGCCAGTTGCCGGTTCGCCATGGCGATCAGCGCCTCGGTCTGGGCGCGGCTACCGGCCTTGCCATACAGCGCCAGCCATTGCCGGATTTCCTCCAGCGAAAAGCCGAAGCGGCGGCCACGCAGGATCAGCGTCATCCGCGCCACTTCGCGCGCGCCATAGAACCGCGACCGGCCTTCCTTGTCGGGTTGCAACAGTTCGATATATTCATAATAGCGCAGGGTCCGGGGCGTCACCTCGAACCGCGAACACATATCCTTGAAGCTGAGGCGATGATCCGGCATCAAATCTCCCCGGCTTGCGTTCGTGGGAAAACTAGCCTGTCCGCGCTCATTCCGCAATCGCCCCGCACTTTGGCGCTTGCAGCGGCGCAGCGGGCAGTCAAGACTTTGCCAAGCTGTTGCAGCGGGATGACAGAAAATGGCCGCCAAGCCGGAACAGATTGCCCAGACCTTCATCAGCGCCTTGCCACATTCGCGGGCCCTCGGGATGCGGGTCGATCAGTTCGGCGACGGGGTGGCGGTGATTTCGATGCCCTATGATGTGGCGCTGATCGGCGATCCCGCCACCGGGGTAATCCATGGCGGCGCGGTATCGGCACTGATGGATACCTGTGGTGGCGCTGCGGTTCTGTGCCATGCCGATGCCCCGCAGGGCACCGCCACCATCAGCTTGCGGATCGATTACATGCGCCCGGCAACCCCGGGCCAGCGCATCACCGCCCGCGCCGAATGTCACCACATGACCCGCACCGTCGCCTTTGTCCGGGCTGTCGCCTGTGACGAGGATACCAGCCGCCCGGTGGCCACCGCCACCGGCAGTTTCACCGCCGAACGGGGCGGTGGCGCATGACAAGGCCCCGGCCAGAGGCGGTACAGGTGATCAAACAGCGCCGCGATGCAGCGCTGGCGGCTTTGCTCAAAGCGGTGCCTTATGTGCAGTTTCTCGGTATCAGCTTTGACCGGCGCGGCGACGAGTTGACGGCGCTGTTGCGCTATGATGACAAGCTGATCGGCAACCCCGCCTTGCCGGCGCTGCATGGCGGGGCCACGGCGGCATTTCTGGAAGTGGCGGCGATCATCGAACTGAGCTGGACCCAGCTGTGGCAACCGCTGGAAAGCGGGGCTTTTGATCCGGCGCTGAAATCCGTGCCGCGATTGCCGAAAACCATCGACTTTTCGGTGGATTACCTGCGGCCCGGTCTGCCGCGCGATGCCTATGCCCGCGCCCGGGTCAACCGGTCCGGCCGCCGCTATGCCTCGGTGCATGTCGAGGCCTGGCAGGACAACCGCACCCGGCTCTTTGCCCAGGCCACCGGGCATTTCCTGATGCCGCCTGACCTGCTGACCGGCGTGGATGGCGGCTGAGCCGGGACTGCCGCCTGATCGTGCTGCGGCTCTGTCCCGGGATCACGGCGCGGGCAGGGGGGCAAGTGTGGTGGCGGGAGTTGGAGTGCTGCGGAGTTTGATAAACTCCGGCCCGATTTCTGTGCAGAAATCGTCGTCTTGGGACGCCCGGATGCTGCCCCGGTTGGCCGGGCAGAGCAAAGTGGGCGCTGTCGGCAGCACGACCGACCGCATTTTGTCCAATCCTGCGGCCCTACAGCCAGCGCTCCCGGTCGGTTGCCACCGCATCGGCAACCCGGCCAAAGCCGTCGCGGGCCAGCAGCGCCTCCAGCCCCCGGGCAATTTCTGCCACACAGGACAGGCCCTGATAGACCATCGCGGTATACAACTGCACCGCTGTGGCACCGGCGCGGATCTTGGCATAGGCCTGTTCGGCACTTCCGACACCGCCAACCCCGATCAGCGGCAACCGGCCATTGGTCAGCGCTGACAGCTTTGCCAGCACCCGGGTGGACCGGTCAAACAGCGGCGCGCCCGACAAGCCGCCCTTTTCGCTGGCAAAGCGGCTTTTCAGCCCGTCACGCGCCAGCGTGGTATTGGTGGCGATGATGCCCGACAACCCGGATTCCAGCGCCACTTCGGCAATATCGGCCAGTTCGGCGTCGCTCAGATCCGGGGCAATCTTGACAAACATCGGCACCGGGCGCGGTAGCGCGGCGCGGGCCACCATCACCACATCCAGCAGCGCCGACAGCGCCGCGCGGCCTTGCAGATCGCGCAGGCGTTCGGTGTTGGGCGACGAGATGTTGACAGTGGCGAAATCGACCAGCGCACCACAGCGGCTCAGCACAGCGGCGAAATCGGCGGCGCGGTCGGCACTGTCCTTGTTGGCACCGAGGTTCAGGCCGACCACCGTCCCGGCAGGCCGGTGGGCCAGCCGCGCCGCTATCGCCTCTATTCCCTGATTGTTGAAGCCAAAGCGGTTGATCGCGGCGCGGTCCTCGGACAGTCGGAACAGCCGGGGGCGGTCGTTGCCATCCTGCGGTCGCGGCGTCGCTGCCCCCACCTCGATGAAGCCGAACCCGGCACGTGACAGCGGTGCCAGCGCCAGCGCATTCTTGTCATAGCCCGCTGCCAGACCGACCGGATTGGGCAGATCAATCCCGGCCAGCTTTACCTTCAAACGCGGCGATGTGACAGGACCGGGCAACGGCACCAGACCGGCACGCAAAGCGGCCAATGACAGACCATGCGCCCGTTCCGGGTCGATCCGGTGCAGCAGCGCCAGCCCTGCCTGTTCGACCAGCGTCAAAACAGCCCCTCGGGGAAGATATGGCCGGTGGCCCCCAGCGGCAGTGACTTGTCCCAGACCACATCGGCAACCCGCAACCGGCGGTACAGATGCGGAAACAGCGCCCCGCCGCGCGACGGTTCCCAGTGCAGCGCATCCCCCAGCTTTGCCGGGTCCACCGCGACCAGCACCAGATCGCTTTCGGTGGCAAAATGGCGCGCGGCGGTCTCGGCAACCTGTGCCGGGGTCGAGAAATGGATATAGCCATCGGCCAGATCCACCGGGGCACCGGCGGTGCTGCCGTTGCGGCTCAGATCATCCCATTCCGGGCGGCGAAAGATCTTCAGGATCAGCATGGCGCTGTCATGCCCTCTGGACCGGCAACGGTCAATACCGGCTGTCATGCCGCTGTCATCCTTGTCCGCCATAAGGGCGGAGGGGGGCAACGAACCTGTGCTCTGTGTCTTTGAACCAAGCAATTTGACCTGCAATGCAATTTCCACTGGCGGATTTGTCGTCAGCAAATCGGCCCGGTCCTGCCGTCCCCATAGCAGGCCCGCGTTTTTGCCCACCCCAGGCGAAGGCGAGCCGAGATGTATTTGCCCCCCGCCCTTTTCCTGCCCCCCGCCCTTTTCCTGCCTATCGTGCGCCGGGGCAGGCTTTGCCGGTGCGGGATGGCCACTCAGGAACGATTTGAACGACCCTTTGAGCGATAGACCGGATCGCCGCAGCCAGCGCCACCCTCCCAACAAGGGGGAGGGAGAAGGAAGCGGACCCGCAGCCGGCCAAATGCGCTAGCCTTGGGTGAAGCATTCGGCGCTGCGGCGCGGGACCGCCGGGCGTTGATCCGCACGACTCTTTGACATGCAGGCCAGATCGCCGCAAAGTTGCATCTCGCAGTCACTGCCATACCGGACCCACTTCCAACATCGGAGGATATCCTGTGATCCGATCATTTCACCCCCGCGCCGCCCTGCTGATTGCAGTTGCCGCACCCACGCTGATGCTTGCCACACCGCTCGCCGCAGAACAGGTCAAGATCACCCTGCTGGGCATCGGTGACATCTATGATTTCGCCGGTGACGGGGACCGTGGCGGCTTTGCCCGGTTGAATGCCGTGGCACGCGCCGAACGCGCCGCCAATCCCAATACGCTTTATCTGTTTGACGGCGACATGCTGTCGCCTTCGATCCTGTCGGGCTTTGACAAGGGGCAGAACACCATTGATCTGACCAATCTGGTGCCATTTGATCTGGCGGTTCCCGGCAACCATGAGTTCGACTTCGGCCCTGAAAACTTCGCGCAAAAGATGGCTGGGTCGAAATGTCCCTGGGCTGCGATCAATATCACCAATGCCGATGGCTCCGCTGTTGCGGGTCTGGGTGGGGTGATGGTCAAGGAGATGGCGGGGCTGAAGATTGCGCTGATTCCGGTGGCACAGGATACCACCCCAACGGTATCCAGCCCTGGCGATCTGATCTTCCTGCCCACGGTGGAAACTGCTGTCGCCGCCGCCAAACAAGCCCGGGCCGATGGTGCCGATCTGGTGGTGGGGGTGGTGCAGACCGACATGGAAAACGACCGGGCGCTGATCAAAAGCCATGCGTTTGATGTGATTCTGTCAGGCGACGACCACTCCTATGCCACCGCCTATGACGGCATCACTGCCTATGTTGAAACCTCGATTGACGGGCGGTTCCTGTCACCGCTCGATCTGACGGTGGATATCGAGGTGAAAGACGAAAAACGCACGGTGAAATGGGTGCCGATGTTCCGGTTCATCGATACCGCCGCTGTGGTGCCGGACCCGGAAAGTCAGGCCATGGTCGATGGCTTTCAGGCCAAGCTCGATACGGAACTGAATGTGGAAATCGGTGTCACCGAAGGGCCGATGGATTCGCGGCGCAACGTGGTGCGTGGCGAGGAATCGGCGATGGGCAACCTGATCGCCGATGCGATCCGCGCTGCAACCGGGGCCGATATCGGCTTTACCAATGGCGGCGGCATCCGGGCTGACCGCACCTATGATGCAGGCACCAGACTGACGCGCCGCGATATCCTGACTGAACTGCCGTTCGGCAATGTGACGGTGCTGACCGACTTGCCGGGGTCACAGCTGCTGGCGGCACTTGAAAACGGCTTCAGCCAGGTGGAAAAGGGTTCGGGCCGGTTCCCGCAGGTATCGGGGATGGTGGTGGTGTTTGACCCCAGCGCCCCTGCCGGGTCGCGGGTCGCCTCTGTCATGGTTGGCGGCGCACCACTGGACCCCGACAAGGTCTATGCCGTCGCCACCAACGATTTCATTCTGGCCGGCGGTGATGGCTACGGCGCATTGGGCGGTGGCCAGGTGCGGATCAACGCAGGCAACGGCAACCTGATGGCCAATGACGTGATGGATTACATCGCCGAAACCGGCAGGGTGACAGCAGCGGTCGAGGGCCGGATCAAACTGGCCGGGGGGAATTGAGCGGGCGGCGCTTCGGGTCATGTCCG
>JAYTDA010000180.1:0-3185 GCA_043736155.1 Paracoccaceae bacterium | reverse complement strand
GACTGACCTTCAGCGTGAAATCGTCGCTGCCAAGGGTGCCAAACAGGGCTCGGACCGAGAACCCGGTCTTGAAACTGAACGAGGCATCATTGGCGGCGGTGTTCTTGTTCGCCGTCACATCGATGGATGCGCCTGCATTGTTCAGAAGCACGTTCGGGGTATTGACGCTGAGCCGGTTGGTGGCATCGGCGGTGGCCCCGCCCAACCCCAATAGCTGGGCAGTCACGTTGGCTTGCGGCATGCCGACCTGCGTGACTGCGTTGGCAAAAGTCACCGTCGGCGTGTTGATCACAGTCGTGCCGCCAGCCCCGGGCGTTGCCGAACCGATGTTCACCACGGTGTTTGATCCGGACGCACCTTCGGTGCCGAGGTTCACCGTCTTGGTGACTCCGGTCGTGGTTGCGCCGGTGCCCATGCCATAAGTGGCTGTTTCAATTGCCGTGCCGATGGTGGCCGCTGCGCCTGACACCGTGACAGTCCCGGACGCTGTCAGTGTTCCCGAGAAGGTCTTGTCGCCCGTAAAGGTCTGGGTGCCTGCGAGGATCGCCAGTTCGCTGGAGGTGTTCGGCAGCGAAAATGTCCGGGTAGTGGCCGTGGCGATGCCGGATAGGCTGAACACCGCCTTCTTCGTCGGATCGGAGTCGTCGTAGACTTCAAACAGGGCATCTGAGAAGGACACGGCTCCCGATCCGCCCGATCCACCAACCATCACCCAAGCCGTGCCGTTCCAGACGGTGTGAGCCGCGTCGGCAATGCTCCAGGCTGTCCAGCCGGGCCGCGGCACAAGGCGCATCCAGACACCGTCGACCCAGAAAGCCACACTGAGATCCCAACCAGCCCATACCCCTGTCGCTGCCGGGGCCACGATGTGCCGATCGCCATCCACCGGCGATACGGGCGGGGCTGTTCGGTTGCGGTCCAGCACGGACAGCTGGACCATGGCATCCAAGAGCCGCAGCGCCTCGTTATGGGTGACGTGCTTCTGGGCCTGCGCGGCCAGGATGTAGGGCAGAAACAGGTGGGTGGTGATGTCGGGCATTTCTTTGTCTTTCTGGGGGCTGCCTTCAAAAGGTAAGGGTGACGGATCGTGCAGGACCCCGCCCGACAAGGGCGGAAAGCTGATAGATGCGCAGTTGCAGGCTGTTGCCGGGGCCGAGCAGCGCGCCCCAATCGGCGATCTGCTGAGCGGCGGTGTAGAGCGCGCTGGTCGTGCCAGTGGTCAAGGATCGCTTGACTACAGCCCCGTCCAGCATGTCGACCGCGTAGGCTTCGCTGTCTTCTGCCAAAGGCACATCGCCTGCGCCCCAGGTGTCGGCGGCCAGCGACCGCGACCGGCGCGTCCAGCGGATCGTCAGATCGCCGGGGCTGCGCGCTTTGCGCCACGGCTGTTCGACATGCGCCACCGAGAAAGGCCGCAGCCCAGCGCCCGCTGGCGTGAAACTCGCTGCCACATAGGTCTCGTCGCTGACCGGGCGCGACGCCGGGCCAATGTGCCAATTCCACGGCAGGCCCAGATCGGCCTCGCTGATGGGCAAGGGTGCGACGGCGGTGTCGAGTACCACGATGCGCGCGCCGGTCGGTACAACACTTGCGACCGCGTTTTCGGTGCCGCGCTGGCCGCGCAGCAGCCGGGTCAGGCGGTAGCGCCCCGCTGAGATCAACTCGGCCGAGCCTGCCTGGACGATTTCCCATTGGCCGGGGGCTGTCTCCACCGCCAGTGCGTTCGCCCCACCCAGCAGGGTGATATCCGTGACGCTTTTCAAGGTGCCCGAAAACAGATCGACCACCAGCGCATTGCCGAGATCGAAGCGCGACACCGGCCCGGCATAGAAATCCGCCCCCAGCACACCCATCCGGGCGCGGCTTCCGAAGGTGGTTAGCAATGCAAAACCATCCATCGCGGCGCTGCGGAACACGGCCATCTCGCCCGGCCACGGCATGGCGTGGGCTGCCACAAAGGGTCGGTGTGCGGGTTGATCGTCGCGCAGTTGCGGCAGGTCCAGCAGGACCACATCCGGCGCGCCAAACACGGTGGGCGTCGACAAGGACGCCGCGCGCGGATCGCCGGGCGGCAGATCGTAAACGGCGCGGTCCTGGCGCACCGCATCAATGCCGCGCACATCCGAGTCGGCAATCGACACCAGCCGCAGTTCCGTCAGGCGGCTATCGTGATCGAGCAGGATCACGTCGCAGGGATCAAGTGAAAGCTGTGAGGGCGGCAGGCGGAAGACGGCACTTTCCCGGCCCACCCACGCCTCCATAAGCGCGCGGCGGCAGCGACGCTCGGCCTCTTCGGGCGGCACAGCCATCGGGAAGGCCTCCGAAGCGATGCGCGAGGTGTCGACAGTGATGCGCCGCGCCTCGACTTGGGCTGCGTCATAATCCTCATCGGCACGGGCGACCTGCCATTTCAGGGCCTGCGGCAGCTCGGTTTCCTGCGCCCGGGTCAGTTCCATCACATCGCCTTTCGCCGAGGCAGGCGCGACCATGCTGTCGGGTGTGATGGTGGCGGTGGCAACACGACCGCGCATCAGGAAACGGATGCGGCCTTCACTTTCCACGGCATCAAAGCCGAAGTGTCGGGCAAGCGTCGAGATCGAGGCGCGCGGAGCCTCCAGAGCCGAGATCACATACCCTTCGACAGCACCCCAGAGGCCAGTGACGTCGATCAGGGTCTCGGACATCCCGGCGCGCAGGCAAAGGTGCCGCACGAGGGCGGCCAATGACACCGCGCCCAGCCGTCCCGTCAGCCAATGCCCCAGCCGCCAGTTCGGGCCATCGGTCCAGACTTCGGTCAGTCCCGGAAAGAACGGATAGGGTCGGGCATCCCAGGTCCAGGCGGCACATTCCGGCACATGCACCATGCGGTTGCCATAGACCGAGGACACCGGGTTGTTGGCCGGGGTGCCCCAGAACAGATAGGTCGCTTCCAGATAGGCCCTCTGGATCGCATCATCGCGCCAACCGCGCGAGAAATACGGCGTGAAACTCTCCGATGACTTCGGATCGAAAAACACGTTCGGCTGGTTGGTGCCGCGGTCGATGGCCGGGCAGCCAAGCTCGGTGAACCAGATCGGCTTTGACTGCGGCACCCAAGCCGTGGCCGCACCACTTTCCACTCCGCCCGGGCGATTGAAATGCGGGTTTTGCCACCAGGCGCGCAGATCCTTGAAGCGGAAAACCCA
>JAYTDA010000179.1:0-1563 GCA_043736155.1 Paracoccaceae bacterium | reverse complement strand
CTGCCGTCACCGACATGCTGCGCGCGGTGGAATATATCGACGTGATCGTCCCCCGCGGCGGCAAGGGTCTGGTCGGCCTCGTCCAGCGCGAAGCCCGCGTCCCGGTTTTTGCGCATCTGGAGGGCATCTGCCACATCTACGCCGACCGCGACGCCGATCTGCAAAAAGCCCGCCGGGTGGTCCTCAACGCCAAAACCCGCCGCACCGGCATCTGTGGCGCGGCGGAATGTCTGCTGATCGACTGGAAGTTCTACACCCAACACGGCGCGGTGCTGATTGAGGACCTGGTGAAAGCCGGCGTCGAGGTGCGCACCGAGGGCGAGCTTCTGAAAACCCCCGGCACCGTGCAGGCCGCCCCCGACGACTTTGGCCGCGAATTCCTCGACATGATCATTTCGGCCAAGTTGGTCGACGGGGTGGACGCGGCGATTGCCCATATCAAGCATTACGGCAGCCAGCACACCGAAGCGATCCTGACCGAGAATGACGAGACGGCGGCGAAATTCTTCCAGCGGCTCGATTCAGCCATCCTGATGCGCAACGCCTCCACCCAGTTCGCCGATGGCGGCGAGTTCGGCATGGGCGGCGAGATCGGCATTGCGACCGGCAAGCTGCACGCGCGCGGCCCGGTGGGGGCAGACCAGCTGACCAGTTTCAAATATCTGGTCACCGGCGACGGCACCATCCGCTGAAGTGCTTCAGGTTTCGATGCAAGCGAAAATCGCTGACACTCGGTTCACTCGAACGCGTTTTGCGGTGTTCCTGCTTGCGTCAAAACCCGACCAAAGCCTCAGAAACTCAATCTTATTTCGGTTTCCGACACATGCGCCGTCAGCCGCCGGTGCTGGCGGCTGAATTCTTCCGGCACCAGCAGGAACTGCACCTGCGCCGGGCCGATCTCGATCACCGCCGCCGGGTTCACCAGCACCTCCCACAGGGCAGGGTCGATCTTCATTTTCGGCGCGCGCCCGGTGATCTGCCAGCGGCCATCGGTCTGGGTCAGCGTGATGTTTCCGCCGTAGGCTAGCGCCGTTTCCAGGCATTGGATCAGCAGAAACGCCAGTTTCACATCGCGGCGGTTCAGGTCGGGCGGCGAGTTCCAGTCGATGGTCAGCCGCCCGCCCCGGGTCAGGTCGGTCAGGATCGCCATCACCTCGGCCCTGCCCACCCGCTGATCGCCGCCCGACATCCCGAAAGCCACCCGAAAGAACCGGATGCGGGCGTTTGCATGGGTGACCGAATCCGAAATCAGCGCGATTTCGGGGCTCTTGGTCGACCCCTCCATCATCAACAACTCCACCCCATTGCCGATCGCGCCGATCGGGCTGATAAGGTCATGGCAGATGCGCGAACCAAGAAGCGCGGCGAGGTCAGGCTTGTCGGGCATAAAGGTCCTCAACGGTGGCGAACATGCAGTCCATTCTGGAGCCGGGAATGCTGGTCCGTCATCCGCAACGGCCTGACTGGGGGCTGGGGCAGGTGCAGTCCAACATCGGCGGGCGGGTCACGGTGAATTTTGAACATGCCGGCAAGGTGGTGATCGAGACCCGGCACGTCGCGTTG
>JAYTDA010000178.1:0-2732 GCA_043736155.1 Paracoccaceae bacterium | reverse complement strand
GCGCCACCTCGGGCAGGTCGGTCTGGTCCACCGCCCCGTTGACCGCGATCAGCGGCCCCCGCGCCCCGTTCTTCAGCACCACCTCGGCCGGGCCAAGCGCGGCAATCCGGGCGATCACCTGCTGCGGTGACAGGCCGGGATAAAGCCGCGCCTCGTCATCGAAAGACGGCAGCGCCAGGCTGGTCGCCGCCCACATCGCCGCAAAACTGTCGCGCGCCGCAGCCTCATTGGGCCACAGCCGGGGCCGGTGGTTGGTGTCGAACACCACCATTTTGCCCGCCGCCTTCAAGCCGGCAGCCGTGGCAATCAGCGCGCCCCGGATCTCTGCCGGCAAGATCGCCAGCGTGATGCCCGACAGATAGATCACATCGAACTGCGCCAGATCGGCAAGCGCGGCCCCGATCCCCGAAAACAGCGTCCGCGCCGCCGACGCCTCGCGCCAATAGCGAAATGACCGCTCACCCGCCGCATCCACCTCGATCGCATAAAGCCCGGGCAGCCGGTCGGGGTGCCGCCCGACCAGCGCACAGCCGATCCCCTCGCCGCGCCACCGCTGCTCCATCCGGTCTGAAAACCGGTCGAGCCCCAGATTGGTGACATAAGCGACGTCGCAGCCCAGCCGTGCCAGATAAACCGCCGTGTTCAGCGTATCGCCCGCAAACCCGATCCCGGCGCTGCCGGCATCAAGATCGAGCCGGTTCAGCTCGATCATGCACTCGCCAATGCAGGCGATGCGAAGCCCGGTCATCTCAGCGCCCGCCCACATAGCCGTCCAGCACCTCGCCGGCGTCAGGGGCAAAGTAGTCGCGGCGCTCGACGATATGCCGGCGGATCATGGTGAAAACCCGGTCGATGTGCACCTTCATCGCCGCCGCCGCCGCCTCCGGGTCACGCTGGCGCAATCCGTCGACGACCGCCATATGTTCGTTCAGCACAACCTCCAGATGGCTGGGCAGGGGAAACGACAGGCGTCGCACCCGGTCAAGCTGCGCCTTGGCCCCGTTGATGATCTTCCAGATGTGCGCCGAGGCGCCGAATTCGCAGATCATGCTGTGGAACGCTTCGTCGAGGTCATAAAATCCGTCATAGTCAAGGTCAGCCGCCATGCGTTCCTGCTGGTGCATGTTGAAATCCAGCGCCCGGTCAAACTGCGCTGTCATCCGGCTCGCGGCAAGCCGCACGACCTTCAGTTCCAGAGCGTCGCGGACAAGCTGACCGTCGAACACCGATTGCAGGTCGATTTTTGAGACATAGGTGCCGGAATTGGGCACCACCGACACCAGATTTTCGGACTGCAATTGCAGGATCGCCTCACGCAGGGGGGTGCGCGAGATGTCCAGCTGATCGCAGATCAGTTTTTCGTTGACGTTGCTGCCGGGGGCCAGATGCAAGTTGACGATGGCGCGCCGCATGATGCCGTAGACCTGTGCCGTCTTTGGCAGGGCCGGGTCGATCATGTCGATCAGGTGATCGGGCAGGCCGGTCAAACCAGTGGCAGAATGGTCTTGCGGTGCCGCATCACTTTTTCGGGGTCGCGCCATCTAGTTCGCCTTTCCTGTCGGTGCGACCCTTACCCGCCGCAGATCTGCTTTGCAACATGGCCAAATCCGGGCGGGGTTTCTGCTGGAAATGCGGATCGCTGCCTGCATTGACAGCTTGAAAATACCAATATATCGGTTAGAAGGCAAGCGCGACTGCAGGCTCTGACACGTCGAGGCGGTCGGGTGCACGCAGGGCGGGACAGCATTTTGACCGACCTTGGCAAAGCGGGAAAACAGATCGGCGTCAGACCCCTTTCCCAATGCGCCGCCAAGGTGGATGCTGTGTTGTCACGGAGACCCTCTTTCACATGGAGTGACGCATGATCCCGGCCATCGACGCGCATCATCACTTCTGGAACCCGGACACCGGCGATTATCCGTGGATGACCGGCCCCGTGCTGCCGATCCGGCGGGTGTTCACGGCGGACGACCTGCGCCCTTTGTTGGCCCCTGCAGGGGTGGAAAAGACCATTCTGGTGCAGACCTGGGCCAGTCTGGCCGAGTCGCGGAGGTTTCTGGCGCTGGCCGAAGCCACCGATTTCATTGCGGGAGTGGTGGCCTGGGTCGATCTGACGGCTGCGGATGTGGGCGCGGCGCTGGATGACCTTGTCGCCGGGCCGGGCGGCAGATGGCTGGTCGGCATCCGCCATCAGGTCCATGATGAGGCCGACAAAGACTGGCTGTGCCGCGCGGATGTGCGGCGCGGATTGCAGGCGGTGCAGGCGCGGGGGCTGGTTTACGATCTGCTGATCCGCCCGCGCGAAATGGCGGCGGCGCTGGACACCGTGCGGGCCTTGCCTGACCTGCGGTTTGTCATCGACCACATCGCCAAGCCGCAGATCGCCGGGAACGGCTTTGCCCCCTGGGCCGCGTTGATGCAGCCGTTCGGGGCGGAGCCCCATGTCTGGTGCAAGCTGTCCGGCATGGTGACCGAGGCGGACTGGGCCGACTGGACCCCGGCCGGAATTGCCCCCTACATCGCCGAGGTGCTGCGGATTTTCGGGCCGGGGCGCTGCATGATGGGCACCGATTGGCCGGTTTGCTTGCTGGCGTCGGACTATCACCGGACGGTGGCACTGGTGCGGGACGCGATTTCCGGGCTGAACGACGCCGACCAGCGGGCGGTGCTGTGGGGGGGGGCTGCGGCGGCCTACCGGTTGGACGAGGGGCGGCTGTGACAAGATTGTGCAC
>JAYTDA010000177.1:0-50394 GCA_043736155.1 Paracoccaceae bacterium | reverse complement strand
TTTGCCGCCAGTGAAACCGGGGTGTCGAAAGGCTTCAACTTTCAGGGTGGCATCAATGTCGCCCACAGTTTCACCGCTTTGCTGATCGCCCTGATCCTGTATTCCGCGACCTATATCGCCGAAGGGGTCCGCGCCGGTATTCTGGCGATATCACGCGGCCAGTCCGAGGCCGCCTTTGCCCTGGGCCTGCGCCCCGGCCGCACCATGGGCCTGATTGTGCTGCCACAGGCGCTGCGGGTCATCATCCCGCCGCTGATCAGCCAGTATCTGAACATCACCAAGAACACGACACTGGGCATCGCGATTTCCTATCTTGATCTCAAAGGGACACTGGGCGGCATCACCCTGAACCAGACCGGGCGCGAACTGGAATGCATGTTGCTGATGATGCTGATCTATCTGTGCCTGTCGCTGATGATTTCTGCGGTGATGAACGCCTATAACGATGCCATGCAACTGAGGGAGCGTTGAGATGAGCGACCGCTCTTTCGTCCGCGACCAGATGCTGCAACCCACCACGCCGCCGGTGACAGAACGCGGCGCGGTGAAATGGCTGCGCGAAAACCTGTTTTCGGGCTGGCTGAATTCCATCCTGACCGTGCTTGCCGTGGTGTCGCTGTTCTATCTGGTCAAGGGCAGCCTGCCCTGGATCACCAACGGGGTGTGGAAAGCCGGGTCCTTGGGCGAGTGCCGTGCCGCACTGGCCGCGATGGGAGATGGCACCAGCGGCGCCTGCTGGGCCATTCTGGCCGAACGCTGGAACCAGTTCATTTATGGCTTTTACCCCAACACTCTCTACTGGCGCCCCACCACCGCCTTTGCCCTGCTGTTCGTGGCACTGGCCCCGGTGCTTTACTATGGGTTGAACCGGTTTTGTGCCAGCATGGTCGGCACTGTCGGCGCCGTGCTGGTGCTGGTGCTGATCGGGCTGGATACCGACGCCTGGCACATCCTGCTGTCTGCTCTGGTGTTTGCCGCGCTGACGGCGCTGGCCTGGATTGCCCCGAAACAGCTGGTTTATGTCACCCTCGCCTTCCCGGCGCTGGGGTTTTATCTGTTGTGGGGCGGGTCATTCTGGGCGCCGGTGGCGGTCATGCTGGGGTTGGGGCTGGTGGCTCTGTCGATCTTTCTGGCCCTGCCGCGTCTGGGGGTGATCGGGACCACGGTGGTGGCCACCCTGCTGTTCGTCGCATGGTTTTTGCTGCCTTTGCAGCCCTATGTCTCCGGCCCGCTGCACCGTCTGATGCCCATCGGGCTGGAGCCGATTGACAGTGATCTGTTCGGCGGCTTTCTGTTGTCTTTCGTCATCGGCGTGACCGCAATCGCCGGATCGCTGCCGATCGGCATCCTGCTGGCGCTGGGCCGCCGGTCTGACATGCCGCTGGTCAAGACGCTGTGTGTCGGCTTCATCGAGTTTGTCCGCGGTGTGCCGCTGATCACCATGCTGTTCACCGCCTCGCTGCTTCTGGCCTATTTCCTGCCGCCCGGCACCAATTTCGATCTGATCCTGCGGGTGATCATTCTGGTCACGCTGTTTTCCGCCGCCTATATCGCCGAAGTGGTGCGCGGCGGTCTGGCCGCCCTGCCACGCGGCCAGTATGAGGCCGCCGACGCGCTGGGGCTGACCTATTGGCAGGCGCA
Source organism: Paracoccaceae bacterium (assembly GCA_043736155.1). Classification (GTDB taxonomy): domain Bacteria; phylum Pseudomonadota; class Alphaproteobacteria; order Rhodobacterales; family Rhodobacteraceae; genus JANNRR01. Next base: position 48,753 of record JAYTDA010000177.1, on the reverse strand, counting down.
GCGGCTGATCGTGATGCCGCAGGCGCTGAAAATCTCGATCCCCGGCATCGTCTCCAGCTTCATCGGGCTGTTCAAGGATACCACGCTGGTGGCGCTGGTCGGTCTGGCCGACCCGTTGCAGGGCATCCGCAAGATCGTGCTGGCCGACATCGACTGGAAAGGCATATTCTGGGAGCCGTTCATCTTTGTCGGTCTGATCTTCTTTGTCGTCTGTTTCTCGATGTCGCGCTATTCGATGTATCTGGAGCGCAAGCTCCGGACCGACCACCGTTAAGGAGCCTGTCATGGCAACCGCTGCAAGATCGACCCATTCGGATGCAGTCGCCATCCAGATTACGGGCATGAACAAGTGGTTCGGCACATTCCACGTGCTGCGCGACATCAACATATCGGTGGCGCGCGGCGAACGGATCGTGATCTGCGGCCCCTCCGGTTCCGGCAAATCCACCCTGATCCGCTGCATCAACCGGCTGGAAGAGCATCAAAAGGGCCAGATCATCGTCGATGGCACCGAACTGACCAGCGACCTGAAAAACATCGACAAGGTGCGGTCCGAAGTTGGCATGGTGTTTCAGCATTTCAACCTGTTCCCGCATCTGACCATTCTGGAAAACCTGACCCTTGCGCCGATCTGGGTCCGCAAGACCCCGAAGCGCGAAGCCGAAGAGGTGGCGATGCATTTTCTGGGCAAGGTCAAGATCCCGGAACAGGCGCACAAATACCCCGGCCAACTGTCGGGTGGCCAACAGCAGCGGGTCGCCATCGCCCGCAGCCTGTGCATGAAACCCCGCATCATGCTGTTTGATGAACCGACCTCGGCACTGGACCCCGAGATGATCAAGGAAGTGCTGGATACCATGATCGAACTGGCGCACGACGGCATGACCATGCTGTGCGTCACCCACGAAATGGGCTTTGCCCGGCAAGTGGCGAACCGGGTGATCTTCATGGATCAGGGCCAGGTGGTCGAACAGAATGAACCGGAACAGTTTTTCCTGAACCCGCAGTCGGAACGCACCAAGCTGTTTCTCAGCCAGATACTCGGGCATTGAGCCGGGTTTCCCAAGCCGAAGCCGGGGGGTTTCACACCCCCCGGACCCCCCGTGGAGTATTTTCACGAAAAACAAACACGGTCGTTGGCCCGGTCGTTGGGTGGCTCTATTCCAGCGAGCGCGGGGTGATGAAGTCGATCACCTGACCCTTGCCCATCTGCGCCTCTGACCAGTCGGCCACGTCAAATTCCAGCACCAGCGTCGCCCCGGTGGGATAGTGCAGGAATTCGGGGTCAAGCGGCTGTTTGGCGCACAGCCCTTGGGCAAATTCACCGATGCCGGGATTGTGGCCCAGCAGCATCACCATGCGGTAGGTGGCGGACTGCAGCACCGCCAGCATCGCCGCCGGACCCGCCTGATACAGCGCCGGGATCAGCCGCAGGTCCGCCTTGTGCGCCATGGTTGCGGCAATGCCGGCCCAGGTTTCCTGGGTGCGGCGGGCGGTGGAACACAGCACTTCGTCCGGGATGTCGCCGCGCGACGCCATCCAGTCGCCCAGCAAGGTCGCCGATCGCTGGCCCCGGGGGTTCAGCGGCCGGTCGATATCGGCGAGACCGGGGATGTCATAGCTGGATTTGGCATGGCGGGTCAGGATCAGGCGATGGGTCATCGGTGGAACTGCCTCATGTGATAGGCCGATTGTTCCGGCAATCTGGCATATCGCTGCGACACTGGACAGGCCCTGCGGACAAGGCAGCCGCCCGTGATGCAGTTTGATCCGGCCGGTTGGTCAAGCAAGGCGTGGCAGGCGGAAAGATCGTAGCCGTTGGCGGTCAGTGCCGCGGTGGGGCAGGCGGTGCGGCAGGGTTTGGCGCTGCAGCTGTCGCAGGGGGAGGCGGACGCGGGCGGGAGCGGGATCCGGTGGGGAAAGGCAAGGGCGCCGCGAAACGATACCATCAGCCCGGCCTGGTCATGCACCAGCAGGTGGACCGGTGAGGCATGGCAGCGCCCGCTGCGGAGGGCCCAGCGGTGGAACGGATACAGGGACGCGCCAAAGGGGAACAGGGCCTGTGCTCCCAACCGGACAGCTAGCGCACCGATGACCCGCAGCGACCAGCGGTCGAGCGGATCGGGGCTGCCGTCAAACTCCGCCTCCGCCGTCACATGGCGCCAAAAGCCGGGTTCAGCCGGCCCCAGCAGCAGCAGCGCTGCGGTGCCGGGGGGCAGGCCATCGCCCGGTTCTGCGGCAAAACCGCCGAGGATCGCCAGCTGATGCCTTGCCGCCAGTGCTGCAATCCGGTCCGCATCCATTCAGTCGCTGCGTGGTTTGATGCGCGGCTCGGTCGAGCGGATCTGGCTGCCGGCGCCATGATCGGTGAACAATTCCAGCAAAGCGGCATTCGGCAGCCGCCCATCCATGATCGTCACCGCGCGGACCCCCTGTTCCAGTGCCAGCAATGCGGTTTCCGCCTTGGGGATCATGCCACCGGCAATCACCCCCGAGGCGATCATGTCCCGGATCTCTTCCGGCGAGATTTGCGTCATGACATCACCGGCCGCATTCCAGACCCCGGCGACATCGGTCAGGAGCAGCAACCGGTCGGCCTTGAGTGCCCCGGCAATCGCCCCTGCCGCCGTGTCGCCATTGACGTTGAAGGTTTCATTATCCGCCATCCCGGTCGCCACCGGGGCGACCACCGGGATGATCCCGGCCTTGTACAGATCGCGCAGCACCTGCACGTTCATTTCCACTGGCCGCCCGACAAAGCCCAGTTCCGGGTCATCGGCGACGCAGACCATCAGGTCGTCATCCTTGCCGGAAATGCCCACCGCACGGCCGCCGGCATCCATGATCGCCTGCACGATGCGCTTGTTCACCAGTCCCGACAGGATCATTTCAACCACTTCAACCGTCGCCTTGTCGGTCACCCGCTTGCCACGGACAAATTCCGATTTGATGCCCAGTTTGGTCAGCATGTCGTTGATCATCGGGCCGCCGCCATGCACCACCACCGGGTTGACCCCGACCTGCCGCATCAGCACGATATCGCGGGCAAATTCGGCCATGGCATCGGCGTCGCCCATCGCGTTGCCGCCGAATTTGATCACGACTATCGCGCCGGAATAGCGCTGCAGATAGGGCAGCGCCTCGGACAGGGTGCGGGCGGTGCCGATCGGGTCTCGGGTCATGGCGGTCTGCTTTTTCATGGATGGTCCTTGGTCTGCCCCGTTGTTACGGTGGATTGTCGCCGTGCTCAAGTGTGGCGGCGGTGCGAGGGGGCGAGCGATGCAGAAGACCATGCTGTTGACCGGGGCGAGCCGCGGCATCGGCCATGCCACCGTCAAGCGGTTTTCGGCGGAGGGCTGGCGGGTGCTGACCTGTTCGCGCCACCCGCTGGATGCCCGCTGCCCCTGGGAAGGCGGCGAGGCCAACCATATTCAGGTCGATCTGGCTGACCCCAATCAGACGATTGCGGCGATTGATCTGATCAGGGGCAAGCTGGGCGGGCGGCTGGATGCTTTGGTGAACAACGCCGGGATATCGCCGAAAGGGCCGGGGGGGGCGCGGCTGAATACTTTGGAGACGGACCTGCGGACCTGGGGGCAGGTGTTCCATGTGAATTTCTTCGCCTCGGTGGTCTTGGCGCGCGGCCTGCGGGCGGAGTTGGCGGCGGCCAGGGGGGCAGTGGTCAACGTCACCTCGATCGCCGGGGTCCGGGTGCATCCGTTCGCCGGGGCGGCCTATGCGACATCGAAAGCCGCGCTGGCGGCTTTGACCCGGGAAATGGCGTTTGATTTCGGGCCATTGGGGGTGCGGGTCAATGCGATTGCCCCGGGGGAGGTCGATACCGCGATCCTGTCACCGGGGACGGAGAAGATCGTGGCGGGGCTGCCGCTGCGGCGGCTGGGGTTGCCGGCGGAGGTGGCGGCGGCGATCTTCTTTCTGTGCTCGGGGGAGAGCAGTTATATCTCGGGGGTGGAGATTGAGGTGAATGGGGGGCAGCATGTGTGAGGGGAGGCAGGACCAGCAAATGGCTGGTTTGATCCCTTCGCTTGGTCTCATGATAAATCGGCCCTACATCTTGGCATCCTGCCCGCCAATACTATATAAAGCGCACCATTGGACAGTTAAGGCGAGGTGTAGACAATGACGGATGGCGACGATGAACCAGAAGGGTTTGATATTTCGTGGCCCGGTAGGTTTGAAGGAAGCAAAATTGACAAGGAAGAGGCCGTGCGAACGTCGCTTGATCGGATTAATCAGTTGACGAGCGGTGGAGCGGCCATGAGGGAAGCGTTGCACAGTATTGGCGGGAGCAGTGCGCTTTCTGAGGCCGCACGTGCTGCGAGTTCCGTTAGCTTCTTGAAGGATCAATTGGACGCCTTGTCAGGTGCGAATGTTTTCAACGAAAAATTTAATGCTCATCAAGAGTCCATGCGGGCTCTTTCATTGCCGGATATGACAGACCACATTTCCGCCCTAGCGGGCTTGGGTACTCTCGCAAGCCATTTCAAAGCAGAACAGGACGCATTCACGGATGCGCGAAACCTTGCTCTTGGTGGCCTGCCCGAAGGCTTTATGAACTTAATCACGGGCTCATCCGAAAGTGTAGTCTCGCGGCTTGTTCGTCGTACGCACGAACATTCTATGTCGATGTTTCAGAAAATTGACGTGTTTGCAGATATGCGGCGCGCGCTTGAGGCTTCCAGTCTGTTTGACCTTGCCAGTGCCGTGAACATACCGCGTTTTGGATCTGCAATTGAAACTCTCGGGTTTGGTCGTATCGGTTCTGCTATTGAGGCCGCAAATGCAGTGCACCTCCTAGGCCTTTCGCCAACATTCCATGACCAGTTTAAGTCTGTCGCGACGTCGCTCTCGGAACAAGCATCTGCCTTTGCACGAGTCAGGGACGTTGCTTCCGCGTCTGTTTTCGACTTCGATCTTGCGGGCAACCTTGAATCGATGCTTGTTCGTAGTCTTGCGGCACACGAGGCCCTCCATGAAGAGCAAAAGGGCGCGGCTAAGGACGCTAAGGCAGATGCTGCGTTCAACCGTCGAATCGCGGCGATTTCTGTAATCATCAACATCCTGATGCTTTTCTTGAGCATTGCGTTGCAGCTCGAAGAGCGGCTCACAGACGGTGACGCCGGTGTTCGTGCGAACACAGAAGCATTGGTTGAAATGCGGAATTCCTTCGATGCAATGGCCTCACAACTAGAAGCCATGAAGGAAACGCAGCAGGCCGATACGGAACGGCAGAATGCGTCGGACTCCGACATTGCAGATATATTGCGAGGTATAGCCAAAACACTGTCGCAACAGGCTGAAATGGATACTGAAACTGGCGCAGGCGAAGGGCAATTGAACAACGGCAGGGAATGACCGCCTTTCCCGCGATCCTGACCTTCGCCCATGCCAGAACGTTGGATTTGACCCTCTTGGGCCAATGCCAATCACTTTGGAACAGTTGTAGGGGCCACCCCCCTCAAGCCACCTCCAAAAACACCTTCTTCAACGCATCCCCCAGCTTGTTGAACATCTCATCGATCTGCGCATCGGTGATGATGAACGGCGGGCACAGCACGATGGCCTGACCCAGGGGGCGGCAGATCAGCCCGTGGTCGGTGCAGGAATTGGCGATCCGCTCCGACACCGACAAAGTTCCGGGAAACGGCGTTTTACTCGCCTTGTCCTTCACCGCTTCCAGTGCCCCCATCAGGCCGACACCGCGCCATTCGCCGATGTTGGGGTTTTCCGCGAGGTAAGCCATCCCGGCCTGAAACTTCGGAGTCATCGTCCGCACATTCTCGGCCAGTCCCTCATTCATCACCACGTCAATCGCCTTCAGGGCAATGGCGCAGCCGACCGGGTGGCCGGAGGCGGTGAAGCCGTGCGGGAATTCCTCGATCTTTTCCGATGCCGCCTGAATACGGTCGGCCAGATCGGGGCCAAGGATCACCGCCCCCATCGGAAACAGCCCTGCCGTGATGTTTTTCGATGAAATGATCGCGTCGGGCATGAAATCAAAGGTCTGGCAGCCCCAGGTATTGCCGGTGCGGCCAAAGCCGGTGATGACCTCATCGGCAATCATCGGGATGCCGTATTTCTTCAACACCGGCAGCACTGCCTGAAAATAACCGCTCGACGGCACAATCACCCCGCCCGCCCCCATCACCGGCTCGGCAAAGAAACCGGCGATGGTGTCGGCGCCTTCCTTGATGATCACCGCTTCCAGTTCGCGCGCCATCCGCACGGTGAATTGCGCTTCACTTTCCCCCGGAACGCCATTGCGCCAATAATGCGGGCACGACAGGTGCAAAAAGCCGGGGAGCGGCAGACCAAAGACCGAATTATAAGGTTTCCCGGTCATCGATGCCGATACGGCGGTAACCCCATGATAGGCGTTGACCCGGGTTAAAATCTTGCGCCGCTGCGGGTTGCCTTCGGAGGCATGCATGAACCACAAGGCCTTGACCATGGTGTCATTCGCCTCTGACCCCGAATTGGTATAGAACACCCGGCCTCGCGCGAACGGCGATACTTCGATCAGCTTTTCGCTGAGCAGCACGGTCTGGTCCGACATCCGGCCAAAGAAGGCGTGGTAGCCGGGAAAGCGGTCATATTGCGCCTTGGCAGCGGCGATCAGGCCGGGGTGGTCAAAGCCCGCCACCATGTTCCACAGGCCGGAATTGGCGTCGAGATAGCGGCGGCCATGGACATCGATGACATAGGGGCCGATCCCATGGGTCAGCACCACTGCCCCACGCTCATGCACCGACGGCAGGTCGGTAAAGCCATAGAGCGACGCGGCGTCAGCGCGGCTTTCCCAGCTGTTTGGTGTGGTGTCGCGCATCTGTTGATCCTCCGGGGTTTGGCACAGGCTACCGGGTGGCGCGCAAAGGTTCAACGGGGGGCGTGACGGGTGACCCCCCGCGTTACCAGGCCCGGCTTTTCTTGCATGCCACCGGATCATTCAGTAGCCTTCGCCCTGACACAGTGGAGGGCGCCATGGTTGACACGTCGGGCCGCATCACCCTGTGGGGGATCGAGGTTTTCGTTGTCACCGCCGAAGAAGGGGCGATTTCGGCGGCGGCACGGCGGCTGGGGGCCAGCCCTTCGGCGATCAGCCAGCAACTGACCGGGCTGGAGGCAGCACTTGGCACCCTGCTGCTGGACCGCAACACCCGGCCGGTTGCCCTGACGCCCGCCGGTGAGATGTTCCGCAGGCGGGCGAAGATCATCCTCAATGAAGCCGCGCAGGGGCGCGCCGAACTGGCGGCGGGCGATCTGTCGGGCCTGACCTCGTTCCGGCTGGGGATGATCGAGGATTTCGACGGCGATGTGACGCCGCGCCTGTTGTCGGACATGGGCGACGAGTTGAAGGGCTGCCAGTTCCTGCTGGAAACCGGGCCAAGCCACCGGCTGTTCGACCAGCTCGACACCCGTGCTTTGGATGTGGTGGTGGCCGCAGACATGGGGGCGGCGGCGGAGTGGATGGAGGTGCATCCGCTGCTGACCGAACCCTATGTCGCCGCCGTGCCGCGCGGGTCGGTGGATCATGGTCTGGAGGTGTTGCCGCAATTGCAGGCGCTGCCGCTGATCCAATATACCGCCCGCCATCTGATGGGGCGGCAGATCGCGGGCCATCTGGCGCACCAGAACCTGCGGCTGGCGCACCGGTTTGAACTGGATTCGTATCACGCCATCATGGCGATGGTGGCGGGCGGCGCGGGGTGGACCATCCTGTCGCCTCTGGGGCTGTTGCACGCCCAAAGGTTCCGCGATTCCGCCGAGATCCTGCCGCTGCCGTTCGCGCCGTTATCGCGGACGATTTCGTTGAATGCGCGGGCGGGGGTGTTGCGGGACATGCCGCTGCGGATCGCAGCGCGGATGCGAGGGTTGCTGGAGGAACTGGTGGTGGGGCCGGCGGTGGCGCAGATGCCGTGGCTGGCGGGGGAGTTGCGGGTGTTGTGAGGGGGGGGGAAATTTCTTTGACAAATACACGTGAGCGGACACCGTAGAATGTTTCGCCTCGATGAGATTCAAAGAATCCTGTTGCTTTCTTTCCTTTTTCGAACAACAGTCCGTTTGAATGAGGATTCGACAAAAATTTGTGGATTTTGCAAAAGGATTAGATAATCATGGCAACGCCAGCGCTCGCAACTTCGTTTAGTTTGCCCCTGAGCAGCCCAGGAGCCATCACAAACGGTTATGGCGTGGCTGGAGGGCTTTCTACTCTACCCACATACAAGCACCTCGGTGTGGACTGGGGTGGGTTCACGGGAAAGCCGGTGCTAGCGGCAGCCAACGGAGTTGTCGTGGCAGCGGCTAGTGGAAATGCCTCGTTCGGCACCTATGTTGTAATTGAGCATACACTTCCTAACTTGACTAAGGTCTATACCCTTTATGCTCACCTCAACTCGGAATCCGTTTCTGTGGGACAGAATGTTTTGATGGGTGCCACCATTGGTGGGATGGGTGCTACTGGGGCAGCCACAGGAATTCACCTTCACTTTGAAGTCAGCTATGTAAATAAGTTTACGCAGTCCGGAATGTGGGGCAAGGGGTACGACAGTCCAACTGAATTCTTAACTTCATCGCAAGACACAGTTAACCCCGTTACATTCATCAACGCGCACCCTGTTTCGTCGGTGCAAACCGGGAGCAGCATTGCGGACGTCTTGTGGGGGCTCAGCTCTTCCGAAACCCTTTACGGCGGTGCCGGTGGTGATACGATTAGCGGAAATTCTGGAAATGATAAACTTTTTGGGGGATCGAGCAGCGACTTCCTTTACGGCGGATCAAGTTCCGACACTCTGAATGGTGGAACAAGTCAGGATTACCTGTTTGGCGGATCGAGCGCCGATACCTTTGATTTCGATTCCGCAAGCGAGTCAAAAGTCGGAGTTACGCTGCGGGATAATATTGGTGATTTCAGCACTGGTTCGGACAAAATTGATCTGACGACGATTGACGCAAGTACTGCGCTGTCAGGAAATCAGGCGTTTAAGTACATTGGAAGTCAGTCTTTTCATGGAGTTGCAGGTGAACTTTCGATGCAAAGCGGCGTGATCCGGGGCGATCTCAATGGCGACAGGGTCGCTGACTTCGAGATTATTGTCACGGGTGCGTCAACACTCGCGTCAGGGGACTTCCTGCTTTAGCAAGCAAGCGCTGGTGCGGTGAAACCCACCTACCAGCGCCCCCACGATGACATCCAGATCACCACGTATCAGCTGCACCGGCGGCCTTGCGTCGCAGACCCCATACTTCGGGAGCAGGGTCAACCGGCAATCATCTCTGCCATGGCACCTTCGCAGGCAAGGCGGTCAATCGCGGACAGAATGCCAAGCTTTCTGAGGATCAGGTCGTTTGGAATCGTGGTCAGGCGAAAACGCAGGATGCAGGGCAGCTCCAGTCCAGCCGCGTCGAGGTCGCGAATGGGATGATCGCTGATCCAGGCGGAGGACTTCGCGGTGGTAATCATGGCGCAAAGGGTCGCACCATTGCCCGTGTTGAACCGCTTGCCGGACAGGACCACGACGGGCCTGCGTTTCAGGATCGGCATCTCGGCAAAGGGGAAAGGAATGACAATTGTGTCAAACCGATCACAGATCACGAAACGCCGCCTCGTCCTCGGGCGAGGTCCATTCCGAGAACAGAGCGGCGGTTGCGGTCAGGTAGTCGTCGCTGGCGGTAACCGGTTTCAAGGTAATTTTTTCCCCGCGACGGGTGCGAAACCATTCTGACCAGACCTTTTTCATCGATCCCACAGGTTTGATCCCCAAAGTCGGGCGACCATCGGCCCCGGCTTTCATCCGCTGCCAGGGACCCACAACGTCGTCTGCCATCAGGGTCAGTTGTTCCTCGGGGGCCAGACTGTCCAGTTGGCGCAGCAAGTCAGCGGAATGGATATTCTTGAACCAGACAACGAAGTCGGTGATTTCGGCATTTGACATGACAAACTCCGAGTATGTGTATGGGTGGGTATACCCGGCATATACCCCCTATCTTGGGGGTATGTCAACCACTTCAATACCCCCCTAATACCCCATCTTTGTCAGGTGACTAGGGTGGGTGCCAACCCACCACCTTAAAGCGCGAACCGAAAGGTGGGTTGCCACCCAACCTACTCCCGTCATCGACGGTTACGCCGCCGCCCGCCCCTTCACCGCCTCTGCCGCGCCGATCAGCGCCCCTACGATGACATCCAGATCGGCCCGGGTCAGCCGCACCGGCAGCCGCGCGTCGCAGGCGCGCATCAGCATGGCGCGGGTTTGCGGCAACTCGGGCAGGTCGCCGAGGAATTTCCAGTTCCAGAAGGCGCGGGCGTTGTCTTGGCTGAGGCCGAACACCTGCACCGGGACGCCGCGCTGTTTCGCCTCGGATTGGTAGGCCAGCACTTCGGCGTCGGTGTCGAAGCCGACCAGATTGTATTGGATCGAATCCGGGGCGCGCAGTTCGGGGCCAAGCGGGGGCGGCACGTCGAGCCAGGGCGAGAGGTTCAGCCGGGCGGCGACATAATCGTGGTTGCTGCGGCCCGCCAGCACCCGGCGCGGCACTTCGGCAATCTGGGGCCGGATCACGGCGGCGGACAGGTTCTGCATCCGCATGTTGTACAGCGGCAGGCGGTTTTGCCAGTGGTGAAAGGAGTTCTGCATGCCGGGATGCTTTTTCCAGTTATGCTCATAGGCGCCGGACATGATGATGGCGCGGGCGGCGATTTCGGGGTCATCGGTCACCAAAATCCCGCCTTCACCGGCGTTGATCATCTTGTAGGACTGAAAGCTGAAACAGCCGACCTTGCCGATGGTGCCGATCTTGCGGCTGTGCCATTCGGTGCCGAGCGAATGCGCCGCATCTTCGATCACCGGGATGCCTTTGGCGTCACACAAAGCCATGATCGCATCCATGTCGGAGGTGTGGCCACGCATGTGCGAGATCAGAACGGCGTCGGCATCCGGCAGTTTGGCGGCGAAATCGGCCATGTCGACGCGGTAATTCGCCCCCACCTCGACCAGCACCGGCACGCAGTCGGCATGGACCACGGCGGAGGGCACGGCGGCGAAGGTGAAGGCGGGGATCAGAACCTTTGCGCCTTTGGGCAGGTCCAAAGCCTTCAGCGACAGGAACAGGGCGGCGGAGCAGGAGGAGACGGCGAGGGCATAGCGGCAGCCCATGAAGGCGGCAAACTCCGCCTCCAGCAGCGCCACCGGGGCAGCTTCGGGGGCGGTGTAGCGGAACAGGTCGCCGGATTTCAGCAAGCGTTCAATTTCCAACAGTGCTGCGGCGGGGATCGGTTCAGCCTCATATAGGTTGGGGACAGTTTCGGCATGATCGAGCGACATTCGTGCGCCTTTCCTGAAATTCTCTTTCAGGAAACCTGTAAAGGGCAATTGTGACAATTGCCACCCTGATTTGTTAAGATAGGCCGAAATCCGCGCGGGATATTTGCTGGTCTTGGGTCAGAACCCCAACCGGTCGCGTAACGCGTACCAGGTCATCGCTAGCACTAGCAGCGGGTGGCGAAATCCGGGGCCGCCGGGAAAGCGGTGTTGGGGCAGCGACGCCATCAGATCGAACCTGTCGGCCTGCCCCGCCGTGGCCTCTGCCAGCAGCTTGCCCGCCAGCGTTGCCAGTGCGACGCCATGGCCGGAATAGCCGGAGGCCGACAGGATATTGGGGGCCAACGCGGTGAAGCAGGGCAGGCGGTTCATCGTGATTGCCAAGGTGCCACCCCAGGCATGGTCGATCCGCACATCGGCCAGCCCGGGATAGATGCGCAGCATCGGTTTGCGCACGGCTGCGGCAATATCGGCGGGAAAGCGGTAGCCATAGGTCTCGATACCGCCAAACAGCAGCCGCTTGTCATCGGACAGGCGGAAGTAATTCACCACGAATTTGCTGTCGGCCACCGCGATGTTTTTCCGAATGATCGTGTCTGCCCGGTCGCCCAAAGGCTCCGTCGCAACGATGAAATTGTTGATCGGCATCACCTTTGCAGCCACCTGCGGTTCCAACCCGCCCAGATAGCCGTTGCAGGCCAGGATCAGGTGATCGGCGACCACGTCGCCCGCAGCCGTGGCGATTGTCAGCTTTGGCCCCCGGGTGATCGCCGTCACCTCCGAGCGTTCAAATATCCGCACCCCAGCCTTCAGCGCCGCTGCGGCAATCCCCAGCGCATAGTTCAGCGGATGCAGATGCCCCGCGCCCCAATCGACATCGCCGCCGCAAAAGGCATCGGAGCCGACGAGATCGCGCAAGGCCGCCTTGTCCAAGGGGGTGATCTGGTCATAGCCATAGTCGCGCGCCAGCTTTTCGACGGCGCGGTGGGCGTGGGTCACTTCGGCGGGGTGCCAGCAGGCATGGGCAATGCCGGGGGCAAGGGTGACCGGCATCTGGTGGGTGGCGATCAGCGCCTTGACCAGCGCCTTGGCTTCCTGTGCCAGACCCCACAGGGCATGCGCCTTGTCGGGACCCAGCATGGTTTCCAGATCCGACTGGCTGCGCCGCTGGCCGGAACCGACCTGGCCACCATTGCGCCCTGATGCGCCAAAGCCGATCCGCTGCGCCTCCAGCAACACCACGCTCAACCCGCGCTCGGCCAGATGCAGCGCGGCGGACAGGCCGGTATAGCCGCCGCCAACCACGCAGACATCGGCGGTTGTGGGCCCTTGCAGAGTGGCAAAGGCGGGCATCGGCGTGGCGGTCGCCGCATAGTAGCTGGGCGGGTATTGCCCCGCCCGGTCGTTGGCGTGGAGCAGGTTCATACGTTCAAAAGCAGGTGTTCACGCTCCCACGGGCTGATGACCTGCAGGAATTCCTTGAATTCATTGCGTTTCACCGAATCGTAGACCGAACAGAATTCCGCCCCCAGCACATCCTGGATCGGCTGGCTTTCGCTGAGCAGGTCCAGCGCATCGCCGAGGTTCAGTGGCAGCTCGTCAATGCCCTTGTAGGCATCGCCAACGCATTCGGCGCGCGGCATCTTTTGTTCCTTCAGCCCGAGATAGCCGCAGGCCAATGAGGCCGCCAGCCCAAGATAGGGGTTGCAATCCATCCCCGCCAACCGGTTTTCCAGCCGCCGCCCTTCGGGGTCCGACACCGGCACCCTGAGGCCGGTGGTGCGGTTGTCGCGGCCCCATTCCAGATTGATCGGTGCCGAAAACCCCGGAACATAGCGCCGGAAGCTGTTCACATAGGGGGCCAGCAGCGCCACCACGGCGGGCAGATAATTCTGCATTCCGGCGATGAAATGCAGAAACTCCGGGGTTTCTTCGCCCTTGCGGTCGGAAAAGATGTTCTTGCCGGTTTTGCTGTCCACCACCGAATGGTGGATATGCATCGCCGACCCCGGTTCGCCCTCGATGGGTTTGGCCATGAAGGTGGCAAAGCAATCGTGGCGGAACGCGGCTTCGCGGATCAGGCGTTTGAAATAGAAGATCTCATCCGCCAGCTTGATCGGATGACCATGCGCCAGATTGATTTCGATCTGCCCGGCCCCGGCTTCCTGCAGGATACCGTCAATCTCGAAGCCCTGAATTTCGGCGAAATCATAGATGTCGTCGATCACCTTGCCATATTCATCGACGGAACTGACCGAATAGGCCTGTTTCGCCGCAGCGCGCCGCCCGGTGCGACCCATTGGCGGGATGATCGGCTGGTTCGGGTCGGTGTTGCGGGCGGTCAGGAAAAACTCCATTTCCGGGGCGACAATCGGGCTCCAGCCTTGATCGGCAAACAGGCCGACCACCCGGCGCAGCACGTTGCGCGGGGCAAACGGCACCGGGATGCCTTGCTGATCCATCGCGTCATGGATCACCTGCAGGGTAACGTCGGCGGTCCAGGGGGCAACGGTGGCGGTGTCGAAATCCGGCACCATCACCATGTCCGGCTCGGTATAGGCGCCAACCGGATTGTCAGCCCATTCGCCGGTGATGGTTTGCAGAAAGATCGAGTTCGGCAGGAAAAAGCTGGCTTGCTTGGCGAATTTGGAGGCAGGCATCGCCTTGCCGCGCGCCACCCCGGCGATGTCGGACACGATACATTCGACCTCGTCATACTTGCGGCCAGCCACATAGTCGCGGGCAGCTTCTGGCAGCTTGTCGGTCCAGTCAGCCATGGGTTTCTCACTTCGGGTTGGTTTGGGGTTCAGCCGGATGACTTTTCCCGGGGGAGATTGAAAAAGGCGGCGATACGGTCGGCAATGGTGGCATTGTCCAGTGGTCCGCCCAGTCTGGCCGCCGCACTGTCCAGCAGCGGGTCCGGCACCTTGCCCCGGCCCCGGGTGCGGATCAGGCCATCGACGAACTGATCGCCAAACTCCGGGTGGGCCTGCACGGAAAAGACCTGGTCACCATAGACCAGTGCGGCGTTTTCGCAGAAATCGTTGCTGGCGACACGGGTAGCAATCGCGGGCTTTTCCACCACCTGATCCTGATGCCAGGCTTGCAGCACCAGGGTTTCCCCATCGAAATCGTAGCTTTGCGGGCCAACGGCCCAGCCACCCCCGAACTTTGCCACCTTGCCCCCCAGCGCCTGGGCAATGATCTGGTGGCCAAAGCAGATACCGACCATCGGCACCTTTGCCGCATAGGCATCGCGGATGAACGCCTCCAGCGGCGGGATGAAGGCGTGCGGTTCATAGGCACCATGGCGCGACCCGGTGATCAGCCAGCCCTCGGCATCTTCGACCCCGGCGGGGAACTGCCCCACCTCGACATGCCAGGTCCGGAAGGTCAGGTCATGGCCGCTGAGCAGGTCGGCGAACAGGTCAGGATAGTCCCCCAGCGACCCCTTGAGGGTATCAGGGGCCTGGCCGGTTTGCAGGATGCCGATCAACATTTTGGGCTCTTTGAATGGGTCAGTGACCTTAGCTTTGCCAGTGCAGGCAAGCAAGGGGGGCTGAAAGGGGGCCGAAACCGGGGCTACAAGTGCCGCCGCGCTTCGACCTTTTGCCGCGCCAGTGCCGACGACTGGTCGGTGACGCCGAGCAGGTTCGCCACCAGTCGCAGCGTCGCATCTTCATCAGAATCGCGGCGGCCATCGGCCAGTGCCACTTGCCACAGCGCCTCGATCACCGTTTCGCGGTCCTCATAGGGCACCGCATCCTTGATGGCGCGGGTAAAGCGGACGGTGTCGGGGGCCTCAATTTCCAGCTGTTCTGCATCGGCGCGCAGCTTCTGGGATGCCGCTTGGCTCAGGTGATAGCGGGTCTGCACCAGCCGGTCGATCCGCGCCTGTTCGCTGGCATGATAATGGCCATCCGACCGGGCGACCCGCACCAACAGTGCCGCCAGCGCCAGCCGCGCCTCCGGATCCGGCAGGCGGGACGGCGTTGGGGCGGTCAGACGGCGGAGGAAATCGGCGAACATGGGTTGCAGATAACCCACCGCCACGGAAATTCCAACAGGGCTGCACAAAGAGTTGCAGTTTGCCGCCTTTCCCGGCGGCCTCAAGCATCCGTTAACCGGCTTTGCCCTATCATCCCCCCAACTCAGGCCGGGGAACGCTATGGAATTCCAGGAAAGCATCATGGGGCGGATGAACGGGTTCTTGTACCGGTGCCACGCCGATCAGGACTATACCATGCTGAACATGACCAATGGGATCGAACGGGTGTTTGGCTATCCGGTCAGCGAACTGATCGGCAATGCCAAGCGGACCTTTGCGTCGCTAATTCACCCCGACGATGTCGCCCATGTCGATCAGGTGGTGTCAGAAGGTTTGGCCAATCGCTGCGACTATGCCGTAGAATACCGCATGATTCATGTTGACGGGCATTCGATCTGGGTCGCCGAAACCGGGGGCGGAATCTGGGATGACACGGGCGGGTTGCTGTATGTCGAAGGCAGCATTCTGAACATTCAAAGCCTGCATACAAGGATCGAAGAGCGGACAGCCGAAATGGCTGCCACCGCGGCCCGGACTACCGAAATATTGCGGATGCTGCGGTCGTTGAAGCTGTTGGCGATGAATGCCGGGATCGAGGCGGCACGCTCTGGTGCCGCAGGTGCCGGTTTTGCCTTTCTGGCCCATGAAATGCGCGCCCTGGCCAATCAAAGCGAGGAAACCGCCAACGCCATCACCCAGCGACGGAGCGCCTGACCGCGCCACCCCGACCCAGCGCTGATCAGCCCGGATCCCCGGTGCCGCCGCTGGGCTGCCTTTTGCCCCTTATGACGGATTGCAACCCATGCTAGGCGAGGGGGGCGCGGGCAGCAGGTGCACCGTGCGGCAGGTGCTTGCGGCCCGGTCCGGGGGCCGCACCGGTTCGGGAAAGTGGCTGGCATGGCAGAAGAACTGGCAGGGGCCGACAACCGCCCCGATCCGAAAGACGAAGAAGCCTATATGCTGGATGAAGGTCTGATCGACCAGATTCTGCAGGCTGTCGCGGCTGGCGATACCACGGGGCTGACCGCGCTGCTGGAACCCCTGCATGCCGCCGATATCGCCGATCTCTTGGAACAGATTTCCGCCGCCGACCGCCGCGCCCTGATTGCGCTGTGGGGCCGCGAGATCGACGGCGAGATTCTGTCGGAGATTGACGAATCGATCCGCGAAGCAGTCATCGACGCCATGCCCCGCACCGCCCTGGCCGAGGCGGTGCGCGAGCTGGAAACCGATGATGTCGTCGATATTCTGGAGGATCTGGAAGAACCGGAACAGGAATTCATCCTCGACGCGCTGGAAGATGCCGACCGCGTCGCGGTTCAAGCCGCCATGGCCTATCCCGAAGGCTCTGCCGGCCGCCTGATGCAGCGCGAAACCGTGGTGGCGCCGCAACATTGGACGGTGGGCGAAGCCATCGACTATCTGCGCAGCGCCGATTGGCTGCCCGAACAGTTCTATCATGTGATCCTGGTCGATCCGCGGTTCCATCCGGTGGCCTATGTCACCCTTGGCCGCATTCTGTCATCGGGGCACGAGGTGAAGCTGGCCACCATCACCGAAGACAGTTTCCGCACCATTCCGGCGCTGCAGGACGAGGCGGATGTGGCCTATGCCTTTAACCAGTATCACCTGATTTCCGCCCCGGTGGTCGATGCGCATGACCGGCTGGTCGGCGTCATCACCATCGATGACGCGGTGGCGGTGCTGGATGATGAACACGAGGAGGATATCCTGCTGCTCGGTGGTGTCGGGACCAGCAACCTGTCGGACGGGGTGTTGCAAACCGTGCGGCGGCGGTTTCCCTGGCTGTTCGTCAACCTGATCGCCGCCAACCTGGCGGCTTTGGTGATTGCGCAGTTTTCCGGGACAATTACCGCGCTGGTGGCGCTGGCGGCGGTGATGCCGATCGTGGCCTCGATGGGGGGCAATGCCGGAACCCAGTCGCTGACCGTGGCGGTGCGGGCACTGGCCACCAAGGACCTGACCAGCGCCAACGCAGGCCGGGTGGTGCGGCGCGAGGCTTTGGTGGGCATTGTCAACGGCATGGGACTGGCGCTGGCGATGGCGCTGGTGGGATTGCTGGTCTATGGCTCCGGTGCGCTGGGGCTGGTGATCGGTGCCGCCATGATGGTCAACCTGCTGGTGGCGGCTTTGGCCGGGGTACTGGTGCCGCTGACGCTGAACCGGTTCGATCTGGACCCGGCGCTGGCCTCCGGCACCTTTGTCACCACCATGACCGACGTTACCGGGTTTTTCGTGTTTCTGGGGCTGGCAACATTGGTGCTGGTATGACGCCAAACGAAACCAGGATTGCCGAGGTCAAGGCAGCGGCGCGCAAGGTGGCGTTTGCCGCGCGCAAAGCAGCGTTTGAGGTCGGGCAGGGCGATGCCGCCACCCGGTTGGTAGAGGTGCTGGCCGGGTACCCGGGCAAGGTCCTGTCGGGCTACATGCCGATGCGCACTGAAATTGATCCGCTGGCGGCGATGGCGGGGCATCCGGGGCCGGTCTGTGTACCGGTGATCATCGGCAAGGCCCGGCCCTTGGCGTTTCGCGAATGGACCCTGCACGCCGAAATGACCGGCGGTGAGTTTGGCGCACTGATCCCCGCCAGCGGCGACTGGCTGGTGCCTCAGGTGCTGATCGTGCCGCTGCTGGCATGGGACCGGCGCGGCTATCGCCTCGGCTATGGCGGCGGGTATTATGACCGGACACTGCAGGAGTTGCGCGCGCTGCACCCCACAATTGCCATCGGCTTTGCCTTTGCCGCACAGGAGGTGGCAGAGGTGCCGATTGACGCCACCGACCAGCGGCTGGACATGGTGGTGACCGAACAGGGGGTTCTGCTTGCGCAGCAGGGTGCCAGGGTTTTGCGATAAACTGTCGCAATTTGGCCTGCCGACCTTCAATGGTGGGCAATCTTGATCCAGCACAGTACCGGAGAAACCGCCGCTTCGGAGGCCATCGTGCAGACCACTTTCACACCGCAATCGCTGACATTGTTGACCGCCCGCACCGATGGCACCACGGCACAGGCCGGGATTTCCACGCTGGGGGGTGATCGGCGCGAGGCGGGTGATCTGCTGCGGATCGCGCGTCAGGTTGACAAGGTGGAAAAGGCGGAATCGCAGGCCCGGTCCCGCGCCGCCGATGACGACCACGACCGGGGCAGGCGCAGCAGCGGTGAAATCCGGCGGCTTCAGGCGCGGATGGAGCATCTGGGCCGGGCGCTGAGCCGGTTGATGGCGGGGCGGGGCGCGGCGGACAAGCGGCCGGTGCTGGTGGCCGGTGGTTTCATCCCCGGTGGCGGTGTCGCCCTGATGATCAGCGCCAACCGGGTCGAGGGTCTGTTTACCGATTTCAAGGCCGGTCTGTCGCCACCCCAGACCTATGGCGATGCGCAATGGGCCGATGCCATCACCCTGTCGGCTGATACGGTGCGCATGGTCGACACTGCCGGCGGCAATGATGCGCTGGCGATTGAGGCGCGGATAGTCGAAGCGATCTACACCGGCAACGACAGCGATGCCGTGGCGATCCGCGCCGAAGTGGTGCGCGGGGTTTCTACCGATGTTGGCGATGACCCCTCGGTCCCCGGTGGCGTGCTGCGGGCCGGGGCGGATGCCGTTTCCATCGTTGCCGGATTGGTCGAAGCCGTCAGCACCGGTGGCGGCAATGATGCCATTGCGGTGCAGGGGGACATTGTTCTTGGCATTGATGCCGGTGCCGGGGATGATGCTGTAACGGTTTATGCCGGGCTGATCGCCGGAATTTCGGGTGGCGATGGCAACGACAGCATCATCGTCGATGCGGTGATCGGGCAGGATGGCCGCAGCGATCCACCCAAATGGCGGTCCCTGGCCGAGATGAGCGTGGCGGCGCGGATGACCGAAGTGGCGATGCGTGGCACCCAGGTTGATGGCGGTGCCGGGGCGGATGCGATCACAGTCAGGGCCAGTGACGGTCTGGGCGTTGCCGGCGGTGCCGGCGATGATCTGATCGTGGTGGCAGGCGGTACTGTCGCCATCGGCTATGGCGCCGGCGATGGCAACGACCGCGTGGCGCTGGCTGCCGGGGCAGAGGCGGTGCTGCAACTGGGACCGGGCGTCACCGATTACACCGTGACCACCGAAGGCGACGCGCTGGTGGTGACGATGGGTTCCGTTTCTGTGCGGTTTGAAGGAGTGAGCCAGTCTGGCGCCATCGGCATCCGGACCTGGCAGGGCGATGTGGTGCTGCTGCATCAGGGGGCAGCAACCGCGCTGGACCGGCGGGTGTAGCCGCTGGCGCCGGGGTCTGGCCCAGCCCGGGTGGCCCCGGTGCCGCCGATCCCCCGCCGCCCCGGGCTTGACCCGGGGCCTCCTGGATCCGGTGCCCCTCGCTGAACCGGGCCGGTTGGGACTGCCCTCGGTGCACCCTTGACCATCGGGGCCCCGGCTTTCGCCGGGGCGGCCCGGGGCTGGTGGCGGCCACCTGTACCAGACGCCCCCTGCCGAGCGCCCCCCCTCGGGAGCGAATGCGACCCTTCACGACCGGATGCGACCCGCTGCGACCGGATGCGACCCGCCGAGACCGAACACGACCCTTCATGAGTGAACGCGACCCGCCGCGACCGGATGCGACCCTTCACGACCGAACTCTGGCCACCCCGGCGTACGCTCTTTACCCTTGCCCTGCCGCAGCCTTCGGCCTAGTCAGTCGCGATGAAAATCCTGTTTCTGGGCGATGTGATGGGCCGGTCCGGCCGGTCGGCGGTGGCGGAACGGCTGCCGGGGCTGCGGGTGGACTGGGGTCTGGATTTCGTGGTGGTCAATGGCGAAAACGCCAGTGCCGGGGCCGGATTGACGCCCGACCATGCCAAGGCGCTGCTGGCTGCCGGGGCCGATTGCATCACCCTTGGCGACCACGCTTTTGACCAGAAAGACATGCTTTCCTTCATCGACACCGAACCCCGGATCATCCGCCCGCTGAACTTTGCCAAAGTCGCCCCCGGCAAAGGCGCGCGGCTGTTTACCGTTGGCGGGCGCAAGGTGCTGGTGGTGCAGGCTTTGGGGCAGGTGTTCATGAAACGCCCGTTCGATGACCCGTTTTCCGCCGTCGATGCCGTGTTGCGGTCGCATCCGCTGGGCGGCATGGCACAGGCCATTCTGGTTGACATGCACTGCGAAGCCACCAGTGAAAAGATGGCGATGGGCCATTGGTGCGATGGCCGCGCCTCGGTGGTGGTGGGCACCCATACCCATGTGCCGACCGCCGATGCGCAGATCCTGAAGGG
Organism: Paracoccaceae bacterium; assembly: GCA_043736155.1. Lineage (GTDB taxonomy): Bacteria > Pseudomonadota > Alphaproteobacteria > Rhodobacterales > Rhodobacteraceae > JANNRR01. Next base: position 28,094 of record JAYTDA010000177.1, on the reverse strand, counting down.
CGGCACCGCCTATCAGTCCGATGCCGGGATGTGCGGCGATTATGACAGTGTGATCGGGATGGACAAGGCAGAGCCGCTGCGCCGCTTCATCACCGGCATGCCCAAGGGCCGCTTTGAACCGGCCGGGGGCGCGGCGACGCTGGCGGGCCTGTATGTCGAAACCGATGACCGCTCCGGGCTGGCAACCCGTGTGGCGATGGTGCGGATTGGCGGGCGGCTGGAGTCGGCCGCGCCGTGAGTGACCGGCTGCGCCTGATCGGTGTTCTGGTGCTGCTGGGTATCGGCTGGGGCAGCACGCAAAGTCTGGGCAAGATCGCCACCTCGACCGGCCACCAGTTCCTCGGGCTGATCTTCTGGCAGTTGCTGGTGGGGGTGCTGGTTCTGGGGCCGCTGATGCTGCTGCGCCGCCGGTTGTTTGTGCCGAAACCGGCGCATTGGCGGTTTGCACTGCTGATTGCGCTGATCGGGACGCTGATCCCCAATTCGTCGTTTTACATCGCTGTGGCGCATTTGCCGGGCGGGATCATGTCGATCCTGATATCGGCGGTGCCGCTGATTTCGTTTCCGATTGCGCTGGCGCTGGGCGCTGACCGGTTTTCACTGCTGCGGGTGGCGGGGCTGGGGTTTGGCTTGCTGGGGGTGGCGCTGATTGCCTTGCCAAACGCGGCGTTGCCCTCGACTGCGATGGCGGCTTGGCTGCCGTTGGCGCTGATCGGGCCGCTGTGCTATGCGGTGGAAGGCAATGTGGTGGCGCGGTTCGGCACGGCGGGGCTGGATGCGGTGCAGGCGATGTTTCTGGCCTCTGCCGTCGGTGCCGCGATTGCGCTGCCGCTGGCCATTGGGTCAGGGCAATTCATCAACCCATTCATTCCATGGGGAAAAGCCGAAGCGGCGCTGCTGGTGTCGTCTGCCCTCCATGCCGTTCTTTATGCCACCTATGTCTGGCTGGCGGCCCGGGCCGGTGCGGTGTTTGCCACCCAGACCTCCTATATCGTCACCGGTTCCGGCGTGTTGTGGGCGATGCTGCTGCTGGGTGAGCGGTTTTCCGGCTGGGTCTGGGCGGCGCTGGCGGCGATGCTGTGCGGTCTGGCACTGGTGCAGCCGCGCCACAGGCTGACGGCGCAAAAGGCTTGATCGAGAGGGTAACTCGTGTAAACCGGTCGAGATTTCATCGCCGGAGGGGCCATGCTCGGACTAGAACTCGCCCAAGGCACCCAGGCTGTTCTGGCCCTCGCCATTCTGGCCAGCATGTTCGTGATGTTCGTGCGTGAAACCTTTCCGATGGAGGTTGTCGCGGTGGGCGGTGCCGCCGTGATGCTGCTGACCGGGCTGTTGCCGATCACCGACGCCGGCAGCGTTCTGTCCAATTCGGCACCCTGGACCATCGCCTTCATGTTCATGGTGATGGGCGGGCTGGTGCGGACCGGGGCGATTGAAATGCTGATCGGCATGGCGGAAAGCCGGGTGGAAAAGAACCCGGTGATGACCATTCTGGTGCTGTTCACCTTTATCGCCGTTGCCTCGGCCTTCATGAACAACACGCCGCTGGTGGCGGTGATGATCCCGGTGGTGATCCAGATCGCGGCCAAGCTGGGCAAGGCGCCGTCGCGGTTCCTGATCCCGCTGAGCCACATGACGGTTCTGGGCGGCATGATCACGCTGATCGGCACCTCGACCAACCTTCTGGTGGATGGCGTGGCGACCAAACAGGGGCTGGCACCGTTTTCGTTGTTCGAGATTGCGCCGCTGGGCATTGCCGTGACCGTTGTGGGCGGGATTTACATGATGATCGCCGCCCCGCGTCTGCTGCCGGACCGCCAGTCGATGGCGGCGCTGCTGGGCGACCGCAAGAAGCGCAAGTATTTCACCGAAGTGGCGATTCCCGAGGATTCGGTGCTGATCGGCAAGCGGGTGCTGGAAGTGCAGCAATTCAAGCGCAATGGGGTGCGGGTGATCGACGTGTTGCGCGGCGATGCCTCTTTGCGCCGCGACATGGACCCGGTGGTGTTGCAGGCCGGGGACCGGGTGGTGCTGCGCACCGAGATGTCGGAGCTGCTGGAAATGCAGAACCGCACCGACATGCGGGTGGCGGACAAGCTGTCCTCGGTCGAAACCCAGACGGTCGAGGTGCTGATTACCCCGGGTTGCGTCATGGTCGGGCGGACATTGGGGGCGCTGCGGCTGCGGCGGCGCTATGGGGTGTACCCGCTGGCCCTGCACCGCAAGGACAAGAATTTTGGCCGCCAGTTGGACGATATCGAGGTGCGGGTCGGCGACACCCTGCTGCTGGAAGGCACACCCGAGGATATCAAGCGGCTGGCGGTTGAAATGGAATTGGTTGACATTTCGCACCCCACCGCGCGGGCCTATCGCCGCACCAAGGCACCGATTGCCATTGGCGCGCTGGTGCTGGTGATCGTGCTGTCGTCGTTCGAGGTGGCCCCGATTCTGGTGATGGCGTTTCTGGCGGTCGCCTTGATCCTGATCACCCGCTGCATCGACAGCGACGAGGCGCTGGGCTTTGTCGATGGCCGTCTGATGGCGATGATCTTTGGCATGCTGGCGGTGGGCCAGGGGTTGGATGCCTCGGGCGCGGTCTCATTGATCGTGATGGCGGTCAAGCCGTGGATGCAGGAGCTGTCGCCGTTCGTGACGATTCTGGTGATCTATCTGATGGGGCTGATCCTGACCGAGTTCCTGTCGAACAACGCGGTGGCGGTGATCTATACACCGATTGCCATCGAACTGGCGCAGCAACTGGGGGTGGATCCGCGGCCCTTTGTGGTGGCGGTGATGTTTTCGGCGACTTTGGCCTTTGCCACTCCGATCGGCTATCAGACCAACATGATGGTCTATGGGCCGGGCGGCTACAAGTTTCTGGACTTCACCCGGATCGGGGTGCCGTTGAATATCATCACCTGGCTTCTGGTGTCGGCGCTGATCCCGCTGATCTGGCCGCTAACGCCCTGACCACGCCGGGAGATGGGGCGGGGTTGCGGGCTGGCAGGCGGGTGGTGTAGAGCCTGATCCGCAATCGGATTGGAGAGACGGGTCATGGCAGGCCATTCAAAATGGGCAAACATTCAGCACCGCAAGGGCAAGCAGGACAAGCTGCGCGCCAAGCAGTTTTCCAAGCTGTCCAAGGAAATCACCGTCGCTGCCAGGATGGGCGACCCTGATCCCGCCAAGAACCCGCGGCTGCGGCTGGCGGTCAAGGAAGCCAAATCGGTGTCGATGCCCAAGGATGTCATCGAACGCGCCATCAAGAAAAGTGCGGGGCCGGGTGAGGATTATTTTGAAATCCGCTATGAGGGTTACGGCCCCGGCGGCATCGCCATTTTGGTGGAATGCATGACCGACAACCGCAACCGCACCGCCAGCAATGTCCGCAGCTATTTCGCCAAGCATGGCGGCAACCTGGGCGAAACCGGCTCGGTTTCCTTCATGTTCGACCGGCTGGGGGAGATTGCCTATAAACCCCGGGCAGGCGACGCCGATACCGTGATGATGGCGGCGCTGGAAGCCGGGGCATCAGATGTGGAAAGCGATGACGATGGCCACTGGATCTATTGCGCCGACACCGATCTGAACGAGGTCTCGGTGGCCTTGGAAGTGGCTTTGGGCGAAAGTGAGACCGCCAAGCTGATCTGGAAACCGCAGACCCTGACCATGCTCGATCTGGACGCTGCCACCAAGCTGTTGAAACTGATCGATACGCTGGAAGAGGATGACGACGTGCAGAACGTCGTCGGCAATTTCGAGATATCGGATGAAGTGATGGAGCTGTTGGAGGGGTGAATTAGAAAGCTGCATTCCCTGCGGGTTTCGTGCAGGTGTGATGCAGAGGGGCGGCTCCGGTAAAACGGGGCCGTTTTTGTTTGGTGCGGGGCTGGGGGGTGCGCCTCACACCATGAAATCGAAGCCGACCACAAAGGCTTCCAGCACATCATTCGGCAGCCGGTCATCAAAGCTGAACAGTCCGGCACCGGTACCGATGGTGGTGGCCGAAATCCCTTCCAGCACGATCTGGAACAGGCCAAAGCTGAACAGCACGCCATTGACCACGCTGGTGATGACCAGCGCCGATGTGTCGGTGGGGCCCTGGCTGATGTTGATCAGGTCGCGGCCAATCTCGAAATCGGTGATGGTATCGGTGCCGTCGCCGTTGCGGAAATCGAACACGTCGCGGCCACCGCCGCCGGTCAGGCTGTCATCATTTTCACCGCCCGACAGGGTATCGTTGCCGGTGCCGCCGGTCAGGGTGTCATTGCCCTGATTGCCGGTCAGCAAGTCTGCCCCGGCCAGCCCGCGCAGAATGTCGGCACCAAAGCCACCGATACCCACGTCTGCACCGATGCCCAGCGTCAGGCGGTCATTGCCGGAATTGCCAAAGATCAGATCATCGCCTGCGCCGGCGTCAAACCGGTCGGCCAAGGCCGACAGGCCCGCCAGATCGTTGTTGCGCAAGCCGCGCTGCATCAGGGCGTTGTCATCTGCGACACCGGCAGTGGCAGCGGCGGCGGCATAGGCTGCGACCCCGATGGAAACACCGGAAATACCGGCGATGATAGTGCCGGTCACCGGATCAAACTGGCCAATGCCGCGCAATGCCCCGGTGACAAGGTTGCCATTGGCATCGACCGACAAATTGTTGCCCACTGCGCCGGTTTGCCGCCCGCCGCCGGTCTGGGTATATTGGTGGGTGACGCCAAGGGTTTCGACGGCAAGGCTGTAGCTGATGCCATGCAGGCTGTAGTTGAAATTGTTGAACGGGAATTGGGCCAGTGGCGTCAGGCTGAAGTTGGCAGGGTTGCTGGTCACGGCGTTGAAATCGAACACCGTCGAAGACCAGGGCGAAACGTTTGCAAAGATCAGCGCCATCGGAAAAATCCTTGTTTGCTTAAGGCCGGGGAATGCCCCGGTGTCGTTGCATCAAAACTCTGAGCCCAATGGCATGTCCAGCGCAAGGCGCTGACGACGCGCTGCACCTATGTCCGGCGGTCCTGCCAGAGATTGCGGAGCGGCTTTTCGGGGCAGAGGGCCGCCGCAGTCCGACAGACCGGGGCACCGCATCGCTGCGGTGCCCACTGGCTGCATCACACGAAGTAGCTGAACCCGTTCAGCGCATTGGCCACCGAATTGTCGATGGCTGTATCGCCGCCAAACAGGAAATCGGCGGCGGTCAGCGAACCGACCTGGACGTTTTGCAAGGTGATCGTGGTGCCGCCCCAGTGCACTGTCGTGTTGTTGACGGTGGCCTGGGTCAGGACCAGCTGGTTGAAGGCGGTGGCACCGGAGCGGATGATGATGCGGTCATCGATGGCGAGGAAGTCGGTAACAAGATCATTGCCGCCAAGGTCTTCAAACACAAAATTGTCCTTGCCGGTGCCGCCGCTCAGCGTGTCCTTGTCCAGGCCACCGATCAGCACGTCATTGCCGGAACCGCCGTTCAGCCTGTCGAGGCCATCACCGCCGAACAGCACATCCGCCGCATTGTCACCAGCCAGCGTGTCGTTGCCAGCCTCGCCGAGCAGGATATCGAGGTCGCCACCGCCGGTCACCCGGTCATTGCCGCTGCCGGCAAACACCAGATCCCTGCCCGCCCCGGTGATGATCCGATCGTCGAGCACCGACAGGAAGACCAGATCGTCATTGGCCATCATGGCGTTGAACGCCCGCACGTCGTCATTGAGGCCGACCGTCGCCGTCGCATTGGCAAGCCGGGCACCGGTGATCGAAAAGCCCGAGATATTGTAGCCAAGGCTGCCACCGACCGACAGGCCATAGCTTTGCACCGTGCCGCCGTTGATATTGCCAGCGCCATCAAATGTCAGCCCGGTTCCAAGGATCACCGTGGTGTTCCCCGCCCCCCATTCCACATCCACTTCGGTCTGGGTTGTCACATTGGGCGCAGTCAGATTGTAGCTGACGCCGTCAATCGTCACCGGGGAACCGAGCGGCTGCAGCGGGCCACCTGCGGTGACGGTGGTGGTGGGCGGCGTCACATAGGGCGCATGAAGGTCGAAATTCGCAGTATTCCAAGGGTCCACTGAAACAAAAAAGGCCATGATTCCATCCTAACCGTTAAGATGTCTTACCTAGGCCCTGCGCGGACAAAATGCAATTTCAATGCGGCTGGGTTCACCGGATCGCAACAATGAACCCGGGCGGGCAGCAAAGGCCCCGCTTTGGGGTCAAACTTGCCTGGATCAGGCGAAATAGTCCCATCCGGCAAAGAACTGTGCGGCAGTGTTGTCGATCAGGCTGTTGCCGCCAAAGATGAAGTCCGCCGCCGAAATGCTGCTGCGCGCCACATTCTGCAAGGTGATGACCACATCGGCAAAGGCCACCACGGTATCAGCGCCCAGTCTGGTGATCGTGACATCCGCCATCGACTGCGCCCCGCGCCGGATGATGATCTGGTCATCGGCGGCGACGAAATCGGTGATGGTGTCGATGCCGCCATGGATGTCGAACACAAAGAAATCCACCCCGGTACCCCCGGTCAACAGGTCATTGTCGCGCTCTCCGATCAGAAAGTCGCGCCCCTTGCCGCCGTTCAGCGCATCATTGCCGGTGAAGCCGAACAGCAGGTCGTTGCCATCATCGCCATTGACCCGGTCGTTGCCCTGCATCGCCAGCACGATGTCATCATCGGCACCGGCGCTGATGCGGTCGCCGCCGCCCTGGTCGATGACAAGGTCGCGCCCCGTGCCGCTGTCGATCCGGTCTTTCAGCGCCGACAGGAAAATCAGGTCCTGCCCGGTCAACATGCTGGCGAAAACCGCGCGGTCATCGGCGGTATCCGCCGTTGCCATCGCCGCAATCATCGGGACAGCGTCGACCGAGCATCCCACCAGAGCAAAGGACCGCACAGCGTTTTCCTCCAGCCCAAAGCCCTGGAGCGTGCCGCCGGAGAGGTTTCCCTGTGGGTCAAAGGTAAAGCCGGAACCGGCGATTCTGGCGATGCTGGTTGCGAAAGTCTGAAGCAGCGTGGTTTCCGTGGTGATGCTGTGCGATGCCACCGTGTAATCCACGCCATCTACCGGCAATGGTGTCGTCAAGGGCGGCGAGGTGCCGCCTGGTATCGAGCTGTTGGTATGGGGCACGCGAAACCCGGCGTTGAAGTCGAGGATCAGGTCGTTCCACTGAATGACCGAAAAGAATACCGACATACCGGGATCCACGCCGCTGCTGCACGGGATCGCGCCCGCTTGCGGCAGGATAGGTCAAGGTGGCCCGCATGCACAGCGCAATTTCAGACCGGTAGCACTTGGGTTGGCAGCGTTTCTGCCAGTTTCAGATCAACGGTCCGTTGAAGGGACTCTGCTTGATTGACCAGGGTTGCACGGGAATCCGGTGCCGCTTCATGCGGAGGCAAAGCAAGGGTCAATTCGCGGGACCATAGGTACAAGATCGACTTTGGCGGTTCCGGAAAGCGCTTTCCCGAAGGCCAGCCTTCCGCTAAACCCCGGATCTTGCAGCTTTCGGACTGTGAGGGTGCCACCATGCCAACCGCCCTGTGGCCCGGATTTTCGCTGGGGCTGAGCCTGATCCTCGCCATCGGGGCGCAGAATGCCTTTGTGTTGCGCCAGGGCATTGCGCGCAGCCATGTCTTTGCCGTGTGCCTGACCTGCGCCCTGTCGGATGCGCTGCTGATAGCGGCGGGGATCGGCGGGTTTGGTCGTCTGGTCGAGGCCGCACCCTGGGTCGGTGGCGTGCTGCGCTGGGGCGGTGTGGCGTTCCTGCTGGCCTATGGCGGGCGCAGCTTTTACAGCGCATGGCGTGGGCAGGGGATGCTGGCTGCGGCCTCCGCCGGGAAAACGGCGCTGGCACCGGTACTGGCGGCCTGTCTGGCGCTCACCTGGGCGAACCCGCATGTCTATCTCGATACCGTGGTGCTGCTGGGATCGGTTGCGGCGCACTATCCGGGGCAGGGGCTCAGCTTTGGTGCCGGTGCTGTCACCGCGTCTTTCGCATTCTTTTTCGCCCTCGGCTACGGTTCCCGCTACCTGGCCCCGCTGTTTGCCCGCCCTGCCGCCGGACGGCTGCTGGATCTGGCTGTCGGGCTGGTGATGTGGGCGATTGCGGCGGGGTTGCTGTGGCGATGAGCTTGCCTTGGCGATGACCTTGCGTTGGCGGCGGCCATAGGGTCTGGTGCCGCCATGTCTGCACCCGCCGCAATCCGATCCCATCGCCCTATCGGCACCCGCCCCCTGCACGGGGTCCTGTGGATGCTGGCCTCCGGCCTGTGCTTTGTCGGGGTCACCGGCATTGTGCGGTATCTGGGTACGGATCTGCCGGCGGCACAATCGGCGTTTCTGCGCTTTGGCTGGGGGCTGGTGTTGCTGGCACCGATCCTGCCGCGACTGCTGCGGCGGGCGCGGTTTGCCGGGTTTCCGCAAGGTGCGGCGGGTCTGTTTCTGGTGCGGGCGCTGTGTCACACTCTGGCGGTGGTGCTGTGGTTCTATGCCATGGCGCGGCTGCCGGTCGCCGAGGTGACCGCCATCGGCTATCTGAACCCGGTCTGTGTCACCATCGGCGGCGTGCTGATCTTTGGCGAAGCCATGGCCGGGCGGCGGCTGCTGGCGACGCTGGCGGCACTGGTCGGGGCACTGGTGATCCTGCGCCCGGGATTGCGCGAGATCAGTGCCGGCCATCTGGCGCAACTGGGGGCGGCGGTGTGTTTTGCCGGCAGTTATCTCTGTGTCAAGCGGCTCAGCGCCTTTGCCGACCCGGCGCTGATCGTGGCCCTGATGACCGCCAGCGTGGCATTGGGGCTGTTGCCGTTTGCCCTGTGGGTCTGGGTGCCGGTCAGCCTGGTGCAACTGGGCTGGATCGCCCTGGTGGCACTTTTCGCCACCGTCGGCCATTATTGCATGACCCGCGCCTTTGTCGCCGCCCCCTTGTCGGTGACGCAGCCTGTCACCTTTCTCAATCTGGTCTGGGCCACGATCCTGGGGGTGGCGGTGTTTGGCGAAAGCGTCGACCCCTATGTGCTGCTGGGTGGCGCCATCATCATCGTGGCGATTTCGCTGCTGACATGGCGCGAAAGCCTGGCCCAGCGGCGGGCAGCGCTGGGTGCCGCTACAGGGGGGCCATAACCCTTTGGCCGCGCTTGTTTTTCGTTCAAATACTCACCCTGTCTTGCAGCTCCAAACCGCCTAGCCGCGCGGGTTCAGCAGCCGCGCCAGCACCGCTTCGCGGGTGATCATCCCGATGGTCTGGCCCGCTTCGGTCACCGTCAGCCCCCGGGTCGGCCCGGTCAGTTGCGCCATTACATCGCGGATCGGGGTATCGGCAGTGGTGGTGCCGCTGGATTGGATATCGGTCGGTGCGGTGATCAGGGCATCGCGGGCGGTCAGAACCGCCAGCGGGTTCATGTGATTGACGAAATCGGCGACATAATCCGACACCGGGTTGGAGAATATCTCGCGTGCGGTGCCGCATTGCACGATGCGCCCCCCCTCCATCAGCGCGATACGGTCACCCAGTTTGAACGCCTCGTCCAGATCATGGCTGACAAAGACGATGGTGCGTTTCAACTTGTCCTGCAGATCCAGCAGTTCATCCTGCAACCGGGCCCGGATCAGCGGATCCAGCGCCGAAAACGGCTCATCCATCAGCAGGATCGGCGCATCGGTGACAAAGGCGCGGGCCAGACCCACGCGCTGCTGCATGCCACCGCTGAGTTCACCGACCTTGCGGTCGGCCCACTGTGACAGCCCGACCAGCGCCAGCTGGGTTTCCACCCGTTCGCGGCGGGGCGCATCTTCGATCCCGGCCAGTTCCAGCCCAAGGCCGACGTTTTCGCGCACCGAGCGCCAGGGCAACAGGCCGAACTGCTGAAACACCATGGCGATGGTGGTCAGCCGCAACCGGCGCAGGGTGGCGGCATCGGCATGGGTGACAGAGGTCATCCTGGTGCCATCGAGCACCCGCACCTCACCCCGGCACACCGGGTTCAGCCCGTTGACCGCGCGCAGAAGCGTGGATTTGCCAGAGCCGGACAGGCCCATCAGCACCAGTATCTCGCCATTGCCGACCGTCAGGCTGCAGTTGTGCACCCCCAGCACCTGCGCGGTGGATTTCTGAATCTCGGCACGGCTTTGCCCCTGATCCATCAGCGGCAGGGCCTGCGCCGGCTGGTCGCCAAACACGATGTTGACGGCGTCGAACTCTACAGCGTTCATTGGGGCGTTCATTTGCGGGTAACCCTGAGCATGCGGTCCAGCAGGATGGCAACCACCACGATGATGAAGCCGCTCTCGAAGCCAAGCGCGGTGTTCACCGAATTGAGCGCCCGCACCACCGGCACCCCCAGCCCGTTGGCCCCCACCAATGCGGCAATCACCACCATCGACAGCGACAGCATGATGGTCTGGTTCAGACCCGCCATGATCTGCGGGAAAGCATAGGGCAGTTCGACCTTCCACAGCCGTTGCTTCGGGGTGGCCCCAAAGGCGGTTGCCGCTTCCAGCAGCGCCACCGGGGTCGATGACACCCCCAAGTGGGTCAGGCGGATCGGGGCAGGCAACACGAAGATCACGGTGGCGATCAGCCCCGGCACCGCGCCAAGGCCGAAAAACACGATCGCGGGGATCAGATAGACAAAGGTCGGCAGGGTCTGCATCAGATCCAGCACCGGCACCATCGCGGCATAAAGCCGGGGGCGGTGAGCGGTGGCGATGCCGATCGGCACCCCCAGCCCCATGCAGACGACACAGGACGACAGGATCAGCGTCAGGCTTTCGGTGGTTTCTTCCCAATAGCCTTGGTTCAGGATGAACAGAAAGCCCAGCAGAACCCCAAGGCAAACTTTCCAGTTGCGTTGCAACACCCAGGTCAGCGCCAGAAACACGGCAATCACCACAAACGGATGCGGCGCCTGCAACAGCCACAGGATCCCGGCAATCAGCCAATCCATCACCGCTGAAATGGCGTCAAACAGCCCGCCAAGGTTCTCGTTCATCCAGCCAAAGATCGCCTTGGCAGCTTTGCCGACCGGGATCTTGTTCTCTGTCAGCCAATCCATCGGTGCCTGCTGTTTCTGGAAGCAAAAGGCCCCGGAACATTTCCGGGGCCTTGGGTTTGACTATTGCAGGGCGGCTGCCACTGCGGCTTTGGCGTCGCCACCGTCTTTGGTGGTGACACCGTCCAGCCAGGCTTCCCAGGTGGTGGGGTTGGCGGCCAACCATGCCTTGGCGGCATCGGTCGCATCGGCGCCGTCGTTCAGGATCGCCGCCATGATCTCATTCTCCATTCCCAGGGTGAAGCTGAGGTTGGTCAAGAGTTTGCCGGTATTGGGACATTCGGCCACGTAACCGGCACGGGTGTTGGTATGAACGCTGCCTTCGGCGCCAAACCAGTCTTCACCCCCGGTCAGATAGGTCAGTTGCATCGCCGCATTCATCGGATGCGGTGCCCAGCCGAGGAACACCACCGGTTTGCCGTCACCGTCCAGACTGGTGGCCTGGGCCAGCATCCCCTGTTCCGAGCTTTCGACCAGTTCAAAGCCGCCCATCCCGAAATCGTCGGCGGTGATGCGGTCGAGAATCAGCCGGTTGCCGTCATTGCCCGGTTCGATGCCGTAAATCTTGCCGTCCAGCGCGTCCGAGTTGGCGGCCAGATCGGCAAAGCTTTTGATGCCAAGGGCGGCACCGGCGGCGTTGGTGGCCAGGGTATATTGGGTGCCTTTGAGGTTTTCGGCGACGGTATCGACGGTTTTGGCGTCGCGGTAGGGGGCAATGTCGGCCTCCATCGTCGGCATCCAGTTGCCAAGGAACACATCGACATCGCCGCCAGCCAGACCGGTATAGGTCACCGGAACCGACAGCAGTTTGGTTTCGGTGTCATAGCCCAGCGCCTGCAACACCAGGCTGGTGGCGGCGGTGGTGGCGGTGATGTCGGTCCAGCCGACATCGGAAAACACCACCTTGTCGCAGCCTGCGGCAAAGGCGGGTGCGACAAGGGCGGGCCCAACCAGCAGCAGAGCTGTGGTGGTGATGAGGGCAGTTCTCAGGTTGGTCATGGCGTCTCCCGTTTTTTGTTGATTGACGAGTCAATAAACTTGCAGATACCACAGTTTGGCAAGAGTTTTATCACAAGGTCAACATGCCAAAACTGGGGATGGAGCCGATCCGCAGAGCGGCGCTGGTGAAAGCCACGATTGCAGAGGTCGGACAGGCGGGATCGCTGGATGTGACGGTGGCGCAGATCGCGCGCCGCGCCGGTATGTCGAGCGGGCTGGCGCACCATTATTTCGGCTCAAAGGAACAGATGTTTCTGGCGGCGATGCGCCATATCCTGCGGCTTTATGGGGCAGAGGTGCGCGGGGCGCTGGCCGCTGCCGAAGGTCCGCGCGGGCGGCTGAACGCGGTGATCCGCGCCAGTTTTTCCAGCGGCAACTTCCGGCATGAAGTGGTGGCGGCCTGGTTGAATTTTTATGTGCTGGCGCAGGTGCTGCCAGAGGCGCGGCGGCTGCTCCGGGTCTATCAGCGGCGGCTGCAATCCAATCTGGTGCATGAATTGCACGGGCTTGGCCCGGTGCGGGCCGGTGAAGTGGCCCGGGGCATCGGGGCGATGATCGACGGGCTGTATATCCGCGAAGCGCTGTCTGACACCTCACCCGATGGCCGCGCCGCAGCGGGAACGGTACTGGCCTATATCGATGCCCAGACCCGGGAGCAGCCGTGACGGCGCGGCCGGTTGCCGGTCACGCCCTCAGCGGCACCCGGGCGCAGGGCTCCCGCCCGTATTCGCCACAAGGGTGGCTCATCCCGTTGGGCCCGGCGCCGCTGTGCGGCGCAAAGGCAACAGGCCTGATGTCATTGGCTGGTGGGGCAGACCTCGAAAATGTCGGACGCTGTGGCGTCTGCACAGGGTGAAAGGCCCGGAACAGGACCAGGATGGAAGCGGATTTCGTGATTGTGGGGGCCGGGTCTGCCGGTTGCGCCATGGCCTACCGGCTGGCCGAGGCCGGGTCTTCGGTGATTGTGATCGAACATGGCGGCTCTGATGCCGGCCCTTTCATCCAGATGCCGGCGGCGCTGAGCTATCCGATGAACATGAGCCTGTATGACTGGGGGTTTCAGACCGAGCCGGAGCCGCAGCTTGGCAACCGCCAGTTGGCGACACCGCGGGGCAAGGTGATCGGCGGGTCATCCTCGATCAACGGCATGGTTTATGTGCGGGGCCATGCCCGCGATTTCGACCATTGGGCGGAAAGCGGTGCTGCGGGATGGGGCTATTCCGATGTGCTGCCCTATTTCCGCCGGATGGAACATTGGCATGGCGGTGCCGTCGATGCGCTGAAACCGGGGCGGCGCTCCAGCAGCTGGCGCGGCAGCGACGGGCCGCTGCACATCACCCGTGGTCCGCGCGCCAACCCGCTGTTTCAGGCCTTTGTCGATGCGGGCCGCGAAGCCGGGTACCCGGTCACCGCCGACTACAACGGCCGCCAACAGGAAGGCTTTGGCCCGATGGAGGCGACGATCTGGCGCGGGCGGCGCTGGTCCGCCGCCAATGCCTATCTGCGGCCGGCACAAAAGACCGGCCGCGTTACCCTGGTGCGGGCATTGGCCGAGCGGGTGGTGATCGCCGGGGGGCGCGCCACCGGGGTTGCTGTGGACCGGGGCGGCAGCAAAGAGGTGATTGCGGCGCGGCGCGAAGTGGTGTTGGCGGCATCGAGCATCAACACCCCGAAGCTGCTGCTGCTGTCGGGTATCGGTGACGCGGCGCATCTGGCGGCGCATGGCATCCCCGTGGTGGCGCACCGGCCCGGTGTCGGTGCCAACCTGCAGGATCATCTGGAGATTTACATGCAGTTTTCCAGTTTGCAGCCGATCACCCTGTACAAACACTGGAACCTGTGGGGCAAAGCGGCGATCGGGGCGCAGTGGCTGCTTACCGGGCGCGGGCTGGGGGCATCGAACCAGTTTGAAAGCTGCGCCTTCATCCGGTCGCGCGCCGGGGTGGATTATCCCGATATCCAGTACCATTTCCTGCCGATCGCCGTGCGCTATGATGGCCGCGCCTCGGTGGCTGGCCACGGGTTTCAGGCGCATGTCGGGCCGATGCGGTCAAAATCGCGCGGGTCGGTGACGTTGCGCTCAGCGGACCCGGCGGCGGCGCCGGTGATAAGGTTCAACTACATGAGCCACCCTGACGACTGGCTGGAGTTCCGCCAATGCATCCGGCTGACCCGGGAAATCTTTGCCCAGAACGCCTTCAAGCCGCATGTAAAGGCAGAGTTGCAACCGGGGGCTGATCTGGTCAGCGATGCGGATCTGGACAGTTTCATCCGCGACCATGCCGAAAGCGCCTATCACCCCTGTGGCACCGCGCGGATCGGGCGGCGCGATGACCCCTTGGCGGTGGTGGACCCGGACTGCCGGGTGATCGGGGTCGAGGGGCTGCGGGTTGCCGACAGCTCGATTTTCCCGCGGGTGACCAATGGCAATCTGAATGCGCCCTCGATCATGGTGGGGGAAAAGGCGGCAGATCACCTGTTGGGCCGCACCCCGTTGCCGCCGAGCAACGCCGAGCCCTGGATCAACCCGGACTGGCAACGCGCGCAGCGCTGACCGGGTGGCGGGGCGGTCACAGGATCACCGGTTTGGTTCACCAAGGTTCGCCACCAGCGTTGGCGCGGAATGAACCCAGTTGGGTACGCCAGATTTGCCGGACGCCGACATTCCGGCGGCAGGTGTTGCAAAACCCTGGAGGATCTGACCCCCGGACCGCTTTGCCGCGATACCGCAGGACCGGTTGGGCCCGCCAAACAGGCAACGGCTTTCATCGGGCCCTGTCTTGCCGAAGATGCTGGCGAAACATCGCCAGTTTCTGGAACAACGCTAAATCGGCTCACTTTTCGGGAACCTTGCGGGCCGCCGGTCGTTTGACTGACATGCGTATCAAAAGCGCACGCGATAGCAAGTTCAGGAGACGATCATGAGAAAACTGATGCTTACAACGGCCATTCTGGCCGGGCTGAGTGGTGTTGCCATGGCGCAGGACGCCACAGCCCCCGGGATGTTCCGCGACGCTGCCGATGCCATGGAGCTCCGTGCATCCAAGTTCATCGGCATGCGGGTCTATGCAACCGAAGCCACATTTGATGCAACCGAGTATGAAGGCATGCAGCAGGGCTGGAATGACATCGGCGAGATCAATGACGTGATCCTGTCACGCGACGGAAGCGTTGAAGCGGTTCTGGTCGATATCGGCGGCTTTCTCGGTATGGGAGAGCGGCAGGTTGCTGTCAGCATGGATGCGATCAAATTTGTCAGCGACACTTCAACCAATGACGCCCCAGAGGATTTCTTTCTTGTCATGACTGCCGCCCGCGCCGATCTTGAAGCCGCGCCGGACTACATGATGGGTGACATCGGCCAGGCAACGGGCGAAACCATGGCGGACCCTGCTGCTGCTACCGTTAACGCAGAGGAGACTCCCATGCGGGAACCGATTGCCCGCGACGGATATATGGCGGCCGAAGCCGACTACCTGACAGCGGAAAAGCTGACAGGCGCAAAAGTGTTTGACGCCAACGATGTGGTCATCGGCGAAGTTGGCACTTTGGTTCTGTCTGAGGATGGCCAAGTCACCCAAACGATCATCGATGTGGGCGGCTTTCTGGGGATGGGCGAAAAGCATGTAGCCCTTGAACTGACGGATATCGATATCCTGCGCAACGAGGCGGGCGACGATGTGCGGGTCTATCTGACCAAGACCAAGGCAGAACTTGAAGCCATGCCAACGTTTAAGGGCTGACAGAAACGGGTGACATTCAGCAAGGGTCCACTGAAGGTTTGGGCCATTGCCGTCGTTTCCGGCCCGTACTGGACCGGGCGTCGCCGGTCACCCGATATAACGGAAATGCTGCGGGCTCTGGGTTGCAATGATCCTGAATGGTTCAGTTCGATCATTCGACACTTGGCATCGGTCCGCATGCCACTCACCAGTCTTGCGGGAAGCCTCAGGCCTTTTGCTGGCCAGCACGCTGGACATGCAGCCAGACTGCGGTGCAGATGAACTGGAGTAAAACAGGGGGCGTGCCATGAGTTTGGAAACCCGGCAAGGTCTGCCCGACGCCTTGCGGATTCTGGTGAACGACTATCCGCGCGATCTGTGGCAAAGCCACCGGAACTTTGATGCCCTGACCCGGTTCTGGCTGGACCGGCACCTGGGGTTTCGCGCCATGCTGGCCGACATTCGCCAGAGTACCGAGGCGTTTCTGGACGGGTCAGTGGACCATCGGCGCTTTGCCGGGCAAAGCAGCCGGGCCGTCGGCGGGTTGCTCGGCGATCTGCAGGGGCATCATCAGATCGAAGACCAGCATTATTTCCCGCTGCTGGCAGCCGCAGAGCCACGGCTGGCCAGGGGGTTTGACCTGCTGGATGCCGATCACCAGGCGTTGGATCTCCATATTCACCGGATGGCTGATGCCACCAACGCCATGCTGCGTCATCTGGCAGCGGCATCACCCGACGGCAGAACTGCGGCAGGGGCACTGTTGACCCTGACAGCCGGGTTTGACCGCTTTATCAACCGGCATCTGCTGGATGAAGAGGATCTGGTGGTGCCGGTGATCCTGCATCGTGCGCCGGACCTCTGAACCCCGATCTGAACCCCGATCTGAAGCCGGATCTGAAGCCGGATCTGATGCCGGATCTGATGCCGGATCTGGGCATCGGGGGCTTTTACAGTTCGACGGCTGCTTTCAGCCGGTCGGCGAACGATCCGACCCCGGCGGCAAAGGCGCGCTCCACCCGCTCTGCCCCGACCAGTTTGACGATGGCCGAAGGGTCCATCGTTGCCTGAAAATTCATCAGGGTGGTGCGCTGGCGCGGGGTCAGCGCCAGGATCAGCCGCGCCGTGATCTGACCGGTCAGGCGGCTTGAACCGGCGATTTCCATCACATAGTCCTGCGTCTCGGCGGTACGCGCAAAGGTGATACGGCCGCGAAAGGTCACGCCGAGCGGGCCGATTTTGCGCGACACCGCGAAATCATAGCCGGTTGCGATCGACCCGGCGATCGTGTCGCATTTCGGCAGGCAGGCCCGCAGGGCGGCGGCACTGTTCAGGACCCGGTGCAGGGCATCGGGCTGGGCAAACAGGCGGCGGGTTCCGGTGGTTTCCATGGCACAACTTGCAAGGGCGGGTTCAGGCCGGGATAGCGGCCGGAACCGCATCGGTAAAGGGGGAAAAGCCGGCCTCCCGCACCGACCCGGTCAGGCCCCGATGGCGCGGGCACGGGCCATCACCAGCAGGATCGAGGCAACCGCGGCGAGGGACGTCACTTCCATGATGAGCAACAAAGGCATCGCACCGGACCCGGGGCCAAGCACCGCCCCGGTCAGCGCCGACAGCGCCGCACCGCCGCCGATCATCATTGCCCCCCCCAGACCGGACGCGGTCCCCGCCAGATGCGGGCGCACCGACAGCATCCCCGCCGTGGCATTGGGCAGCACCAGCCCATTGCCCAGACCAATGGTGGAAAAGAAACCGAAGAACAGCGCCGCCTGCGCCAGACCCGCCAGATCAATCAGAATAAGCAGGGTCAGGCCACCGAGGTTGATCAGGGTTCCCGCCAGCACCATGCGGTTGACACCGACCCGCGCTGAAAACCGGCCTGACAGGAAATTGCCCACGGCATAGCCCACCGCCGGTGCCCCGAAGTAAAAGCCCAGCATCGCCGGCGACAGGTGAAACAGCTCGGTTCCCAGAAACGGTGCCCCGCCCAGATAGGCAAAAAACGCCCCCGAAGCAAAAGCCGCAGCCCCGCAATAGCCCCAGAAGCGCGGCGATGCCAGCAGTTGGCCATAGCCCTTGATGGCAGAGCGGGTGCCTTTGCGGACCTGGGCATTGGTTTCCCCCATGTCGGCCCAGGTCAGCGCCAGCAGCACCAGCCCCGCCACCAGCATCACCACAAACGACGCTTGCCAGCCGAACGCCTGATCCAGCACACCGCCCAGCATCGGCCCCAGCATTGGCACCACCGCCATGCCCATGGTGATATAGCCGATCTTGGATGCCGCCTCGTTCTGCGCCACGGTATCACGCACCACCGCACGGCTGAGCACCATCGCCGCCGCCACAAAGCTTTGCCCCATGCGGCAGATCAGGAACACCAGTGCCGAACCGGCCATCAGGGTGCCAAGGGTGGCGAGGATGAACAGCACCAGCGAAGCCAGCATCACCGGGCGGCGGCCAAAGCGGTCTGACAGCGGGCCGATCACCAGTTGCAACAGCGCATTCAGCCCGAGGTACAGCGATACCGACAGTTGCATCACCGCATAGTCGGTCTGGAAATAGCGGGTCATGTTCGGCAGCGACGGCAGAAAGATGTTCATCGTCAGCGCCGACAGACCGGTCAGCAGCACCAGGGTGGTGATATGGGGTGGGGTGGCGCGATCCAGCAAGCGGGCTGGTGGATGGCCAAGCGGTGGGGGGGTCATCTGCACGCCTTTGCCGGTTGGGTCTGTCGGGAGGTCCGCAGGGCGCTGCCCCGCACCCCGGAGTATTTCGGCAAAGAAAAAGCCGGGGCGTCGTGAAACGGGCCGATTTGTGAAAGATGAAACAGGCACCAAAGGCGATAAAGCCAAAAACGACGGTGGGGTTTCATGACATCGGTTCTTTCAGGTCGGTTACGGAGAAGACGGCAAAACCGTCAGGGTGATCACTTTGTGCATGGTTTTCAGGTCCGCCGCCGAGACCTGACTATCGCCGATGCGGTTGGCGGGCACCTGCAGGATATAGTCAATCAGCGCAAAGAACCAACTGCCCCGATCAACCGCACCAGCGGAGCTGCCTTGACCTTCAAAGCGCCCTATCAGGCACCGGCCCTCATCACGCACCGGCCCTCATCACGCACCGGCCCTCATCAGGCACCGGCCCTGATCAGGCAGCAGGCGATCCGGCGGCCGATCGGCAGGACCGGAACGGGAATGGCGGGCCGGGCGCACCTGATTGGGATTGGGGCGGTATGGAACAGGGTTGGGCCAAGGGCCGGAGCAGGCAGGGGTGCCCGTCAGGTGACCTGAGGACGCAAAAGCCGTTTCCCCTTGCAGGCAAAGGGCCATAAGCTGAAGCACAGGCCCCGGACCCGGGGCGGCGGAGGGGCGATGAAGGACATTCTGGATCAATTGGCGGCGCGGCGCAGCGAGGCGCGGGCCGGGGGCGGCGCGGCGCGGGTGGCAGCCCAGCATGCCAAGGGCAAGCTGACAGCACGCGAACGGGTGGAACTGCTGCTGGACGAAGGCTCATTCGAAGAGTTCGACATGTTCGTGACCCACCGCTGCACCGATTTCGGGATGGAGGCTTCCAGGCCCGCAGGCGACGGGGTGGTGACCGGCTGGGGCACCGTCAACGGCCGGATCGTCTATCTGTTCAGCCAGGATTTCACGGTGTTTGGCGGGTCGCTGTCGGAAACCCATGCGAAAAAGATCTGCAAGATCATGGATATGGCGATGCAGAACGGGGCACCGGTGATCGGCATCAATGACAGCGGTGGGGCGCGGATTCAGGAAGGGGTTGCATCGCTGGCAGGCTATGCCGATGTGTTTCAGCGCAACATCCTGGCGTCGGGCGTGGTGCCGCAGATCAGTCTGATCATGGGGCCCTGTGCCGGGGGGGCAGTCTACAGCCCGGCAATGACCGACTTCATCTTCATGGTGCGCGACACCAGCTACATGTTCGTCACCGGCCCCGATGTGGTGAAAACCGTGACCAACGAAGTGGTCAGCGCCGAGGATCTGGGCGGGGCACGGACCCACACCACCAAATCGTCGGTCGCCGATGGTGCCTTTGCCGACGATGCCGAAGCCTTGATGGAGGTGCGGCGGCTGGTGGATTTTCTGCCGCTGTCCAACCGGGAAAAGCCCCCCGTCCGGCCGTTTTTCGATGATCCGGCGCGGGTCGAACCCAGTCTGGATACATTGATCCCGGACAATCCGAACCAGCCCTATGACATGAAGGAACTGATCCTGAAGCTGGCGGATGAGGCGGACTTTTTCGAGATACAGGAAGAGTTTGCCCGCAACATCATCGTGGGCTTCATCCGGCTGGAAGGGTCAACCGTTGGCGTTGTGGCCAACCAGCCGACGGTGCTGGCCGGATGTCTGGATATCGACTCGAGCCGCAAGGCGGCGCGGTTCGTGCGGTTTTGCGATGCCTTCGAGATTCCGATCCTGACCCTGGTCGATGTACCGGGCTTCATGCCGGGAACGGCGCAGGAACATGGCGGGGTGATCAAGCACGGGGCGAAACTGCTGTTTGCTTACGGTGAAGCCACGGTACCGAAGGTGACGGTGATCACCCGCAAGGCCTATGGCGGCGCCTATGACGTGATGGCATCCAAACATCTGCGCGGCGATTTCAACTATGCCTGGCCGACGGCGGAGATTGCGGTGATGGGGGCCAGGGGGGCGGTGGAAATTCTGTACCGCAGCGAGTTGGGCGACCCGGCGCGGATTGCCGAGCGGGCCAAGGATTACGAGGCGCGGTTTGCCAACCCGTTTGTCGCCGCCGAAAAGGGCTTTGTCGACGAGGTGATCATGCCGCATTCGACCCGGCGCAGGGTGACCCGGGCCTTTGCCTCGCTGCGCGGCAAGAAGCTGAGCAATCCTTGGAAGAAGCATGACAATATCCCGCTGTAGCCTGTTGGCCCTGTGCGGTCTGTGCGGTCTGTGCGCCACCCGGGTTGCGGCGCAGGAGCTGCCGGTCACCCTGCCGTCGGGCCTTGCCGCCACCCTGACCGAAACCCGGTGGGAGCCGCAAAGTGCCCCGGTCGAGATCTGGGTGCGGTTCCGCTTTGTGGTGCCGGGGCTGGCGGGGGCTGATCTGGATTTTGATCTGGTCGGGGCCGATCTGGCAGGGTTGTGCCGCGATGTCGTCTTGCCTGCCATTGCCAAAGCGGGCAAGCCTGCCGATCAGGCGGTGATTTCGCTGTCATCCGAACCGATCCGGTTTGGCGAAACCAACCCGGACGTGACACAGGTGTTCGAGGCTTACCGGGTGGCAGACGGAAACTGTATCTTGGAGGGATTTTGATGGAACCACGATATGTTGCGGTTGGTCCTTCATCCAAACCCTCACTTGAGGCTTTGCTGCCACAATCCGGGTGTTTGGCCGGTATTGCGTGTCTTTTCGAAACGTTATCGGGTAAAGTTCATGTTGGTTACACCCAAGTGGCCAGTATCTCAGACCTGAAGGCGGGGGCGGCAAAAGGCCGTTTTGCGTCTTCCAATCAAAACAGGAGCAGTGGATGTCGAAGAGCAGCAAGATCGCATTGGCGCTTTGCCTGGTGGCGTTTGTCGCCGCATGTGCCAAGAAAGCCGAAGAAGTCATTTTCGTTGAAACCCCGGTGGTTGCCGAGCCGGTTCTCAGCAAATACTGATAGAACGGTGGGGCGGGCCATGCCCGCCCCAAGCCGACCCACCTGCCTCAAACAAGCCTGCGGAGTGTTTCACCCATGCTGAAACACCGTGGCTTTCCGGGCCGTCTGCCCGGCACCGACTTCCAGTTTGTCATCCGCCGCGAAAACCGCAAGGCAGGGCCGACACCCCTGACCATGCGCCCGCGCTATGCCGACCGCCGCCCCGCCGACAAACGCGCCGATGCCGGGTTTCTGGCGGCGCTGTGGCACCATTTCGGCGCAGAGCCGTTTGAACGGGGCAATCTGGATGCCGGGCGGCTGTCGTGGCTGCTGGGCCGCGAAGTGATCGCTGCCGAAGACCCGTTTGACCCCGCCAGCTACGAGGCTTTGCTGCGCATCGATGTCAACCGGGCCGAAGCCGCCTTTCCCGAGGTGTTCGCCGCTGCCGCCCTGTATCAGGACCCGGAAGACGACGCCGATGACGGCGACTAGAAATCGGCGATTGAGCATGGGGGACTAGGCATGTTTTCGCGCAACCCTTTGGCGAAGTGGCAAACAACCGCTCAGCTTGACGGTTTGGTAAACCATTGCTTGGTGCCAGCGCAGCAACCGGGCATCGTACCGGGGCGGGACGGTCGGGCACTGCCCCGGCTGCTCCCGGATTGTCAAGACCGTTACCCTTCCCCTATCCTTCGGCCTGACCTATCATCGGTCAGGCCGATTTTTCATCTGGCAGGTGCGCGGGGTTTTGCCCATTGCGCACTTCGGGGCGAAAAGGGCTTTGACCTTACCGGACAAAGCCCGGATAGGTCACCTTCAAACAAAACATCTGGAGGCCGAGTACATGAAACTTTTGAAACTGGCGGGTCTGATCGCCGTGACTGTGACGCTGGCTGCCTGCAATGGCCCGGTGAATTCCAACTGTGCCGGGCTGGGTGCCCTTGCCGGTGCCGCCCTTGGGGCGGTGTCGGACAACAATATCGCCGAAAGCGCGATTGTCGGCGGTGTCGCGGGTGCCGTTGCCGCCGATCAGGGGATGTGCCGCTAACACTGCGCCACACCGCCGCTTGCGGACAACCTGCATCAGGGCCATCCGGGGTAGTCCCCGGGTGGCCCTTTGACCATCCCGATCTGCACCGGGCAGCGGCAAAAGTCGGCCAAGGGGGGCACCGATGTTCCAGAAAATCCTGATCGCCAACCGCGGCGAAATCGCCTGTCGTGTCATCAAGACGGCGCGGCGGATGGGGATTGCCACTGTGGCGGTCTATTCCGATGCCGACCGGGGGGCCTTGCATGTGACGATGGCGGATGAAGCCATTCACATCGGCCCCGCCCCTGCAGCGCAATCCTATATCGTGATTGACCGGATCATGGCGGCGGTGCGGGAAAGCGGGGCACAGGCGGTGCATCCGGGCTATGGCTTTCTGTCGGAAAACCGGCTGTTTGCCCAGGCACTGGAAGCGGCCGGGGTCGCCTTTATCGGGCCTCCCGCTTCGGCTATCGAGGCGATGGGCGACAAGATCACCTCGAAAAAGCTGGCGATGGCGGCCGGGGTTTCCACGGTGCCCGGCCATATGGGGCTGATTGCCGATGCCGAGGAGGCGGTTCGGATTGCCGGGTCGATCGGCTATCCGGTGATGATCAAGGCCAGTGCGGGCGGTGGCGGCAAGGGGATGCGGATCGCGTACAATGATGCCGAAGCGCGCGAAGGCTTTCAAAGCAGCAAGAACGAAGCCGCCGCCAGTTTCGGCGATGACCGGATATTCATCGAGAAATTCATCACCCAGCCGCGCCATATCGAGATTCAGGTGTTGGGCGACAGCCACGGCACCTGCCTGTATCTGGGTGAACGCGAATGTTCGATCCAGCGGCGCAACCAGAAAGTCATCGAAGAAGCGCCATCGCCGTTTCTGGATGACGCCACCCGCAAGGCGATGGGGGAACAGGCCGTGGCACTGGCCAAGGCCGTGGGTTACACCAGCGCCGGAACCGTGGAATTCATCGTGGACGGGGCGCGCAATTTCTACTTTCTGGAAATGAACACAAGGCTGCAGGTCGAACATCCGGTCACCGAACTGGTAACGGGCATCGACATCGTGGAACAGATGATCCGGGTCGCCAATGGCGAGCCGCTGCCGATGACCCAGGGCGATATCAGGCTGAACGGCTGGGCGATGGAATCGCGGCTGTATGCCGAAGACCCGTACCGCAACTTTCTGCCCTCGACCGGGCGGCTGACCCGCTACCGGCCGCCGGTGGAAAGTGCGGATGCCACCCAGGCGGTGCGCAATGATACCGGGGTGTTTGAGGGTGGCGAAATATCGATCCATTATGACCCGATGGTCGCCAAACTATGCACCTGGGCCCCGACCCGGGCCGCCGCGATCGATGGCATGCTGAACGCACTGGACGCTTTTGAGGTCGAAGGCATCGGCCACAACCTGCCGTTCCTGTCGGCGGTGATGGGCCATGCCCGCTTTCGCGCCGGCAATATCACCACCGCCTTCATCGCCGAGGAATATCCGGATGGCTTTCAGGGGGTGACCCCGGATGAGGCCACGCTGCGGCGGCTGGCGGCGGTGGCGGCACATGTGAAGCTGCGCAAAGAGGCGCGGGCGGCGCAAATTTCCGGCACCATGGCGCATCATCGGCGCCGGATCGCCCCGGATTGGGTCGTGAGCCTCGGCCCTCATAGCTATGCGGTGACTGTGGTGGAAGGGCCGGGTGGTACCGATGTCAGCTTTGACGGCGGCGACAGCCTGCGGGTCGAGACCTCCTGGCATCTGGGCCAGACCCTGCTGCACGGCACCGTGGGTGGCGTGGCCATGGTGGTCAAGGTCAACTTCATCCGCGGCGGTGCCCGGCTGCGCTATCGCGGTGCGGACCTGAAGATCGTGGTCCGCTCACCGCGTCAGGCCGAACTGGCGGCGATGATGCCGCAAAAGCTGCCGCCCGACATGTCGAAGCTGCTGCTGTGCCCGATGCCGGGGCTGTTGGTCAGCCTGTTTGTGGCGGTGGGCGACGCGGTGCAGCAAGGCCAGGCACTGGCAACGGTGGAAGCGATGAAGATGGAAAACATCCTGCGCGCCGAACGCGGTGGCGTGGTGGGCAAGATCAACGTCGCCGCCGGGGTGAGCCTGAAGGTCGATGAGGTGATCCTGGAGTTTGAATAGGCGGCAGTTTGAACAGGCGGCAGTTTGAATAGGCGGCTGGCGGCGGATCACCGGCGCAGATCACCGGCGCGGATCACCGGTCTTGGCGGTCCGCCAGTTCCTGCAACCGCAGCGGTGTCTTGTCGATCGCCTGGGTCAGTTCGCGCACGGTCCAGGGGCTTGCCTTGCGAAACCGCACCGCGCCGTCCTTGTCGATCCAGATCAGCGAAAATCCATGCGGGCGCAGTTTGGCGCGGGCCGGGCTGGCGGGCTTTGGCAGGCTGTCGGTCACCACCAGCACATCGCGCTCGCTCAAGGCACCGGGGTCTTCGGCCAGCAGCGACAGTTGTTCGCCAAACGCCGGATCGGCATCGGTATCGGCAAACACCACGATCAGGCGGTTTTTCCACTGGAACTGGCTCAGATCCAACCCTTCGGCAGGCAGGGTGACCAGGGGCGGGGCAGCATCAGCGGCTGTGGCAGGGCCAGCCGGTGCGAATGCCGGTGCCAGCGCCAGAACAGCCGTGATAACCAGGGTCCGACGCAGCATCACGACACCTCTTCCGCCCCAGATATAGGCGGAAGGCCGGGTGATAAACAGGGGGTGTGTGGCAGTTGCATCGGCGCACGGCGCGCGCCATGCTACAGCGCGGACAGTGGGACCATCGCGGGGCCGGAAGGGAAGCTTTGATGACCGACGAGGAACAGCGGATGCAAGCATGGGCTGAAAACGCCCGCAACGACCTGCGCGGTGCCGACCCGGCCAGCCTGAATTGGCAGACGCTGGAAGGTATCGCTGTCAAACCGCTCTATACCGCCGCTGATACCCGTGACCTGCCGCATATCGGCGGGGTACCGGGCGAGGCCCCCTTTGTCCGGGGCATCCGCGCCACGATGTATGCCGGCCGGCCCTGGACGATCCGGCAATATGCCGGTTTTTCCACCGCTGCGGAAAGCAACGCGTTTTACCGCACGGCACTGGCGGGCGGGCAAACCGGAATCTCTGTCGCCTTCGATCTGGCGACCCATCGCGGCTATGACAGCTACCACCCCCGGGTGGTCGGCGATGTCGGCAAGGCCGGGGTCGCGATTGACAGCGTGGAAGACATGAAGGTGCTGCTGGACGGGATACCGCTGGAAAAAGTCAGTGTTTCCATGACGATGAACGGGGCTGTCATCCCAATTCTGGCCAGTTTCATTGTCGCAGGCGAAGAGCAGGGGGTGGCGCGCGCCGCCCTGTCCGGCACCATTCAGAATGACATTCTGAAAGAATTCATGGTGCGCAACACCTATGTCTATCCGCCGGAGCCGTCGATGCGGATCGTGGCCGACATCATCGAATATACCGCGACCGAAATGCCGAAATTCAATTCGATCTCGATCTCGGGCTATCACATGCAGGAGGCCGGGGCCAATCTGGTGCAGGAACTGGGTTTTACCCTGGCCGACGGCCGCGAATATGTCCGTACCGCACTGGCGCGGGGGATGCAGGTCGATGATTTCGCGCCGCGCCTGAGCTTTTTCTTTGCGACGGGGATGAATTTCTTCATGGAGGTGGCGAAACTGCGGGCAGCGCGGCTGCTGTGGCACCGGATCATGTCCGATTTTTCTCCGAAAAATCAGGGCTCGCTGATGTTGCGCACCCATTGCCAGACCTCTGGCGTCAGTCTGCAGGAACAGGACCCCTATAATAACGTGGTCCGCACCGCCTATGAGGCGCTGGCAGCGGTACTGGGCGGCACCCAGTCGCTGCATACCAATGCGCTGGATGAGGCGGTGGCGCTGCCGACCGATTTCGCCGCCCGGGTGGCGCGCAATACCCAGCTGATCCTGCAGGAGGAAACCGGGATCACCCATGTGGTCGATCCGCTGGCAGGATCGTATTATGTCGAAAGCCTGACGCATCAGCTGGCCGAGGCGGCCTGGGCGCTGATCTGCGAGGTTGAGGCGCTGGGCGGCATGACCAAAGCCGTTGCCTCCGGCATGCCCAAGCTGCGGATCGAGGAAACCGCAGCGCTGCGGCAATCGGCGATTGACCGTGGCGCCGAGGTGATTGTCGGCGTCAACAAATACCGCGCCGAAGAAGCCGAACCGATCGAGTTTCGCATGATCGACAATGACCGGGTCCGCGATGCTCAGGTGGCGCGGCTGAAGGCGCTGCGGGCCGGGCGTGACAAGGTCGCGGTGGCGGCGACGCTGGCGGCGCTGACGGCTGCGGCAGGGTCAGGCGGCAACCTGCTGGCGGCGGCGGTCGATGCGGCGCGGGCGCGCGCCACGGTTGGAGAGATTTCTGCCGCGATGGAACAGGTGTTCGGCCGCCACAGCGCCGGGGTGCAGACCCTGTCGGGGGTCTATGGCGCCGCCTCCGAAGGCGATGCCGACTTTGTGGCGGCACAGGCCGATGTGGCGGAGTTCGAGCGGGCCGAGGGGAAAAAGCCGCGGCTGCTGGTGGTCAAGGTGGGGCAGGATGGCCATGACCGCGGCGCCAAGGTGATTGCCACCGCCTTTGCCGATATCGGGTTTGAGGTCGCTGTCGGCCCGCTGTTCCAGACCCCGGAAGAGGCGGCTGCCGAAGCCATCGCGCGCGGTGTGCATGTGGTGGGCATCTCGTCACAAGCCGCCGGCCACACGACATTGGCACCCAGGCTGGTGCAGGCGCTGAAAGCCGCCGGGGCCGATGATATTCTGGTGATCTGCGGCGGCGTGATCCCGCAACAGGATTACAACTACCTCAAGCAGGTCGGGGTCCGCGCGATCTTTGGCCCCGGCACCAATATCCCGGTGGCGGCACGCGAAGTGCTGCGGCTGATCCGGGCGCACCGGGCATAGGGGACTGGGCATAGGGGACGGGGCATCGGGGACTGGGCATCGGGGTGGGGACAGGGCATATAGGGGACAGGGCATCGGGGTGGGGAAAGCGATCGGCTGAACCGGCCCTTGCTCATTTTCTGTTCCCAAATATCCCGGGGGTCGGGGGGCTGGCCCCCCGCCTTGGCCCAAAACCTGAATCTGTGCCACCGGCCATTCCTCTTGCAAGCGCAGAGGGCAACCGCGATATGTTGCCCGAGCCAAAAGGGGTGATGCATGGTTTTGCCGGTCAATGTTCAAGCCCGCTACTGGGGCATCGCCGCCGTCGTCTTTTTTCTGGCGCTGTGGTTTCTGGGCGATGTGATCCTGCCGTTTCTGGTCGGCGGCGCCATCGCCTATTTTCTGGACCCGGTCGCCGACCGGCTGCAGGCTGCAGGGTTGAGCCGGGTTGCCGCCACCACGGTGATTTCGGTGTTTGCCGCCCTGGTGTTCGTGATCGCGGCGCTGCTGATCATCCCCACCCTGGTCCAGCAGGGGGTGGCACTGGTCAATGCCGTTCCCGGCATCTTTACCCAGTTGCAGACCTTTCTGACCGACCGGTTCCCGGAACTGGTCGATGCCGGCAGCCCGGTGCGCCAGACCCTGGCCAGGCTGGGTGCCACCATCCAGGAACGCGGCGGTGCATTGATCCAAGGGCTGCTGTCTTCGGCGCTCGGGGTGATCAATGCGGTGGTGTTCATCATCGTGGTTCCGGT
>JAYTDA010000176.1:0-2818 GCA_043736155.1 Paracoccaceae bacterium | reverse complement strand
ACACGCTGACGCATCCCCTTGGAAAAGCCCCCAACGCGCTGGTCGGCCAGATAGCTGCTGTCGAGCAGATCGAGTACTTCGTTCACCCGGCGCTGTGGCGCCGTGACACCAGAAAGACGGGCAAAGAACATCAGGTTTTCCGTAGCCGTCAAGGTATCGTAAAGCCGCACATTTTCGGGGACATAGCCGATAGCCCTGCGCACCGCCAACGGGTCGTCGCAGATGTCAAACCCTGCCACTGTCGCCGTCCCAGAGGCGGGTCGTGCAAGCGTGGTGAGCATCTGGATCGTCGTTGTTTTGCCCGCGCCGTTGTGGCCAAGAAAGCCGAAGATCTCGCCTTTGGCGATGTCCATCGACAGGGCGTCAACAACAGTCACCCCATCGAAGGACTGGGTTAACCGGTTTATCCGGATCATGGGTTCGGGCATTTTGGAGTTCCTTTATGTGGATTGCTCTATAGGCGATGTCTTGGTTTACCCCGTTTGAGCGGCCCACTCTGCAAGGGCCTTTCAGCCAACTTACAGTTTTGTAAGATAAACATTTTTCGTGAATGGCGTTTTGGCAAAGGAAAAGGCGATGCCTTGCGGCACCGCCTTTCATGTCGTCAGGTCAGAGATCAGTTGTTGGAGTTTTCGCCGTCCTGCTCGCCGTCGCCACCATTTTCGCCGCCATTATCACCTTCGTTTTCGCCGTCCTGTCCATCACTTTGCTGATCATTCTCGGCCAGCGTGACGTTCATCACCTTGCCATCTGCCGGGTTGATGGCGACGGTTTTCTCTGTGCCGTCGGCCATCACAACATCTGCCATAATCAAGTCAGGTGCACCGTTTTCACC
This sequence comes from Paracoccaceae bacterium, assembly GCA_043736155.1. GTDB lineage: Bacteria > Pseudomonadota > Alphaproteobacteria > Rhodobacterales > Rhodobacteraceae > JANNRR01. Next base: position 1,983 of record JAYTDA010000176.1, on the reverse strand, counting down.
GCTTTGATATTCGATGCTGGATACTTTGCCGCCTGCTGCTGCTTCAGCCGCGGCAATCGCCTGGGCCATGCTGGTCGGCGAGGCCAGAAAGGCTTGGGCTTCGGCCATCGGGTCTTCGGTGCCTGTGGTTTCGGCAAAGGCCGAGGTGCCAGAGATCAGAGAAAGCGCCAGAAGTGCGCCGGTGATCGTCAGGGAAGTTTTCGTTTTCATGGGTCTCTCCAGTCAATCATGACCGCGGGTTGCGGCCTGATGAAAGACACATGGGGTTGCCATCTTACACTCAGTTGTCAGCAGCCTTACAACCTCAGGCCCCGCGCGCGGTGGGCAGATTTCCGCCATACTTGAACAGCAGGAACAAGGCCGCAGCACTGAACACAGCACCCGTCAGGAACGTTGCCGGGGCACCAAGGCTGTCCCACAAGAGACCCGCCACAAGGCTTGCGATCAAGAGCGCAAACCCGCTGACCAGATTGAAAAACCCGTAAGCCGTGCCGCGCAAGTCCGCAGGGGCGGTGTCGGCCACCATGACGGCCATCAGGCCCTGCGTCATGCCCATGTGAACGCCCCAAACCGCCACTCCGGCAAGAACCACGGACCAATGGGCGGAGCTGGCCAGTATGAGGTCGGCCACGATCAGCAAGGCCAGCCCCCCGATCAACAGGGATTTGTGGCTGACCCGATCCGAAAGACGGCCCAGCGGGTAGGCCGACAGGGCATAGACCACATTCATCGCCACCATGACCAGCGGCACGGTGGCCAGCGGAATGCCGCTTTGCTGAGCCCGCAACACCAGAAACGCCTCGCTGAAGCGCGCCAGCGTGAACACCGCACCGATGCCAACCACCTGCCAATAGGCGGACGGCAGGCGGGCAAGATTTGCCCGCCGGATCGGGTTTTGCCTGATCGCGCCTCGCTTTCGCGGCGGCTCCTTCACCCCGAAGGCCAGCAGTGCCACAGCCATCGCTCCGGGGAGGACCGCCACCCAGAACACCGCCTGAAAGTCGTTTGACCACAGCAGCATCAGCCCCACCGCAATCAGCGGCCCGGCAAATGCCCCCACGGTATCCAACGACTGGCGCAGCCCGAACGCGGCACCGCGCAACTCCGGCGGAGCAAGATCGGCCACCAGCGCATCGCGCGGGGCACCGCGAATGCCCTTGCCCACCCGGTCCAACAGCCGCGCGGTCAACACGAAACCTACGCTTGGGGCCAGGGCGAACAATGGCTTGGTGATCGCCCCCAGCCCGTAGCCGATCAGCGCCAAGCCTTTGCGCCGCCCGAACCAATCGCTCAGCACGCCTGAAAACACCTTGACGATCAGGGCGGTTGCTTCGGCCAGCCCCTCGATCAGCCCGATCATCAGCGCACTGGCCCCTAAGGAGGTGACCATGAACAGCGGCAGCAGGCTATGGATCATCTCGGACGAGATATCCATCAGGAGGCTGACGATGCCCAGAATCCAGATGCCGGTCGGAATCTGGCTGCGGTTGGGTGGGAACATTGTCGCGGCTCCGGGATGAAAACTGGTTGGATGAGATCAGGACTGTGCGTCGCCGTCCCGCATCTGCGCACCCTCAATGCCCTTCTGCAACCTTACAAATTTGTGACTTGCCGGAAAGGCTGGCGCGGTTGTGGGGACTTAAATAGGGCGTGTCAGCCGCTAATTTCTGGCCGCCCCCATCGGAACACCTCGACATGCACAGCAACACTCCTGTCACCAACCTTCAAACCCGGCACAATCGCGCAACCCGCATTTTGCACGGCGGTCTGGCCCTTGCCATCGGGACCCAGCTTTTGACCAGCCTCGCGATGCACGGACCAGACGACGTGCAAGCGGGCGATATCCTGTTTCAGGTTCATCGGTATTCGGGCCTTGCGGCCACGGTTCTGGCGTTCGGGCTTTGGGTAACAATCCTGCTGCGGTCGCGTGGGACCGACCTTGGCGCGCTGCTGCCGTGGTTTTCCGGGTGGCGTTTGGCGGCA
>JAYTDA010000175.1:0-6009 GCA_043736155.1 Paracoccaceae bacterium | reverse complement strand
GTCACAGGTTCAAATCCTGTTCCCGCAACCAAAATTCCTAACCTTTACAAATGGTTAGAATCCGACAAAAACACTTGTGTATAGGCACTCGCGTTTTACCTCAACGCCACCTCAACGTTTGACGAGGCCCCCCTGAGAAGCGGGGTCCTTTTGCGTTTTTGGATGCGGCAACTTGCCAGCAGAGTCTTGCAATCGTTGGCTCTTATGCGGCCACTGATCATGCCCGTTTGGGCCAGCGGCGGTGCAGCGCATCAATCGTGAAGTCGTGATTATGTGCCGCGTTAGTGTGAAAAGCCAGATGAGGATGATCTGAGGGCAAGTCGGCATGGCTGTGCGGCACCTCTGATGGGTCGGTTGCAGGCCACAGGCGCAGGGCTAAGCCCAGCGAAGCCAGTCCCAATCCTGTCAGGGCAAGGGCCGCCGCATTCAGGCCGAACCCGGCGCCGATCCAGCCAGTAAGCGGGTAGGTGACCAGCCAACAGGCATGAGACAACGCAAATTGCGCCGCAAATACCGCCGGGCGATCCTGTGGTTGCGCCGAGCGGTTCAGGATGCGGCCAATGGGTGTTTGCGTCAGCGAAAACCCAAACCCGATCAAGGCCCACAGAAGCATTAGGCTCCAAAGCCCCGTCACCACCGGTGTGGCCGCAACTCCCGCCACCATCAGGGCCGCTCCGGTCAGCATCACAGGCCGGTCCGCCAACCGCTCCAACACGCGCGGCAATAACAGCGCGGCCAGTATTGAGCCTGCTCCAAAGGCAGCAAAAGCCAGTGCGACCTGCGATGCGCCCAAGCCAAGGCGAGCCTGTACCAGAACAACAGTATTGACGTAGACCATTGCGCCTGCCGCTGCGACCGCCATTTCCATCACCATCAAACCCCGCAGACGTGGCGTCGCAAGGTAGATGCGAACACCTTTGGTGGCCGTGGTCCAGAACGGCTCTGCCGCGCTCGGTGCGCGGGACGGAAGCCGCACAGAGACGACAAGCGCCGCCGAGACTATAAAACCGGCTACGGTTCCGCTGAACAGCATGGGAAAACTGACCACTGCCAGCAGGGCGGCGGCAAGCATTGGGCTAAGGACCTGTTCCAGATCCTCTGCCAGCCGCATCAGCGACAAAGCGTTGGTATAGTCGCGCTCTTCTGGCAGTACATCGGGGATCGTGGACTGAAATGCTGGAGTGAACCCGGCAGAGGCCGCTTGCAGCAGAAAGATCAGCACGTATACCTGCGAGACCTCAGTTACGAAGGGCAGGAACAGCACCACAAACGCACGGATCAGGTCCAGCCCTACCAGAAACGCGCTGCGCGGCAAACGCGCCGCCAGTGCTGAGGCAACAGGGGCAAGCGTGACATAAGCGATCATCTTAATGGCCAGTGCTGTGCCCAGAACTAGTCCGGCATTTGCGCCTGCCAGCTTCCAAGCCAAGAGGCCCAGCGCCACCGTGGCAAGCCCAGTGCCAACGAGCGAGATGATCTGCGCTGCGTAAAGATGTCGGAAGGTGCGGTTGGCCAGAATGTTCAGCATGATGGGCCTATTCTGAAACAGCGTGAAGATCGCGCCCATGATCGGCCGCGCAATGGGCGTGATTGCCTAAAACCTCGATCACCCGGCAATCGGAGATCGTGCCGCCCGCACAGTTACTGACCATGCGCTCAAGTTCGCTCTTCAGCGACTGCAGGCGTGCAATCCGTACCTCCACTGCGTTAAGCTGAGCGCGGGCAATGGAGTCCACCTCGGCGCAGGATTGTTCGGGTCGGTCGGACAAGCCCAGAAGGTCGCGGATCGCCTCAAGTGTGAAGCCAAGCTCGCGGGCATGGCGAATGAAGGCCAAGCGGTCTTGCGAGCTGCGCGCGTAAAGCCGCTGATTGCCGGTTGAACGTTCGGCGTTGGGTAAGAGGCCAATCTGCTCATAATAGCGGATCGTTGGGATTTTGACCCCGGATGCCGCCCCAAGTTTTCCGATGGTAAGCATAAAAAAAAACCTCTTGAACCTCTAGTTGCTAGAGAGATTACATCAGGGATCAGATGGAAACAAGCGCAGCACTTTGCAGCGAAAGGATATGTGATGATGGCCAAGGACACCTCGGAACGATATGACTGGACCGTGAGCGGCATGGATTGCGCCGCCTGTGCTGCCAAGATCACCCGAGCACTGGAGCGTCTGCCGGGTGTCGCCGATGTGCAGGTTGGCGTCATGTCGGAAAAGCTCAGCCTCCGGTTGGTGCCGGGGGCCACTGAGCCTGAAGCGGTGGAGGCCGCGGTAAAAAAGCTGGGTTATGGCATTGCGCCTAAGGGTCAATCGACGGCCAAGCGCAAGTTCGTCATGCCTGCTGCTGCCGCTCAGTCGCCCGCCGCCCGCGCAAAAGACGACCATGACGGCCATGATCATTCCGAACACGACGGCGCCAAACCCGCCGAAGCCAAAGCAGTGGCTGACGATCATTCGGGCCTCGGCGGCCCCGGCCACGCTCTTGCCAGCGCGGCCAAGGATATAGACAAACATTGGTATCAAACCGCCAAAGGCAAGCTAGTCATCGGCACCGGGCTGCTGTTGGGGGCGGCAACCGCGGTCAAGCTGCTGGCGTCTGAACAGGTGGCGCTTTGGGCATTTGTCGCGGCCTGCGTGATCGGCGTCGCGCCTGTGGCGGTGCGGGCTTTTGCGGCCCTGCGCGCAGGCATCCCTTTCACCATCGAAGGCTTGATGAGCATTGCCGCCGTCGGTGCCTTGTTCATCGGCGCTGCCGAGGAAGCGGCTTTGGTCGTCTTCCTGTTCGCCGTGGGCGAAGTGCTGGAAGGTGTGGCCGCAGACCGCGCCCGAGCATCGATCCGGGCCTTGGCGGATCTTGTTCCGAAAACGGCGCTGGTCGAGGAAAACGGTGTGACCCGCGAAGTGGACGCCGCCAGTCTGGAAATTGGCCAACTGGTACTGGTGCGCCCCGGCGACCGGATTCCGGCGGATGGAACGATAGCCGAAGGCACCTCTGGCATAGACGAAAGCCCGGTCACCGGCGAGTCCATGCCAAAGACCAAAGGTCCGGGCGATGGGGTCTTTGCAGGTTCCATCAACGCCGAGGCGGCTTTGCGGGTCACTGTGACAAAAACTGCCGAGGACAATACGATCTCTCGCATCATCGCTTTGGTCGAGGAGGCCGAAACCGCCCGTGCCCCGACCGAACGCTTCATCGACCGATTTAGCCGTTACTACATGCCAGCCATCACTGGTCTTGCCGCGCTGGTGGCAATCGTCCCGCCACTGCTGTTCGGCCAAGTCTGGGACACCTGGATTTACCGCGGCCTAGCCCTGCTGCTGATCGGCTGCCCCTGTGCGTTGGTGATCTCAGTCCCCGCCTCCATTGCGTCGGCGCTTTCGGCCGGGGCCAAGCGTGGCATCCTGCTGAAGGGTGGTTCGGTGATCGAGGCTGTCGCCCGTGTCACCCAAGTGGCCTTCGACAAGACCGGCACCCTGACCGCCGGACGCCCCGCCGTGACCGACGTGGTGGTCTTGGACGGCTCCGAGGCTGACCTGTTGGCCGTTGCCGCCGGGGTCGAGGCCGGGTCCAGCCATCCCCTTGCAGAAGCCGTCCTGCGCCGTGCGGCGGCGGATGGCGTAACGGCTCTGCCGTCTAAAGATGCAAAAGCGTTGATTGGCAAGGGGGCCGAGGCTTTGGTGGATGGGCAGACCGCTTGGGTCGGCTCGCCGCGCTTTGCATCTGAAAGTGGTGCGCTGGACGGTTTGGGCATCCGCCGCGCGTCGGAGATGGAAGCCGATGGAAAAACGGTAGTCGTTGTGTTCCGCGAGCGCCGCGTCCTTGGGCTGATCGCCATGCGTGATGAGCCACGTGAGGATGCCAAGCAGGCTGTGGCTCATCTGGCTGACATGGGCGTCACATCGGTCATGCTGACCGGCGATAACGCCCGCACTGGCGCTGCAATTGCCGAAGCTTTGGGGATGCAGCATCGTGCGGACCTGATGCCAGACGACAAGGTGACGGCGATCAAGGACATGGTAAAATCTGGCGGCGTGATCATGGTGGGGGACGGCATCAACGACGCCCCGGCGCTGGCGGCAGCAACGGTCGGGGTGGCGATGGGATCAGGCACCGATGTGGCACTGGAAACCGCCTCGGCCGCCCTTCTGCGCAATCGGGTGACCGATGTGGCCACAATGATTCGCCTGGCACGGGCGACGATGGAAAATATCCGGCAGAATGTGACCATCGCGTTGGGCCTGAAGGCGGTATTTCTGGTGACGACGATCTTCGGTCTGACAGGACTGTGGATCGCCATCATGGCCGACACTGGCGCCACAGTTCTTGTTACCCTTAACGCCCTGCGGATGCTCCGGTTCAACCCGGAAATCGAAAAATGACGGTGCTGCAATACAGTCAATCGGACAGTGCCCAAGCTGCGCTCCGCAAAATGTGTATTGTGCGATGATGATAATCCGGGCAGTACCTGATTTATGAACAGGATAGTTTGCATCTTGGGGCTGGTTCTGACGCTTGCAATGATCATCGTTGCACCGGCGCGCGAAGCCTATGCAGCTGTTAAGTCCGTAACTGCTCCGATGATGCAAATGGACGATGGTGCGCCCTGTCTGCCGCAAAGTTGCGAGAAAATGCCGGACTGCCCGATGGCAATTCCCGGCCTGACCGGCTCTGTGGCCGTTGCCACAGCGGCAGCCAGAATAGTATTCCAGCCAACGTTTCAGACCGTCCGTTTCGCCTTTGCACCGCAACTGGTTCCTCTCTCTTTGGATGGCAGCGGGCTGCGAAGGCCTCCCAAAGTCTGACAGTCAGGGGTGACATGAGCGCCCGGAAATCCCGCGTGGCAAATTGCTGGGCGGATAGCACGGTTTGGCATCTGCCACGCCGTTAACGCGCAGATGCGCGGCACTGACAGTCGGAAAGTTTAACATGAATACCACATACTCGTTGCGCAGCGTTTTGCTGGCGCAGGCTCTTACCCTTGCAACCGCTTTTGGCGCGAAAGCTGCCCCGGAAGACTATGCTTTCAAAATCGTGGACAGCGAAATGCATCAAGGCGCAGGCGCGGTAATTACCGTATCGCTCTTGGATTTGCGAACCAACGCGCCGGTTTCGGATGCCGTGATCTTTACCACGCGGCTGGATATGGCCCCCGAAGGGATGGAGGGCATGACGACGCCGGTAGAAGCGGTGGCGTCTGATGTGCCGGGCCAATACCAATTCAAGGCCGATCTGGCGATGGCGGGAAACTGGCGGTTTCAGATTGCCGCCAAAGTGCAGGGTGAGCCTGAGACGGTGCAGGGCGAGTTGATCCTAGGTGTGAAGCCATGAGCATTCTCGGCAAAACCCTTATGGTGGGGCTGATCGCTGGGTCTGCGGGTTTTGCCGGGATTTGGGCTGGGGATCAGGGCTTGGCTCCGGCTGACATTCCTGCATTGGTCAAAGCATCTGCAGCCCAGCTTTTTGGTGGCGACGCTGAAGCGAAGGCGGCAAGCAGTTCTGAAACCCTGAAGGTGGCTGTCCCGAAAGGGGCAGTCATCTACTACCGTCACCCGGACGATGCCACCTATTCATTGGTGCAAAAGGCCACAGCGGATGGCCGCGCCTATCTGCCTGTCATGGCCAGCGAGGATGTTAGTTTTGATGATATGCCCAAGGCGGCTGTCACACCCACCACTGACGTCGCCCTTTCGGCCCCAGTGAAGGCGGATGAAAAGCGCATCCTCTATTACCGCAACCCGATGGGATTGCCGGATACTTCGTCAACGCCGAAGAAAGACTCGATGGGGATGGATTATCTTCCGGTTTATGACGGCGCAGATACGGATAGTTCCACTGTCACCGTGTCGGCGGGTAAAATTCAGCGATCAGGGGTAAAGACCACCCGGGCGACGCTCTCCTCAGTCAGTCAGCCAATTTTGGTGCCAGGCGTAGTCGAGCACGATGAACGCAAGGTCAGTGTGATTTCTGTGCGTGCGGATGCTTTCGTAGAAAAGGTTTTCAATGTAACGACGGGGG
>JAYTDA010000174.1:0-3118 GCA_043736155.1 Paracoccaceae bacterium | reverse complement strand
CTTGTGCCAACCGACTATGCCCAGTCGCTGGCAATCCCGCTTCGCGCCGAGCTGGACCGTCTTGAGGCGCTGCTGTCCGGTCCGAAAGCCTTCGACCCGGCCAGTGCCGCTCTCAGCTTCCGACTGGCGGGCAGCGACTTCTTCGCCGAGATGTTGATGCCAAGGCTCGCCGCAGACCTTGGCAAGATCGCCCCCGGCGTCCGGGTGCAACTGGTCGATCTGGTGCCCGGCAGTTACATCGACAGCCTGGATCGTTACGAGGCCGACATGGCGCTGATCCCAGATGCGGCCTTTCCAGATTGGGTGGACCGACGCCCGCTCTTTTGGTCAGGGTTCATCGTGATCGCGCGAAAGGGTCACCCCGACGTCGCGCGGGCGGCAATCGCACCCGGTGAGATGCTGCCGATGGATCTGTTTTGCAATCTGGGGCACATCCTGTTTTCTCCCGAGGGGAACATGAAGGCGATGGGTGATGACGCCCTTGCCCGCGTTGGTCGCAAACGTAACGTCGTGATGTCCCTGCCGGTGTTCTCGGGCGTTTGCCGCTCGGTGGGCAAGAGCGATGCCATCGCCCTGGTCCCGCGCCAGTTTGCAGAAATGGTTGCGCCGACCATGGGCCTCGATCTGTTTCAGCCGCCGATGCCGATCCTGCCGTCACGGATCGTCGGCGTCTGGCACAAGCGGGCGGCGGGCAATCCTGCGCATCGCTGGATGCGGAACCTGATCGCAGAGATCCTGCTGCCGCTTAACGCGGGCGAGCTACCTTTGCAGGATTAACAGATGATTGACTCTGTCGAGGAGAGCGAAGCCGACCTGCTCCCGGAAACGCGAAAGCCCCCAGTTATGGGGGACTCTGCAAACGTTGAGGTGGCGTTGAGGTAGAACGCGCACCTCTATACACAAGTGTTTTTGTCTGATTCTAACCATTTGGAAAGATTAGATATTTTGGTTTCGGGGACAGGATTTGAACCTGTGACCTTCAGGTTATTAGCCTGAAGGCTAGAAATCTTCGCCTGCTGACGGAATTTTCGGTTTGCGACTGGACTTCGCCCGCAAAGGACGCATTGGTGTTGGGCAGGAGGAATGCGGTCCGGCCACAACCAGCCGCTGGAATGATAGCAGCCCGCGAATCGCGGGCCTTGGGTGGTGGGAGACCCGATTGTGGGCTCCGGAACACGGGAAACCACCATGTCGAAGTCAACGAAGAAGGCAGCAGCATCCAAACCATCGAAGAAAACCAAATTCGCCCCGGCGCTAAAAGCTGCCGCGAAAGCCGCCCGACCCGGCACGAAGTCGTCAGTTATCTTGCACCTCCTGAGCCGGGATAACGGTGCGACTTTGAAAGAACTTGCTGCCGCAGCGGATTGGCAGGAACACAGCGTCCGGGGATTCATGTCGGGCACCCTCAAGAAGAAGCACGGGCTTGAGCTGACGAGCCAGATTGTCGACGGCAAACGGCGCTATAGTGTCGGCAATGCCGGTGCCGGGCGATGAGCGCATTGGTCGTGAAACTCCGGGAACTTGAGAACTTTGATCTCCCAGACCTGCGCGAGACATGGCAGCAATACTACGGCACCGCGGCTCCGGCATCGATGAGCCGGGAACTGCTGCGGCTGGCCGTCGGCTACAAAATGCAGGAAGAAATGTCCGGCGGCTTGAGCCGCCGGACACTCCTCCAACTTTTGACAATAAAGACGGTCTCTGGAACCAAGGGCCTGTCGGACGTCTCCGGTCGCGTTCCCGCACCCAGATCCGGCACGAAACTCATCCGGGAATGGCAGGGCCAGGTCCATGAGGTTCTCATCCTGGAGGATGGGCAGTTTGCCTATGGCGGCAAAACCTATAGGAGTCTGACGATGATCGCCCGCCAGATCACCGGCACCCATCAGTCAGGTCCCCGGTTCTTTGGCCTCAAATTTTCCACCAACATTGATGCCGGGAGTGGGGCAATTGGCTGACCGTGCGAAGATCCGGCGTTGTGCCATTTATACCCGCAAATCCACCGAGGAAGGTCTGGATCAGGCTTACAACTCGCTCGACGCGCAGCGTGATGCCTGTGCCGCCTATATCGCCAGCCAGAAGCATGAAGGCTGGGTGGCGGTCGAGAAACACTATGATGATGGCGGGTTCTCGGGCGGCTCGCTCGAACGTCCGGCGCTGCAGGCCCTGTTCGCCGATCTCGCCAAGGGCGGCATTGACATCATCGTCGTCTACAAAATCGACAGGCTCACCAGATCCCTGGCCGACTTTGCCAAGCTGACGGACCTTTTCGACAAACATCAGGTCTCCTTCGTAGCCGTCACCCAGCAATTTAACACCTCCACCTCGATGGGGCGGTTGACGCTAAACGTGCTTCTTTCCTTCGCCCAGTTCGAGCGTGAGGTGGCGGGCGAGCGGATCCGCGACAAGATCGCCGCATCCAAGAAACGGGGCATGTGGATGGGCGGGCGCACACCCATCGGCTACGATGTCAAAGACAAGAAACTGATGGTCAATGAACAAGAAGCCGAGACCGTCAGACATATCTTCCGGCGATATTTGGAGCTCAAATCGGTCAAATTTCTTCAGGCAGATCTGGAACGGTCCGGTATCAGATCCAAGCCGCACATTGCCAGAGATGGCACACCCTATGGCAGCTGCATCATGTACCGCGGGGCGCTTTCGGTTCTTCTCACCAGCCAGACCTACCGTGGCATGATCAGCCACTGCGGATGCCTCTATCCGGGGGAGCATGAACGGATTGTCCCAGAAGATCTGTTCCAGGCCGTTCAATCCGTGCTTGCGGCCCAGGGGCCGGGTGAAGCCGCAAAGAAGAAGCTCGCTTCGCCTGCTATCCTCATGGGCCTCGTCTTCGATGCGGCAGGCAAACGGCTCCAGCCCACGCACTGCAGCAAGAAGGGTCGGAAGTACCATTACTATGTCTCGGCCCCGACGATCCGCGACGCAAAGGCCAATCCTGGCGGCTTCCGCATTCCTGCCCCTGATCTGGAAAGGATCGTGACCCAATCGATTGCCGCACGGCTGCGGGACCGGCACTGGCTGTCATCCGAATTCAACCTTCACGCCAATGTATCGGGATTTGGCAAGTTGGCCGATTCCGCCACTCGCTTGCGACCGA
>JAYTDA010000173.1:0-3592 GCA_043736155.1 Paracoccaceae bacterium | reverse complement strand
CGGGATGGCCCGGTCCGACATCGCCCACATGATGGTGTGCATGGCCTCGGGTGTCAGGGAGATGAAATCCCAGAAGTTGTCATGCGCCGAGGCCGCTTGCGGGAAATCGCGGTCGGGGGTTGGTTTGACCGCATGGATCAGGTCGGGAAATTTGATCGCGTCCTGAATGAAAAACACCGGCGCGTTGTTGCCAACCAGATCCCAGTTGCCTTGATCGGTATAGAACTTGACGGCAAAGCCCCGGATATCGCGCGCCAGATCGGGCGAGCCTTTGCTGCCCACCACGGTCGAAAAACGGACGAAAACCTCGGTTGTCTTGCCAACAGCGGCAAAGGGCGCGGCACGGGTCACATCGGTCATGTCGCTGGTGCAGGTAAAGGTGCCATGTGCGCCGTACCCTCTGGCGTGGACCACCCGTTCGGGAATGCGTTCATGATCAAAGTGAAATATCTTTTCACGAAGCGCGAAATCTTCCAGCAGCGTCGGGCCGGGGGCGCCGCTACGCAACGAATTCTGGTTGTCGGCAATAACAACACCCTGCGCCGTGGTCAAACGGTCGGACCCATCAGCGGCATGCTGGTGGATCTCGTCCCCCGCACCCCGGGCCGAGATCAGGTCATTCAGGTCAGATGATTGGGTTGGCGTTTTCATCGGCGATCCTATCCGTTGCGGGCCCGTGCGAACCGGCAACTGCCGACAGCGCGGAACGATGTGTCATTTCAGCGGGGCGTTCATCCCTGGCATTGCCCATGTCGGCTGCGGTTGATCCGCAGCCGACACAATCTGCCGTGCTGTGTCAGGCCGCCATCTTGGCCATGTTGACGGCGCTGACGGCCACCCCGGTCAGCTTGGAATTCGCCGCCTTTTCCATGTCGAGGATCTGGCTCAGCAGATCATGCGCTTCGGTATGGCCCAGAACTTTGGCCCATTCGCGCAGCGCACCATAGCGGGCGATTTCATAGTGTTCGACCGCCTGCGCGGCGGCGATCAGACAGGCATCGAGCGCAATGCCGGTAGCGTCCTTGATGATGCCGTCGGTTTCCTTGATCAGGCCATCAATGGCGTCGCATTTGACACCCATGGCCTTTTCGCCAATCGAGGCGAACACTTTGTCGAGGATGACGATCTGCTGTTTTGTCTCGGCCAGATGCGCCAGAACCAGCGCCTTGAACTCGGCATTTCCGGCGGCTTTTGCCACATTCGGCAGGGCCTTGGTCAGCGCGGTCTCGGCATAATAGATGTCTTGAAGGGTGTGGTGAAAAGCCTCAGCGAGCGTTTTCATCGGATGGTCCTTTGGTTTATGGGGTCGGTCAAGGTGATTGGCTTGTGCTGGTCCGGCCCAGCCCGGGCCGATTCACCGGGATTTCTTGCCGCTGTCGCTTTTCTTGCCCGCAGTGAGTGGCTTGCGGCGCGTATCATCGGGCTTGGTATTTGTGGGTTTGGCCTGACCCTTTGCAGCTGCGGCCTTGCTATGCGATTCAGCGGCCGCACCGTGCAGTGCAGGCTTCTGTGGGTTGGTGATCGCCATTGCGGTCTCCTCTGCCGATCCGCGCGGATTGCGCATCCGATCAACGCAGGTCTGCGCCAACCGTTCCACACCGGATCACGCCTGTTACGCCGAAAGCGGCAATCCGCCACCATCGGCCATAACCCGCCAAAACCAATGTCGCCGCAGATCTTCAGGAACGCTGTCGGCACCGCCAACGTTCCGGTTGCGTCGCTTGGGCATGCTGTCGTGCCGGGTTATCCAAGGATGACTCATGACTACGAAAGCGTTTTGACTACGAAAGCGTTTTCAGCCTTTGTGCTGTCCTCAGCGGTCGCTTTCGGCTTGGCGTTTGCCACAACTGCGCAGACCGATCCGGCGGCAGCAACCGTCGCCTGTTCGCCCGAAGTCAGCAACGCCCCTGTCGGAACCAAAGCAAAACCGCGACGCCGACAAGCAAGGGACTCACCACATTTTGCCCGTCCTAATTCAAACGGGCCGACGACGTCAGTCGCCGACCCGAGTTTGTTCAGGTGCAGGCCCGCTCTGGCGGGTAGCGTTCAGTGGTGGTGTTCGGGCAACGCCTTGACCTGTTCCTTGGTCCAGGTGGTCGTCGCATGAACGTCGCCGTCTTCGTCGCGCATGAAAGTCAACTGGCTGGTCGTAAGGGATACCGGTTTAGCGCCGATACCAAGAAAGCCGCCGACATCAACGATTACCTGGGTGCCTGATCCCATCCCGTGAACGTGTGATACCGTTCCGATTTTCTCGTCATCGGCCCCGTAAACCACGGCATCAAGCAGGGACTCCTCGTTGAGTTCGCTGTCGACAAGCACGACGTGGGATGAATGGTCCATTTGGTTGATCTCCTTGGGTTCAGGCAAGAGCGTTAGGGCTCTGTCATCCAACGCGCGGGATCGCATTGCGTTCCGCTTTCGCGATGGTGCCCTCGCAAAACACGATGTAGCCGACTGCTGGGATGTGCATCAGCCACGTTGAAGAGGGGCACCTCATCCGTGGCTGCAGTTCCAGCTGCGCTTTGTCGACCCGTAACGCCCATTCCAGGATTACCTGCATGCCCAGCGCGCGGTCCTTGCGGGCCAACGCGCGCTCCCACTCCTTGATCCGCTGCTTTTCTTTCTTCGTTGCCTGGCTCAGCCTGGCCGTGCTGACCCCAATTCCGATTCTGGCCCAGTCGTTCGCCTGCTCGCAAGCCCCGCGCCATGCCTTGATCTGCGTGGCGAAAACCCCCGGCGTGCGCGGTTCGAAAATACAACCGTCGCCATTCCTCAGGTTTTCGCCGATACACGGCGAACGTGCTCTCGCAATTCCTCAAAGAACGCCGCATCCGCTACTTGCACCCGCCCCGCCGCCACATCTTCTTCAGCTTCGTCCAACTGCCGATCCATCTCGGCCTGCCGCATCAGCGCATCGCCGATTGGCATCCCCTCCGCCACCGCCCCGCGCAAAGGCCCCGACAAATACGCCGCCGCCATCGCCTCCAGATCGGTCTTGGAGAACATCGCACCAACCTCGCGGCCAGTCTTGGTCAACGTCACCGGGGCGCGCTGCACCAGATCGAGGAACTGGCCAAAGCCGTTCTTGGCTTCCAACGCGGTCACTTTTGCCATGCGGCACCTCCGCTTGCCTCCAGAATGGCTGTCTTGGCTGTAATGCCCAGAAAACGTAGGGTGGGTTTCCAACCCACCTCCACCCGCACCCCATACCCACCAGCCCACCCCAATCCCTAACAATCCCCTAACTCAAACCCGCAACTCCTTGAAATCACTCACTCCAAACAGCGTCCCGCCGCGGGACAGTCCCCAGCCACCCCCATCGGCAATCCCTCGCTTGTGATCGCCAAAGGGGGATGCAAGGGCCTCGCAAACCCCCTACATAGACCGCATGAAACAGCTGTTCCTCGTCCCCGCCTTCCTCGCCGCCCTGAGCTTTCCGGCCCTGGCGGAAAAGCTGACGCTGGATCAGATTTCCACCTATATCAACAGCTTCTCCGCTGCCCGGTCGGGCTTTACCCAGGTGAATGCCGACGGATCGAAATCACGCGGCACCCTCTATATCCAGCGCCCCGGCAAGGCGCGGTTCGAG
>JAYTDA010000172.1:0-75497 GCA_043736155.1 Paracoccaceae bacterium | reverse complement strand
CTGGCAGCATCCCGAAAACTGGTGAAATTGAACTGAACCAGATCAATCACGTCGACGTGGTTGGTGAATCCCCGGATCACATCAGCACCATCACCGGGTTTGAAGATGAACCGGTCGCTGCCGCTGCCGCCAATCAGCAGGTCAGTGCCGGTGCCCCCGTTCAGGGTATCTGCACCCGATCCGCCATACAGACTGTCGTCACCCTGCTTGCCCAACAACCGATCTCGCCCGCTGCCACCGATCAGGATATCCTTGCCCTTGTCGCCGCCCAGCCTGTCATTGCCGGAAGACCCGTCAAGAGTATCATCCCCGTCCGCACCACGCAAAGCGTCGGCAAAGGTTGTGCCGAAATACTGGTTGTCAAAGTTGTTGCCATCCAGATGAATGCCGCTGTCCCGGCTATCGAGAATCTGGCAAAATAGATCTGGTTGGCCCGATGTATCCCCCTGCGTCCATGAGACCGCTATGCGGCCATCAGTCAAAGTCTCGACGGCCGGATTGAGCACACTGGCGTCAAAGTCGCCGATGCCATAGATGACGCTTGCCGCCGCGCCATTTGCGTCGAAAACCTGCAATCGAGCCTCATCGGTTTGAAGTCCAAGTAAATCGGACGAGGTGACCGTCCAGACTACAACAAACCTTCCATCCGGCAATGAAGTCACTTGTGGGGGCGACAGCCACATGGCGAACCCTTGCGAAGGTTGCGCCGTGTCAATCACAAACTCGAGGCCCAAAGCCATTCCGGTGGGATGAAACACCCGTGCACAGATCGACGATACACCTGTCACACCCATAGCCCGGTCGACGCTGCGCCAAGTCACAACGAAATCGCCGTTGGCCAGGTCCGTCACAGCACAGTCGTTCTGGTCACCGGTATAGGTTGAATTTACCAAGAACTCTTTGGTAGCAGCCGTCCCATCTAAGTTGAAAACCCTTCCGAATATGGCTCTGCCATCATTATCTGCGCTGTTCTGGCTGTCGTCTCTCCAGACTGCAACCAATTCCGAACCACCCAAATCGCTTACCGCCACCTGATCCTGAGTGCCCACTCGGGTTGCGTTCAATCGAACGGCCCCAGACATCGGCTGCCCGGTTCCATCGAAAAAATGGGCCCAAACATCGTTTTGATTACCACTATTTTTTACGTCATAAACCACATTGGCTGCAACGAACCCGCCCCATTCCAGCTCTTCTGTCCTGATCTCCGAACTCTGACCCAGATCAATTTCAGAGCCAAACAATGAACCATCCGCGTTAACTAACTGGAGAATCCCGAAATATTCTCCTGTCTGAGGGCCAGACTGCCAAGACAACAACAATCGCCCACTTTGCAGTACCTGAAAATCCAAGTTACCTGTCACGCCAGCGGCAGAAATCGGCAAAGTCACGTCGCTTCCGCCTGTAGGGGTAAATCCATCTAAAAACCGGATTCCTATGTTTTCGACTATAAAATTGCCATTGAAGTCATATGAACTCAACCAAAGACCAACAGAGCCACCGTTCGGCATCGTCCTCACAACACCGTTCTGATCTCTAGCGCTAGCAGGATTGACTTGAAACGGGTCATTAAAGGCATAAACAGTCAACATCAACTTGGCCTTTCCATACAATTGGCACTTTTCCACAGCCATTGATTGAACCTACTGTGGGCATCGAGCCCGTGCAATCGCTTTGTGTGACGATTCAGCCGCTGCCGTTTCGCCCGGCGATACCCAGGGGCGCCCGTTTTGCGCAACCACCCTGCGCAACCGCATCCTCGCCGCACAAATCGGCACCGACCCGCAGGGTGCACATTCATCGGACATCCCTTTTGACCCCCGCAAACACATCACTGCATCCCTCGCCAACGAAAAGCCCTCCCATGCAATCCCCCCAATCCTTAACAACCCCCTAACCCACTCCCCTAACACTTTGAAATCCCTCACCCCCAACCCTGTCCCAACCCGGGACACCTCTCCCCCCAACCAACCCCCACTTGCGCCGCCCCCATTCCGGGATTACCTGCCATTCAATCACCCAAGGGGCCGCCATGTCCGACCATCTTTCCAGCCTCACCCAAGCCCTGCTCGCCGCCGCCCGCCAGGCCGGGGCCGACCAGGCCGATGCCATGGCCACTACCGGTACCTCGCTGTCCATCGATGTCCGCTCCGGGCGGCTGGAACAGGCAGAGCGCTCGGAAAGCACCGAGATCGGCCTGCGCGTCCTGATCGGCCAGCGCCAGGCCTGTGTGTCGGCCTCCGACACCAGCCCCGCCACCATCGCCACCATGGCGGAACGGGCCGTAACGATGGCCCGCGAAGCGCCGCTGGATCCGACGGTCGGACTGGCGGATAGGGACCAACTGGCGCAGCACTGGGACCTTGCGGCGCTGCAACTGGCCGACCCTGCGGCGGAGCCGACGGCACAGATGCTGGAGGCGGATGCCCGTGAAGCCGAAACGGCGGCATTGGCACATGAAGGCATTTCGATGGTCGACAGCGCCTCGGCCGGCTATGGCCGCCACGCCGTTCATATCGCCGCCACCAACGGCTTTTCCGGCGGCTATGCCCGGACCTCCCGCGCCATTTCCTGTGTTGCCATCACCGGCAGCGGCACCGGGATGGAGCGGGATTACTTCGGCGACCACCGTACCTGGCAAAGCGACCTGATGCCCGCTGCCGAGATCGGCAGGCTGGCGGCAGAGCGGACATTGCAGCGCGCCGGGTCGCGCAAGCCGAAAACCGGGGCGTTTCCGGTGGTCTTTGATGAACGGGTGGCCTCGTCGCTGATCGGCCATCTGTTGGGGGCGATCAATGGCGCGGCGATTGCCCGGGGATCGTCCTGGCTGCGCGATGCCATGGGGCAGTTGGTGCTGCCTGCGGGCCTGTCGGTCACCGAAGACCCGCGGCGTGCCCGCGCCGCCGGTTCCAAACCGTTTGACGCCGAGGGGTTGGCGACCCGTGCCCGCGATCTGGTGGCCGATGGGGTGCTGACGTCGTGGGTGCTGGATCTGGCCACCGCGCGCAAACTGGGGCTGGCCTCTACCGGCAATGCGGCGCGCGGCCCCTCGTCACCGCCGTCCCCCTCCACCACCAACATCGCCCTCACTCAGGGCCTCAAAAGCCGCGCTGACCTTTTGGCCGACATGGGCACCGGTCTGTTGATCACCTCGATGATCGGGGCGTCGATCAACCCGACCACCGGCGACTATTCGCGCGGCGCATCCGGGTTCTGGATTGAAAACGGCCAGATCGCCTATTCGGTCAATGAATGCACGGTGGCGGGGAACCTGCGGGCGATGCTGAAAACCCTGATCCCCGCCAATGATGCCAGGGCGCACCTGTCTACCGTGGTGCCATCGCTGCTGGTCGAAGGGTTGACGATTGCCGGAGAGTGATGGCGCCCTGTTGGCCGATGCGGTGCTGGCAGCCGGGGCGGTGGCGATGCGCTATTGGCGCCACAGCCCGCCATCATGGGAGAAACCCGATGGCACCGGCCCGGTGACAGCGGCAGATATCGCGGTGAACGACCTGATGACCGACCGTCTGCGCAAGGCCCGCCCCGCTTATGGCTGGCTGTCCGAGGAAACCCCCGACAGCCCCGCCCGCCTCGCCACCCCCGCCTGTTTCATCCTCGATCCGATCGACGGCACCCGGGCCTTCATGGCGGGAGAGGCGCATTTTGCGGTGTCGCTTGCCGTGGCCGAGGCGGGCCGGATTACCGCCGCCGCGATTTACCTGCCAGCGCTCGATCTGCTGTATTCCGCGACCAAAGGCGGAGCGGCGCTGCGCAACGGCCACCCGATCCGCTGCGCCAACAGCCCGCTGTCCGGTGCCACGCTGCTGTGTTCCCGCCCGGTGCTGGCTGCGGAAAACTGGCAGAGCCCGCCCCCGGTCACCCGCCACTTCCGCGCCTCGCTGGCTTACCGGATCTGTCTGGTAGCAGAGGGCACGTTTGACGCGATGCTGACGCTGCGGCCAACCTGGGAATGGGATGTGGCGGCTGGCGCGCTGATCGCCGAATGCGCCGGCGCTTTGGTGACCGACCGGCGCGGGTTGGTGCCGGGGTTCAACCGGGCAGCGCCTCTGCTGGACGGGATGATCGTCGCCGGTGGCGCGGTGCATCAGGGGTTGGCGGGGCTGTTGGTGCAGCCCCCCGCATAAACCACGCCGCCCCGGGTTCCGACCCGGGGCCCCGGGTATGACAAACGACCGGCTGCGCCGTTTTCCCCTAGCAAAACCCGGGCCATGGGCTTGCCAAATGGCAGGGGTTGGCGGGGTGAACCCTGCCGATGATGAAAAGTGAAGGGTGGGGTTCACCCCGCCGTGATAGCAGGCGTCCGGTCAGACCGGCTTTGTCGACGGTGGCCGCCACCCGGTACAGCGAGGCTTCTCCGGTCATCGCGGGGGCGAGAGAATGTTCCAGACCGGGTGGCACTGCCGCAGTGTCGCTGGAGCTCAGCGCCGTGGTGCCGCCATTCCAGGTCAGGTGCCAATGGCCGCGCATCGGCAGACAGCACCACGTGCCTGTCCAGCCTATAGGGCGCATTTGGGATCAAGCTGCGAGAGGGAAACTCCACATCGAAGCCGGGGCGGTCGCGGAGTTTGCCATTTGCGCCGATGACTTTGGCGGGCTGACGGTCGCTGAGTGCTATCAGGTCTTGAGAGCGGGCAACGCAGTGTGAAACAACGTCGACGATGGTGGGTTCGGGAAAGGCTGTCAGCTTTTCGCCGGTCAACAGTGGCATGGCCGGCACGCCTTCGGGCAGGGCCTGGCCGCTTTTGATGTCGTAAAGCTTGGCGTTCTGGCCGAGGTTCAGGCCGTAATCCTTGGCATCGGTGATGACCTGCGGCACCCAAACCACGCCGCGCCCGGCATCGTCGCCGCCAAGGACGGCCATGATCATCCCGTAATCGCTGCCGACGTTTTCAAAGGCGCGGAAATTGCCGGTGGGGATATTGAAGATATTTCCGTCTTCGGCCACGACCTCTCCCGCCGTGCCCCAGCGACCCCAGAAGAAGCGCCAGCGGCCTTTCAGGACAAAGACCACTTCGGCGGTGCGGTGGCTGTGCAGGTTGTTGCGGCATTTGGGCGGCTGGCCCGCGGCGCCGATGTTGAAACCGGGGGTGTCGACGATATGGACATGCTGATCCGGGCTTTCAGAGACGCCGCCACCGATGATGGTGAAATTCACTTTCTGGTTGGAACCTGGGGTATGGGCGTCGATAAAGGCGGTCTTGCACGGGCGCAGGTCACCCTAGCGGACAATGCGGGCTGCCATTTCTTGTCGGGTCATGTCGTGCCTTTTCAGTCGGCGGTCCAGCCGCCGTCAATCAGCCGGGATGTTCCGGCGATCAGGCTGGCCGCGCCCGAGGCGAGCAATACGACGGCACCCATGATGTCGGTTACCTCGCCCACGCGGCCGAGTTTGATCTTGGACAGAACCCAGGCGGCGCGTTCGGGGTTCTTGAAGGTTTGTTCGGAAAGCGGGGTGCGGATGAATGTCGGTGCGATGGTGTTGACGCGGATCACCTTGTCGTCACTGGCGACATTGGTGCGGGGCCAAGCAACAGGGCACCGGAGGAGTGCATGTTTTCCAGAAACCAATCGTCGCGGTCGGTCATCACTTGCATCTGTTTGGAAGCGATGTCGTTGGCGACGGTCAGCATCTCTTGATCGGTGTTGCAGACGATGACTTCGCCGTAGTCGGCCCGGAAGACACCGGCGGTTGCGGCGGTGGGCAGTATCTTCAGCAGGCGGTCGATGTCGCGAAGGGTCGCTTCGGCCAGTTTGCGCGAGGTGGTCTGCAGCACAGCGGGGGAATTGTAGCCGTGTTCGGCCTGTCCCAGCAGGTCGGCGGCGCAAAGTTCGGCACCCACCATATCATCGGCGATCACCATCGTCTCGGTCGGGCCGGCGAACAGGTCAATCCCGACGCGGCCGAACGGCTGGCGCTTGGCTTCGGCCACAAAGGCGTTGCCGGGGCCGACCAGCAAGTCGACCGGCCTCATGGTTTCAGTTCCCAAAGCCATCGCGACTACGGCCTCGATTCCGCCGAGGACATAGATCTCATGCGCACTACCCGTGAGCATGGCGGCGACACTGGCAGGGTGGGGGGCACCGTTGGCCGGCGGGGCTGAAGCCACGATGCGCGGCACGCCCGCGACTGCGGTGGTCAGAACCGACATATGGGCAGAGCCGACCATGGGAAATTTGCCGCCGGGGACCTAGAGCAGCCGACCGATTGCACCGGGATATTGCGGTGGCCAAGGAAGACGCCGGGCAGAGGTTCAACTTCGACATCGCACATCAAAGCGCGCTGGGCTTCGGCAAAGCGGCGAATCTGGGTCTTGGCAAAGCGAATGTCGTCCAGATCGCGCGGGGCAACTTTTGAGAGTGCGGATTCAATTTCCGCAGTTGACAGGCGGAAGGCGGGCGGGTCGTACTTGTCGAATTTCACCGACAGGTTCCGAACGGCGGCATCGTCGCGCGTTTCGATATCCTGCAGAACGGAGTCTGCCGTGGTCCGGACCTTTGCATCATCGGCAGCCCGCTCTGACTCCGGCTTGCCGCGCTACAGCCAGGTCACCGACATCCTGCCCTCTGGATTGAATACATGTGCAATACGGATTTGGCAAACGGCCGGGCTATGGCAGGAACTTGTTCCGGACCCGCCACGGTTTCTGACCCTTTTGGTCGAGTAAAAGCGTTAAGTGCCTTGTTTCCGGTGGATAAATTACTTTCGGTTGGTTCAAGGCTGCCCGTCCCGCAGTCCATCTTGGAATTCGTATGCACCAAAGACTTTAACCGGCATCACTGTCCTGGCAACTAACAGGCCCGACGAGATTGCCCGTTGCCCAATTTGCCAGAGCCCTATCCGTCGTCCAGGGTCACTTGGGTCAAAGCCCCGAGCCGCAATGCATCCACCGGCAACAATCCGGTGGCGGATCTGGTGGCAAAGATCCTCGCCGATGTGAAGATCCGTGGCGATGCAGCGGTTCGGGACTTTTCGGCCAAGTTCGACACGCCGGATTTGCCGCAGTTTGAGGTCAGCCATGCCGAGCGCGCGGCGGCCGTGGCGGCACTGGACCGGCAAACCCGCAAGGACACCGAGTTTGCCATCGCCAACGTCCGTCGTTATGCCGAGGCACAGCTGGCCACGATGCTGACATTGGATTTTGAAGCCTTGCCGGGGGTTTTCATGGGCCATCGGGTGATCCCGATCGAGCGTGTGGGGTGTTATGTTCCGGGCGGGCGGTTCCCGCTGTTGTCGGCCCCGGTCATGACGATTGTGCCCGCCAAAGTGGCTGGGGTGGATGAGGTGATCGGCTGCCTGCCGCCGAACGCCCATACCGCCATGATTGCGGGGTGGCGCCTGGCGGGGGCGGACCGGATCTTCCGCATCGGGGGCGCACAGGCGATTGCGGCGATGGCTTTGGCACGGAAACCGTGCCGGCGGTGATGAAGATCATGGGACCCGGCAATGCCTTTGTGAACGAGGCGAAGCGGCAGGAGTTTAGGCCGGTTGGCATCGACTAACTTGCAGGCCCGTCGGAAATCTATGTCCTTGCCGATGAAACCGGCGACGCAGAGATGATCGCGACCGATTTACGGGCGCAGGCGGAACATGATGTGCGCACGCGGGTCGGGTTGATCACCACGCGCCGGCCTTTGGCGGAGGCGGTGGTGGCCGAGGGGGAGAGGCAGCTGGCCACGCTGTCCACCGCCGATGTCGCGGCCCCGGCGTGGCGCGACTATGGCGAGGTGGCCGGTTGTGCCGATGAGGTGGCGATGATCGCCTATTCCGATTTCATCGCGGCAGAGCAATTGCAGATTCATCCGGCGGACCAGCAAGGCCTGGCGGCAAAGTTGCGGCTGGACCGGATGCAGGTCGGGTGAAAATCAAGGTGTCCCCGGGCGGGCACTTTATAAAACACTTTTATATCAGTGGGTTGAATATCAGTTTTTACCTGATATTAAGACTTGCCCCACGGATTTGGTGTGCAGGAGCAACCCTATCAAGGCGGGCGCTGGGCGGAGTGGTCGGTGCTGCGTTCAAAGGCGTGGGCGGCGGCGCAGACAATGTCGTCGTCGACGATGCGGCCCACCAGTTGCGCGCCAAGGCGCAAGCCCTTGTCAAAAATCCTACCGGAAATGACAGGGCTGGCTGGCCGGTCAGGTTGAAGCGAATGGTGCGCATCGGGGTCCAGACGGCTTTCTCGCCGTCGAAGGCGGAAAAGGCCAAGGCGGGGGTCAGGGTGGT
The DNA here is from genome assembly GCA_043736155.1 of Paracoccaceae bacterium. Taxonomy (GTDB): domain Bacteria; phylum Pseudomonadota; class Alphaproteobacteria; order Rhodobacterales; family Rhodobacteraceae; genus JANNRR01. The sequence continues at coordinate 67,255 of JAYTDA010000172.1, read as the reverse complement.
GGCGGTCAGGATCAGGTCCACCCCGTCCATCGCCGCCAGCATCGCGGCGGTCAGGGGCGCCACGGCGCTGCGGGCGAGGATCCGGTCGGCCTGGGCCAGGGCGTCGGCGGCGACATCGGTGGAGGTGTTTAGATCCTTTCGGGCACCGATGCGGTCCGGCACGGCCTGCACCAGCGCGCGTGAGGTCACGGCGCCCGAACGCAGCGCGGCAACTGCCTGAAAGAGCGACAGGTCGGGGCATTCGGTCATGTCGCGGCGTTCATATAGCGCGCCACGCGGGCGACCTCTGATTTCATCTGGCGGGCAGCTTGCAGGGCGGCGGCAAAGGCCCGGTCGTCAGGCACAATGCCCTTTTCCGCCAGCACAATGCGAAAGGCTTTCGGGGCAAGTTCGGTCAATGTGAGGCTCGATGTTTGCGGGTCGCGCTGCGGATGATCAGGGCCGCATCCAGCACCACCCGTTTGGAAATGCCCGTGCCCTCGGTGATCTGGGTCATCTGCATCTGCATCTGCATCTGCATCTGCATCTGCACGGTTTCGGCGACCATCTGTTCGACAATCTGGCGCGCCGTGGTCAGATCATCGGCAGGCCATGCGGCAGGCGGCACGTCGTCAAAGCTCACGACCGACATATCCTGCGGCAAGCGCAGGCCCCGTTCAAAGCGCAGCACATCCATGACGCCAACGGCCATGTGACCATTGGCGACAAAACCGCATCGGGGCATTTGGAGATGGCGAAAAGTTCCCGCACGGCGATCTGACGATCGACCGGCTGTCGGTCAACGTGAGCACACTGGTTGCGGCGGCACAGGGCAAGTTCGTGGTCTATGATGCCGATGCCGCCGGAAAGCCGGGCAACCTGATCGTCGAGACAGCGACGCTCGACTTTGCCACCACCGGGATCATGGAGGCAACGGTGGCGCTGACCTTCCGCGCCGGTGTCACCTACTGGACCGGGATGCGCAGCGCGTCGACCGCCAGCCTGTCAGCCTGGGGTGCCGCAACCACGCCGGAACTGACCACATCCAACATCACCGTTAACCCGCGCAGGCTGTTGCGCCGCACACTGGCCTTTGCCACCGCGGCACCCGCCAGCTGGTCCTATCTGGTCAGCGAAGTCGCCAGCACCACCGCCTTCGCCCCTGCCATCTGGCTGGATGCGGTTCGTCTGGCCAAGCGGGGGCATTGCCGAGGCCGGGGTCAATCACTGCGAGTTCAACGCAACCTTTTCCGGCGGCGCGCTGGAGACGGTGCCGAACTCGGGCTACGCGGAGATTCAGGTGGGGAAGAAGCTGGCGTGAAGCGGCGTTTCACCCGGAGGGCTTGAAAGGGGCGTTCAAACCGGCGTTAATCCCGCCTTCAACCCCCGGTCCGACCCCTCCGGTTGACCCAGCCAGGTCCATTCCAGCAGCCTGCGGCCCAGCCCACTTCGCACCTGCAGCGCGAAAGTCGTTCTGCTGCCATATCTGCTGTCAATCCGTGCAGGATCTGCTGTCACGCTCCACACATAATGTGCGTTGACACCTATTCCTGCACTAATCCGGGAGGAGGTGGTTATTGGTGGGAACGGGCGGGAAAGGCCAATGAAACAAGGGGTTTCAGCGTGACCAGCGGGCCGGGAACTGTGGTGCGGTGAAGTTGGCAGGGAAGGGCAAAAGGGGCGGTTTTGAGGCCTTGGCGGGGGTGAGGGGTGGTCGGGGGCGCTTTCGGGGGGTGGGCGTTTAAGGGTGCGTAAAGGCGGGATAAAAAGGGCGTTCAAGGGGGATTCAAGGGGGAAAATGGCACCGTGACAGGGTGGCGAACTAGGAAGTTGGCGTAATAGTTCGGTTTCCACTTCCCACTTAGCGAATACGCCTTTAATCCCAGAGGCTTAGGAAAATGCTGCACCTGCATTGCTGCGGGGCGAACTAGGAAGCGGTTTTGGGCGAAAAGGGTGTTTTCAGGGGTGTTTGGGGCCGGTGATCAACAGTTCCGACCGGGTGTGGCGGGCATCGTTTTGCTGGCCGATGGTATAGGTGGTTTGAACGGTTTCTATCGTGAAGCGGGCCATGATCCGGTGCAGCTCGGGCACGTCATTGAGGGACAGCAGGAAGCGGCCTTGCAGCAGGGCCAGCTGGTCGGCCAGGCGCTCGAAATCCGACCGCTCGAACATCGCCTTGCCATAGTCATTCTCGCAGCCCCAATAGGGCGGATCGAGGTAAAAGACGGTGGCGGGGCCATCGTAGCGCGCGACGAACTCGCCAAAGTCGAGGCATTCGATCACCACACCGGCCAGGCGGCTGTGCAGATCCTCGAGCATCGGTTCCAGCGTTGACAGATTGAAGCGGCCGGGCCGGTCGCGGGACACGCCGAAGTTGCGGCCGGAGACCTTGCCGCCAAAGGCGGTGCGCTGGAGATAGAGGAATCGCGCCGCCCGTTCGAGGTCGGTCAGGGTGTCGGGATTGGTGTCGACGAGGCGGTTGAATTCGGCGCGGGTGGTCAGCTGGAAGCGCAGAACCTCGAGAAACTGGGGATAGTGGCGCTGCAGGATGCGAAAGAGGTTGGAGACATCACGGCCGCGATCATTGATCACCTCGGCGCGGGGCCGCGCAGACCGGCGCAGAAAGATGCCACCCATGCCGACAAAGGGTTCGGCATAGGTCTGGCAGGGCATGGCATCGAGGATTGCGCAGATCCGTTTGGCGAGGTTGCGTTTGCCGCCGAGCCAGGGGGCCACCGGGGCGGTCGGTTCAACCGGGGTTAAACGGGTCATTCTCGCCTGCGGAATCGGGTTCGCCCTGATCGATGGACCGCGCGGGGGAAGCGGCGCGGTTGGGCCTCAGGATGTTGATCGCGTTGCAGCGCGGGCATTTGATGGTGAGGGTGCCGACAATCGCGCCATCGTCCGCCGTGAACAGCAGCCGGTTGCAGGGTGTGCAGCGGAAGGGGATCTGATCGGGCATCGGCGGAACATCGGCGGTTGGCAGACAAGACGCTCGCGGCGTTCCGGGTGGTTGGAACGTAGCAGGAACGGGAGCGACGGGAAAGAGCTAATCTCGCTTTCGGAAGACAGGTCTGATCCGAGTTGTGTCACCTGGAAAGTACGGTGGATAGGTTCGCCAGTCGCCCAGCACCAGAGTTGACCTATGTTCCTCTGCGACGGTGCGCTCAACGTCGCCGTCACAATGAAACTCATAACCGTGTCGCCACGAGAAGGAAGTCGGGTCCGGGTTATCTTGCGCGGCATTGGCGCGGTTGTGGATGGTTTCGGCAATAGTTCGGCGCAGCAATTCAACCATCTCTGACTTTAGCCCTCTACGGCGGTCACGAAGGTTGTCGAGGTCAAGATACATTTCCCAGACTTTTGGCCACGAGCCAAGGTTGATGAAACGATCCCTAAAAGTGTGAACTGCCGACCAGCCCCAACTCACGTCACCACCGGCGGGCATAAGTGCTGCCTTCTCAAGTCTTTGATCGCGGTTGACCCATCCGTGCAGCCAAAGAGGTAGCATCCCTTCGGATACTTCGGGCTTCATCGTTGTTTGCGAGAACACGTGGCGATAGCACTCTACGGCTTGGTCGATAGTCAGTCGGGATGCCAGATCGTCCAGGTACTCGTAAACGAGGCAGGTGCGCGAACCGAGTTCGGCAGCGGCCTTGATCTCTTTCCAACTCTTGTGGATCAGCTGAATAGTAAATTTAGGCCCGTCCGACATGCCTACTCCTTGTGGGTATGACCCGACCAGACGACCTGACCTATGACCTCGACGCGCTCTGCGTCGTGGTTCAGGCGGGGTTCAACCGGGTATTGTGGGTTGTCGGAGCGCAGGATCAGGCCGGTTTCAGGCAGCAGGTCAATGCGCTTGACGCGGGTGGAACCGTCGAAGTCGGTCAGGGCGTAGATGCAGCCGGGGCGCGGCACTTTCTTGCCTTGGTCGATCAGGGCCAGATCGCCGTCGTGCAGACCGGGTTCCATGCTGTCACCGAAGATCGAAACGATTACGCACTCGGAAGGGTTGACCCCGAGCTGGTTCAACCACTCGCGGCGGAAGGCCAGAGTTTCGATAACGGATTCATCTTCGTTGTTCGCTCCAGCACCTGCAGAGAGCCTCACGGAGAGGCGAGGAATGGCGGCGAAGTCCTCGCCGTTGATGATTGTGTGTTCGACTGGGCCGGTCTCGCGCCGATGGCCGACATAAATCTCAAGGTCCAGAGCGTCACAAATTTCCTTAGCTTTGGAGAGAGATGGTCCGTCCTTCTTGGTGCTGCGCAGCACGTTTCGCACAGAGTCCTCGGGCAAGTCGAACTGCGTCTCAATCGAAAATGCATTCGTTCCCAACGCTTTAAGGCGCTCGGATACTAGCTCGGCAAAGGCTTCGGCGATGGGCTTCACGAATCGGTATTATTACCGAAAAAAGGGCGCTTGACTATCGGTAATACTACCGTGTAGCTTGTCGGTAATAACACCGAGAGGCGAGCCATGAACGTCCAGGCCTTGATCCTTCTGGCAGAGATGCTTTCGTCCCATCGGGGACTGAAGCTGACTACGGTTTCGACCTATGCCGCCAATGATGGAAAGTTCTTTGGGCATCTTAAGAGCGGGGCCGGTTGCACCCTCAAGAGGGCGGAGGCGCTACTCACCTACTTTGACGCCAACTGGCCCGCCGACCTTGAATGGCCCCGTGACATCCCCCGCCCCAGCAAGAAGAAGGAGGCCGCGTGATGATCTCGTCGGGCGTCTCAGCCGTTATTGATCGCTTGGCGAAGCTCGCTTGTGCCGAGTTCGATGCGCGATACCCAGCCGTCGATGTGGTTGGCAAGTGCCCCCCGACCGCCGCCCCGGAAGCCGTTGGCCATCGTCTCCATGTAGTCGATGAACATGTGGGTCTTGAGGTCATCCCCGGCCAACAAGATGACGGTGCTGGCAATCCAGGCCTCGATCAGGGTGAAGAGCTGGGCCTCGACGGGTTCAATTCCTTCGGGGAGTTCGTCGGGAATCAGCAAGGTATCCATCCGGTTGTTGGCACGGCGGATGGTAGGGGCCACCCCGGTTCGGGCCAAGGCAAAACCGACCCGGACCGGGGTGCGCGATGAGTGTGCCCGACTTCCATGCCCTGTCGCTCGACCAGCTGCGGGCGTTCGACGCCGCCTTCGGGCTGGCGATCCGGCAGCATCCCGATTTTCCCCGCAAACCCAGAAAGGACCAAGACATGACACGGCATAGCAAAAGTGACCTCGTCGACGCAGTCGCCAGTTCGATGACGCCCTCCTATTCAAAGGCCGAAGCGGGTCGGTTGTTCGACCGGTTCCTGGCGGCAATCAGTCAGATGACGGATCGCGGTGACAGCGTTGCGATCAAGGGTTTCGGCACGTTTGAGGCCCGGACCCGCGCCGCCCGGGTGGGCCGCCACCCCGGCACCGGTGCCGCCGTCGACATTCCGGCCAGCACCACACTGCATTTCAAGGCGTCAAAGCCGAAAAAGGCAGGTGCGTGATGGGCAAGGGTTTCACCGCATTTGCGGCACCGGCGCTGGCTGCCACCCTGCTGCTCGGGGCCTGCGCCCCGTCGCCCGACAGCATCGCCGCGACACCGGTGCCCGCCGGGCTTTATGACCCTTTGTCCTGCAGCGCGGCACGGGCCAAACGTGACGGCGTGGCGCAGACGCTGGCCGCGCTGGAGGCCACGCAACGTGACGCTGCGATCAGCGACGTGTGGGCCGTGGTGTTGATCGGCATTCCGGTCAGCCTGCTGACCAACGGCGACCGGTCGGGGCTGATTTCGGCGCAAAAGGGCGAGATCATCGCGCTCGACGCCCGTCTGGCCGGGTGTGCGTGATGGGTGCGGCCTGCAAGAGGACGGCAGAGGAACGCCGCGAGCTGGCGCAGGCGCTGTCGGCGAAATATCCCGCATTCCCGGCCTTATCTCCTCCCGAGGCCGGGATCATCGCCACCCTGCGCACCTCCTCCCGCGCAGGGTGGCGGTGCGTGAAGCGGGCGAACCGGCGGCTGGAAACCAGCCTGCTGGGCGATGCGATCGGCTGCGCCTGCCTGTTCGGCGCGCTGTGGCTGGGGCTGGTTTGCGGATGGGTGCTGCAATGAACGCGGCGGGTCATGTGGAGCTGTTCCGAGAGGTGAGGGCACAGCTGGTCACAGCCAGGGGCGCCCGGGCGCAGGCACTGTTTGAGGACAATCACGATATCGCTGTCGAGTACTGGGAGTGCTGCGACGTGGCCCGCCAGAAGCTGTGTGAGGCACTGTGCCTGCTGGAGGATGCCGGGGTGCTGGAAGCGCTGTCCGGGCTGATCCCGCATATCGGGGAGATTTGACCATGTCGATCTCGATGGCAAGCCAGTGGGCGCTGGTGCAGGCGCGACTGTCAGACGCGGCGGCGGCCAAGGCGATCATGGGGTCGCGCGCTGCCGATGCCAAGGACCGCGATCTGGCAACCGACCGCTATGTGACGGCGGTGGATGCGCTGGTGGCCGATCTGCTCGCTGCCGGACTGGCCGATCATATTGCCTTCATGCTCGGTGCCGCGCCCTCGCGCGGGCGGGGACCGGGGATCTAGCCCATGATGAACGCCGCCGCTCTTGCCTCGCCACGCCTGCAACGGGTGCTTGCCCTGCTGCGCGACGGGCGGCCGCATACCACGCGCGACGTGGTGCGGCGGGCCCGGGTGATGGCGGTCAATGCCTGCATGGCCGAGTTGCGCCAGCACGGGGCCGAGATCGTCTGCATCCAGCAGTTCGCGGCTGGCAAGCGGACGTGGCTTTACACGATGACCAGGGGACCGAGTGCATGACAATCACAATGACAAGCGATCCAGAGCGGGAAGCGAAGCGCGCAAAGACAGTCGGAACGCTGCTGATGCAGGACCTGCCAAGGCTGGCGGGTTTGATCCAGGGCATCCAGACGACCCTCTTGAGCGATGATTTCGGCAGGGCACAACTTCGCGCCTTTCTTTTACTGGGTCAGTTGGAAGGCAGCCGCAACGCCCTGAACATCTTGCTTGCTTCACTGGAGGTGGTTCTGAAGGAACAGGAGGAAGCCACCAGTGATTGAGCTCATGCCGACTTTCACCGAACTGCCGGTGGCAGAGATCCTTGTGCCAGACGACCGGCTACGAGGGGTGACCGAACCGGGCGTGGCGGCGCTGATGGAAATGATCGGCACCTATGCCTTCACCACGCCAATCACCGTGCGGCGCACCGGTGGGCAGAATGTCCTGATCGACGGTGCGCACCGGCTGGAGGCGATGACGCGGCTTGGCCACGCCAGCATCGCTGTGCGCGCCTACGATTGCTCGGCCGCAGAGGCGCGCGGGCTGGAGATCGGCGGCAATCTGGCTGGCGCTGCGATGTCAGTGCTGGATGACGCGGTGTTTCTGGCGGCATGGAAGCGGCTGCATGAACAGGAGCATCCGGAAACCAGGGGCGGCATTGCCGGGGCGCTGGCCAGGCACGGTCTGCAGCGGAACTATAATTCCTTTGCAGAAATCATCGCGGAAAAACGGTCGATCAGCACCCGGCAAGTTCGAAAGATGGTCGCTGCCGGGGAGGTGTTGGGCACTGAAGAAGTGCGCAGCCTTCGCAACGGCAAGCGGCGGATCACGTTGAGCGACATCCAGCAGATCGCCACAATCGTCACCGGTGGAGAGAGGCGAGCGGTTGTCGATGCCCTGGCGGGCGGGACAGCCAAGAATGCCGCCGCCGCCCGCAGCGTCTGGAAGGTGCAACAAACCGGCGGTTCAACCCCCCTTAAAACCCCGGTTGAAGCCGAGTTTCTCGCGCTGAAATCCGCGTGGACACGGGCGTCGGAGGCGGCGCGCAAGCGGTTCTGTACCGAACATTCCAAGGACATCTGGATGGCCCAAAACAAGGGCCTGCCGCGCCCGCCAAACGACGAGGCGCCCGAATGACCAGGGTGACGCCAGCGCAAGAATGGTGGAGTGCCGACGAAATTGCGGTGGCGGGTCTACCCGATCTGCCCGCCACGGCGCGCGGCATCAACCTGTTGATTGCGCGCGAGGGCTGGCGCAGCCAACCGGGCATGGCGCGGCGACGGACAGGTCGGGGCGGTGGCTGGGAATACAGCTGGCGGCTGTTGCCGTCACGGGCGCTACGGAAGCTGCTTTCTTCCGGCCAGCCGTTGAAGGTTTCGACGTCAAGGCCGATGCGGGATGAAGTCTGGAAGTGGTTCGAAGCCCTGCCCGGCAATGTAAAGGCAAAGGCGCAAGAGCGGCTGTTGGTGGTCCAAAAAGTCGAGGCCCTGGAACCCATGTTCGGCAAGCATTTGGCTGTTGCCGAAGTGGCGCGGATGGAAAGCATGGGTGCCCGGACCCTCTGGTCATGGTTCGCCCTGATCGACGGGGTGCTGGCCTGCGACCGCCTGTCCTATCTCGCACCGCGCCACCGTGCTGTGCCGGAGCGGGCACGGACCAAGGGGTTCGATCCCGATTTCTGGGGCCTGATACGGTCGGATTTCCTCCGCCCTGAAGCACCGCCCTTCACCGATTGCTACCGCCGTTCGGTGCGGGTGGCGCTGGACAAGGGTCTGGAGATCGCCCCGGAACGGACGATGCGGCGCTGGCTGGACGCGACGGTATCGATGCCGGTGCAGGTGCTGGCGCGCAAGGGCACCGATGCGTTGAAGCGGCTGTATCCGGCACAGGTGCGCGACAAGACCGCCCTGGTGGCGCTGGAAGCGGTCAACGCCGATTTTCACAAGTTCGATGTGTTTGTGCGCTGGCCCGCGATCCCGAAGCTGGGTCAGCCGGAATGGATCGGCCGGCCGCAGATGGTCGGGTTTCAGGATATCTATTCCGGTCGTATCCTGTCGTTCCGGGTCGACCGCAGCCCGAACAGCACCGCCGTCATGCTGGCCGCAGGCGACATGATCGAACAATGGGGCATTCCCGAGCATGTCTTGTTCGACAATGGCCGCGAATTTGCCGCCAAGGCGATCACCGGCGGCGCGGAAACCCGCTACCGGTTCAAGGTGAAGGAAGACGATCTGCCGGGTCTGTTTACCCTGCTTGGCTGCGAAATTCACTGGGCCACGCCCTATGCCGGGCAATCCAAGCCGGTTGAACGGGCCTGGCGCGATCTGGCCAGCACCGTGGCGAAAGACCCGCGTTTCGCCGGAGCCTATAGTGGCAACAGTCCGGATGCGAAGCCGGAGAATTATGGCGACAAGGCCATCGATCTGGAGGTGTTTCTGGCGGTTCTGGCCGAAGGGATCGCCGAACATAATGCCCGCGCCGGTCGGCGGTCGGAAGTGGCCTGGGGCCGCAGCTTTGCCGAAGTGTTTGACGAAAGCTATGCTACAGCGCCGATCCGCAAGGCGACCGAGGCACAGCGCCGGTTGTGGCTGCTGGGGGCCGAAGGGCTGAATGCCAAGCGCGGCAGCGGTGAAGTGGCGTTCCTGGGCAATGTCTATTGGGCGGCCTGGATGCATGATGTCGCGGGCTGCCGCGTCGTGGTGCGGTTCGATCCCGCCGATCTGCACAGCGGCGTGCATGTTTACAGCCAGGACAATGCCTATCTCGGCCATGCGCCCGCGATGCAGAAAGCCGGGTTCCTGGATATGGACGAAGCCCGCGTGCATGCCCGCAGCCGCAACGCCTGGATCGCCGCCGAGAAAAAGGCGGCAGCGGCGCATCGCCAGTTCACGATTTCCGAAATTGCCGACGGCCTGGACCAGATCGCCCCCGTTTCGGGAAGAATGAGCGACAGTGTCCGGCCCGAGGCAAAGGTGGTGCGCCCGGCCTTTGGCGCTGCCACCGGACGCCCGGCGCTGGCTTTGCCGCCGGGCGTCTCAGAGGTTCAGGCGGGCATCGTGGTCGATCTGGCGGCGCAGCGCGCGGCAGTGGCCCCGGTTGAAGAGAGCCAGCGCGACCGGTTTCGCCGGGCGCTGGAACTGGAACGGGGGCTGGCGGCGGGGGCTGCGGTGACGTTCGAACAGAAGCTTTGGCTGACGATCTATCAAAACGAGCCGGAATATCGCGCCGAGCGGATGCTGTGGGAGGAGGCGGGCGACGCGATTTTCGGATGAGGCAAACGCCGGGGGTGTGGGGCACCCACCGGCGAAACGAGGGCAGTCAGAGGATACAGGATGACAGACGAACCGAGACTTTACAATAATGTGGCACCGCTGCGCAACGTGGCGGCGCTGCTGACCCTGATCGAGCGGGTCAAGAGCCGCGCCCATGGGTTGCCAGGGATGGCGACATTCTACGGACCATCCGGCTATGGCAAAACCACCGCTGCGGTCTATGCCACCAACCGGTTCCGCGCCTGCCATATTCAGGTGCAGGCGCTGTGGCGCGCCAAGACCTTGCTGCAGGAGATCGTGATCGAGCTTGGCCACCGCCCGGCCCGCACCGCCCCGGAAATGTTCAACCAGGCGGCGGAGGAACTGGCGCGGTCGGGACGGCCGCTGCTGCTGGATGAAGCCGACCATCTGGCGAAAGACGCGATGATCGAGGTGGTGCGCGGGCTTTATGAAGCCAGCGGGGTGCCGGTGATCCTGATCGGCGAGGAGCTGCTGCCGCAAAAGCTGCAACGCTGGGAACGGGTGCATGGGCGGATGCTCGACTGGGTCGCCTCGGAACCGGCCTGTCTCGCCGATGTCGGGCACATGGCACCGATCTATGCGCCCGGCATCGAGATCGCCGGGGATCTGCGCGACCATCTGCTGGCCGCGTCGCGCCGGTCGATCCGCCGGGTGGCGGTCAATCTGGCGATGGTCAGCGAGTTCGCCCGGGTGCGCGGTCTGAACCGGATGCAACGGTCCGACTGGAAAGGCGCGTTTTTCACCGGCGAAGCCCCGGCCCCGCGACGTGAGGAAATGGCCGAGGAACGCCGCGCCACTGCCGTGGCGGGTCACGCCCGCCGGAGGGCCGTCTGATGCGGATCACTCCGGATACCAAAGCGGCGGTGGCGGATGCCGCCTGGGCGCTGGCCTTGCGGCTTGGCAGCTTTGGCTACAACCAGATCAGCGCCGATCTGCATATCAGCATGGACCGCGCGTCGGAAATTGTCCGGGGCTGGGAGGCAGAAGGCGCGGTGCGGCGCATCGCCAGCGGTGCGGGACTGCGCAACATCTTTGCGCTGGAACCCGACTTCAAGCGCGCACCGGCGCCGGAGCTGCACGGATCAGTTCCGCTGAACCTCTGGACCTCGATGCGCGGGTTGAAAAGCTTCACCCCGACCGATCTCGCCGCCCATTCGACCGCAGGCGCGGTGCAGGTCAGCATTGAAGCGGCACAGGGCTATTGCCAGACCCTGCTCAGGGCAGGCTATCTGCGGGTTGAACGTACTGCGATCCCGGGGCGGCGCGAGGCGATCTACCGGCTGATCCGGATGACCGGCCCGCGCCCGCCGCGCGAACGCCGGGTCAAGGCGGTGTTTGACGACAATCTGGGCGAAATCGTTCATGTCAGCGGCGGTGCGAAATGAGTGCCGCACCCAAAGCCCTGACCCCGAAGGAAAGCCCGCTGGACATCGCCCGCGCCGCCTGGGGCGACGCCCTGCCGACATGGGTCGAGGCGCTGGCGGTGGAATGCGCCCGCAGCTCGCAAAAAGCCGTGGCGGCGCGGCTGAACCGCTCCGGTGCCGTCATCAGCACCGTGCTGCGCAACAAATACGAAGGCTCTGTCAGCGCCATTGAAGAGCTGTTCATGGGGGCATACCTCAACATGCGTATCGATTGCCCCGCCCTGGGCGAATTGCCGGTCAACGAATGCCAGGAGTGGCGGCGCAAGGCGCGCAGCTTTGCCAGCGGCAATCCGCTGCGGGTCAGCATGTTCCGCGCCTGCCCCGCCTGTCCGCGCAACAAGTCGGAGGACAGCAATGGCTGATCCCCGGTTCATCGTCGAGGAATTCTCGCTGCGGCTGCAATGCGCCGCCGCCAATCTGGGGACCCTGGCGCAGGTCGCTGCCGCCTGTGGTCTGCCGAAGCCGACGCTGGAAAGCTACCTGTACCAGGGCACCGAGCCGCGCGCCGGGCAGATCGCGCTGCTGTGCGCGGGTCTGAAGGTGTCGGCCGACTGGCTGCTGTTCGGCGAGGGGCAGGCATGAACGCCGCTCCCGCCCCCTTCACCATGGCCGAAATCTACCGGCTTGCCGGTAGTGGCGTGGCCAAGGTCGACCTGCTGGGCGAACGCGGCACCACGCTCTGCAGCATGGACGAGATCGCCGCCATGGCCGCGCTGATCGTGATCTCGAACGCACTGCCCGGCCCGCCACAGCGCATCGCCTATGCCGACCTGATCGAAACCTCCCGGAAAGGACTGACGACATGACACCTGAGAAACCCCTTGTGACGGGACAATTTGCCTATCCCGCGTTCGGCGCTCCGCCCACTACCTATGTGCCCGAGCCGGTGCCTGATGGCCGGGTGACGGTCGATGGCAAGGTCTACATGCCTGACGCCAAAGGCAATCTGGTGCCGATCGACCTGATCAAGGCGCAGTATCTGCTGCAGGACGAAATGGTGCGCAAGGTCGCGGGTTACGCCATCGCACTGGCCGATCAGGTCGGGCGGTTCAAGGCGCACACATTCGACGACATCGGCGGGTTCGAGGCGCTGCTGGAACAGGAATATGGCGCAAAGGTCGGCGGAGCCAAAGGCAACAAGACGCTGATGAGCCATGACGGGCTTTATCAGATCAAGGTGCAGGTCGCCGACCACATCGACTTTGGCCCCGAGTTGCAGGTGGCCAAGGGGCTGGTCGATGAATGCCTGAACGAATGGGCGGCGGACGCAAGGGTTGAAATCCGCGCCATCGTCACTCGCGCCTTCAACACCGACAAGGCGGGCCAGATCAACCGGTCGGAGATTTTCATGCTGCTGCGCCTGGACATCAGCGATCCACGCTGGCTGCGGGCGATGGCGGCGATCCGCGATGCGATGCGGATCGTGGGCAGCAAGACCTATGTCCGGGTCTACCGGCGCGCCCGGCATGATGCGCCGTGGCTGGCGGTCAGCATCGATCTGGCAAGTGCGTAGGGTGACAGCGATGACTTCAGCCATCCTGAGCCTTATCGCAATCGCCCTCGGCATCGCCGCACTGATATCGGCGGGGGTCTTTGGCATGGGAGCCAACAGTTTGCCGATTGAACAACTGTCCAGGTCGTTACAAAGGAAGGAAGTCTTCGTATTCCTGCTCACGCTGTTTTTCTTTGTGGCCAGCATTCTGCTGTTCATGTTGGCGGGGTGGCAGTGATGGGAGGCAGGCTTTCCGACTTGAACAACCACCTCTTCGCGCAACTGGACCGGCTGTCTGCGGAAGGGATGGAGGCAGAGCAGATCGAGACTGAGGTCCGGCGCGCGGAAGCCATCGTAGCCGTTGCGGATCAGGTAGTGCGCAGCGCAGAGGCCCAGCTGAAGGCGGCAAAGCTCTTTGCCGAACATCGCGAAGTGATCCTGCCGTACCTGCCCTTGATCGGGAGGGCGGAATGAAGCGGACAAGGGTCGACTATATCCCGGAGGAGCTGGCGTGGATCGAGGCGCACAAGGACTGGCCGCGCGCGCAGTTGCACACAGGCTTCTGCGCCCGGTTCGGGCGCAGCGATGTCACCGTTGAAAATGTGAAACGCCTTTGCATCCGCAAGGGCTGGAACGATGGGATCGCCAAAGGCTACGCGCCGGGGCATGTGCCAGCCAACAAGGGCAAGAGGCAGCCCGCGCACCCGAACAATGCCCGGACCCAGTTCAAATCGGGGCAACAGCCCCGGAACACCAAATACCTCGGGCACGAACGGGTGACGCGGGATGGCTATGTCGAGATCAGCGTCGCCGAAACCAATCCGCACACCGGCTTCGCGCGCCGCTATGTGCAAAAGCACCGCTGGCTGTGGGAAGGGGTGAACGGCCCGGTGCCGGACGGCATGCGGCTGAAGTGCCTGGATGGCAACAGGACCAACACCGACCCGTCCAATTGGGAAGCACTTCCGGTCGGCATGTCCCCGCGCCTGAACGGCATGTACGGGCGCGGCTATGACGCGGCCCCGGCCGCACTGAAGCCCAGCATCATGGCCATCGCGAAATTGGCCCACAAGGCCGCCGCCTTTCGCAAGGGGAGGCAGTGATGAAGGCTTCAGCCTATCTTCCGGTTTGGGTCAGGCACTTACCAGCAAGTGTTGCGTTTTCGGCAAGCGGCGCACTCCACCCGAAAGTCCAACGCTATGTGAAACAAGGCGTTGTCCGCGTGATTGCCGGGCCAGAAAAAGTTGACCTCTGCATCGACGTGCAACGACCCTACTTCCGGCCTTCGACGCTCTTGGAGGCGGAATGATGGTCGCCTATTCCTTTCAAACACGGTTTGCGCCGCTGATCCGGGCGGGGCTGAAGTTGCAGACCATCCGGGCCGACCGCGAGCGGCACGCAAGGCCCGGCGAGCGGTTGCAGCTGTTCACCGGCATGCGAACCGCGCAGTGCCTGAAAATCGTGCCGGACCCGGTCTGCACCATGGTGCTGCCGATCACCATCAGTTTCGCCACCGCGCGGATCGCCCGGATCGACGTGGGCCAGGTGCCGGTGCGCGATCTCGACATGTTTGCCGCCCTCGACGGGTTCACCGACCAGGATGACATGACCCACTTCTGGCTGGAGCGGCACGGGGCGCGGGATTTCAGCGGCGTGGTGATCGAATGGGCAATGCCGCGCGAGCGGCGCGAGCGGCAGGAAAGAGTGGCAGCATGAGCGACGTGGCAAAGCAACTTTCCAGCGATGACCCGGCCACAATCGGTTGGCTGAAGCATTATCTGGCCCTGGTCACCGTGGGGATGGCAGTCAAGAAAGCACTGGTCGAGGCCGGGGAAGAGGTGGGCAGCTGCGAATGCCCGCGCTGCACCGGCAAGGTGCATGTCGCCATTGTCGGGCGAAAGGCACATCTGCGCATGGCCTGCGTCTGTGGTCTGTCGGTGATGGAATGAGCGCCCACTGTATCCACGAGGTGGCATGATGGCCGACAAGCATGTTCCCAACGCCGCGATCCGCCGGGTCTGGCTTGACCCGCGATTGACCACGGCAGAGGCCGCTGCCGAGGTTGGGCTGACACGGTCAAACATCTGGCTGCGGGCCAAGGCGCTGGGGCTGCCAGCGCGAAAATTGGGCACCCGATATTCCATCTTGCCGCCAGACGAGGCTGAATTTGCGGACCTGTGGTTGGGCAATGTGGCGGCCAGCGCGATGGCCGCGCATTTCAACGTCCATTTTACGACGATTTCAAAGACGGCGCGGCGGCTTGGACTGCCGCTGCGCCAGCCCGGTGGGCACAGGGTGCTGCGATCGGTGGCCGAGTTCACCAGGGAGAAAGCTGAGGATCAGTTGCGCCACGCCATGGTGGTCAGGGCAAAGTTCGATCACGCGGCCCAGGTGTTTCGGGGATTTTCGTCGGGTCGGACGCAAAGGAGCGCGCCATGAAAGCCCCATCGCAAAAGGCCGCTCTGCAAAAGCTGGTGCATGTCGGCTGCCGCGAACTGGGCATCGACGGCGAGACAAGGCACGACCTGCAGCTGCTGGTCACCGGCAAATCCTCGATGTGCGACATGGGGCAGGCCGATCTGGAGGCGGTGCTGGCGGCGCTGAAAGCCAGAGGATTTGAACCGGGCTTCAACCCCGACCACTCGCGGCCCGGTGTGAAGACCGGTCGCCCGGCGGCCGAGCGCGGCGATATTCGCTATGCCCATGTGCTGTGGCGGCTGTTGGCAGAGCAGGGGGCGGTGAAGGTGGCCGGGCCAAAGGGACTGAACGCCTTTATCCGGGCGCGGTTCGCGGCGCATTGGGGCCATGTGCCGATCGATGTCGATGCGATGCGCGACTGGCGCGAAATCAAGGACGTGGTCGATGCGCTGAAGGCGATGTGCAAACGCGCCGGGATCGAGGTGCGGCGTCTGCAAGACCGGGGCGGGGCCGGCAGGTGAAACGCCCCCCTGTCCATGTCAGCGACCATGCCGTGCTGCGTTACCTTGAACGGGTGCAGGGCTGGGACATCGAAGAGGTGCGCGCCCATATCACCAGGCTCTGCGAACCGGCGGCATGGTGCGGGGCGTCGGGCATTCAGATCGAAGGCTTCAGCTACAAGCTCACCTTGCGCCGCCCGCTGCGGGTGCGCCGCCTGGCACCAGTCGGAAATGCGCCGGTGGTGGCGATCCTGAATGGCCGGCCGCTCAAGCGGGCAGGCTGGCGGCGGCGGTTGCGCAACGGCGATCACCTGGTGTTCTGGACCCTGCCGCTCGACCGGGGCAGCAACCCGTTGCAGCTCGTGCTCAGTCTGCTGATCATGGTCTTTGCGCCCTTTGCCGTCGGGCTGCTCGGGCCTGCCTTTTCGTCCTTCAACATCTTTACCGGGGTCACCGCCTTTACCGCCCTTGGCAATGCCACGGTGATCGGTCTGACCTTTGCCGGGCAGGCGCTGGTCAGCGCCCTGGTACCGCAGCAATCCTCCGGCGCGCTGTCGATCCCTGCCGCCAGCCCGACCTACAGCCTGCAAGCCCAGGGCAACGCGGCCCGGCTGGAGAATGCGATTCCGGTGCAGTATGGCCGGCTGCTCATGAGCCCCGATCTGGCGGCGATGCCCTATACCGAGTTCGTCGGCGGCGAATTGTTCCTGTATCAGCTGATGTGTCTTGGCGCAGGCGAGTTCGCCATCGAGGATATCCGCATCGAGGACACCCCGATCACCGCGTTCAGCGAAGTCACCACCGAGATCGTGCCACCCGGCGGTGCCCTGACCCTGTTCCCGTCGGCGGTGATTTCGTCGGTGGAAGTGTCGGGTCAGACGCTGGCCGGGCTGATGACCGGCACCTGGAGCCGCAGCGCCACCACGATCACCGTGACGCAAGTGGCCCATGGCCGTGCCGTGGGCCAGGGTGTCCATCTGAACTTTACCACCGGCGGCGGTCCAACCGAATATTACACGATCACGGGAGTCGCCACCGACACCTTCACTGTCACCGGTCCGACCGGTGCCGGGTCCGGCACTGTGAACATCTTCAGCCTCATGGGAGGGGTTTCGGGCTTCGTGGCCAATGCCGCCGGATCGCTGGCCAACCGGTTGGCGGTCGATCTGGTGCTGCCTTACGGGCTTTATGGCCTGTCGGGTTCCAACCTGGTTGACAAAAGCGCGTCGGTGACCCTCCAGGCGGTGCCGGTCGACAATGCCGGAGTGGCCACCGGCCCCTGGGTTGACCTGGCCACCGAGACCCTGACCGACCGCACCAGCACCCCGGTGCGCAAGAGCTTCAGCTATCCGGTCACCCCCGGACGCTACCGGGTGCGCGCCTTCCGGGCCGACGTCAAGGATCTGACCAGTGGCGTCGGCCACGAGGTCGCAGTGACCGCGCTCCGCGCCTATCTGCGCGAGCCGCAGTCGTTTGGCGCGGTCACCCTGCTGGCGATCCGGATGCGCGCCTCCAACAACCTGTCGGCGCAGGCCAGCCGCCGGATCAAGGTGCTGGCCACCCGCAAGCTGCCGGTGTGGAACGGTGTCAGCTGGTCGGCCCCGGTGGCCACCACATCCCCCGCCTGGGCGATTGCCGACGCGGCGCGCGATGCGACCTATGGTGCCGGTCTGGCCGACGCCCGCATCGATCTGGCGGCCCTGCTGGCCCTCGATGCGATCTGGGCGGCACGCGGCGACGGTTTCAACGGGCGGTTCGACCAGACCGGCACCTGGTGGGACGCGGTGACCAGGATTGCCGTGGCAGGCCGCGCGCGACCTTTTTTGCAAGGCGGCATTCTGCGGGTGGTGCGCGATCAGGCGGCATCGGTCCCGGTGGCAATGTTCACGACGCGCAACATCCTGCGCGGATCGTTCGAGATCGACCATCTGCTGGCCAACGACGCCACCGCCGATTCGATCCGGGTGCGGTTCTTCGACGCCGCGATCTGGGCCCCGAACTCGGTGACCGCCACTCTGCCGGGCAGCACCGCCCTGAAACCGGTGACCGTCGAGACCTTCGGCATCACCGACGGGGCACAGGCGCTGCGCGAGGGTCTTTATCTTGCCGCTGTCAACCGCTACCGCCGCCGGCCGGTGAAGTTCGCCACCGAGATGGAAGGCTTCATCCCGAGCTTTGGCGATCTGATTTCGGTCCAGCACGAGATGATCGGCTGGGGTCAGGCGGCCGAGGCGGTGGCCTGGGACGCGGGCACCCTGACGCTGAGCCTGAGCGAACCCGTCACCTTCGGCACCGGGACGCACTATGTCGGCCTGCGCAAGCGCGGTGGTGCCAACAGCGGCCCCTGGGCGGTGCGCCCCGGCGCGATCCCCACCCAGGTCATTCTGACGGTTGCTCCCGACATCACCCCCTATGTCGGCGGCAATGAAGAGCGGACCCATGTCGCCTTCGGCCTGGCCAGCACGCTCTATGCGCTGGCACGCGTGGCGGCGGTGCGCCCGCGCGGGCTGCACCATGTGGAGATCGAGGCGATCACCGAAGATCCGTCGGTCCATACCGCCGATCAGGGCGTGGTGGCGCCGCCGGTCATCATGAGTTCCTTGCCGCGCGTCGTGACCCTGCCCGTTGTCACCGGGCTGATCGGGCGCGCGATGCCCGGCGACAGCACAAGGGTTCTGATCGCCTGGCAGCCCGCGCCGGGGGCCGATCATTACCGGCTGGAAATGGCCGAAGGCACTGATCCCGCCGATCCGAACGTCACCTGGACAAGGGTCGCCGACACCACCGCAACCTCCTATGTGTTGCAGCTGCTGGCCCCGGCCAAGACGCTGATCCGGGTGCGCGGCGTCGGCCTTGGGGCCGGGCCGTGGAATGCAACGACGGTCGGCTCCCTGATCGGGCTCTTTTGGCTGGCGGACACTGCATCTTTCTGGGGCGCTGATGCCGCCCCCTTCTGGAGTTGATCATGGTAGCCTTGCCCACTTCCGGTGAACTGACCGGTGCCGTCACCAACACCCATATCGCCATCAAGACGGCGATCGCAGCACAGCGCGACTTTCTGGCCGGGCTGGTCGGCACCAGCGGCACGATTGCCGCTGCCCTGGCCGCGCTGGGGGTGCCCTTCACCCAGTTCATCACAAAAAGTGCCGCCTACACCGTGGTCAGCGGCGACCGCGGCGACGTGATTTCGGCCAGCGGCAGCTGGACCCTGAGCCTGAGTGCCGCTGCCTCGCTCGGCATCGGCTTCAACGTCATTCTGGCCAATGCAGGCGTTGGCACCATAACCATCGATCCGAGCGGGGCCGAGCTGGTCGACGGGGCGGCGACGATCACGATCCCCGCCGGTGCCGCCTCGCTGCTGATCTGCACCGGCACCGCCTGGATCAGCCTGCCGTTTCAGCGTCCGGCCCAGACCAGTACCGCTGATGCCACCGCCAACCGGCTGATGTTCACCGGGGCCTTTGGCCTTGGCGGCAACGCGATCACCACCGAGGATTTCGACGCCATCGCTGCCGACGGCTTTTACCGCAACGCCACCACCGCCTGTGTCGGCGCACCGGCGGCGGCCACGAACTACCTGCTGTTTCATCAGCAGGCCAACACCACCACCGCCGCTCAACTCGCGATCCGGGGAACGGTCGGCAACGAGATGTGGTATCGGCGCAAATCCGGCGGCGTCTGGCAGCCTTGGGTGCAGGCGATCGATTCCGCCAACTACCCTGCCACCCTGCAAAGCGTGGGCCGTTTCACCTCGTCCAACCAGACCATCACGCTGGGCGGGTCGCTGACCCTTGCCCATGGCCTTGGTGCCCGGCCTTTCGCCGTCTCTGCCAGCCTCGAATGCCTGACGGCCGAGCATGGCTACGGCGTCGGCGACAGCGTTTACATCGCGCTGTCGAACGGCACCGGATCGAACGGCTACACCGTCTCTGCCAACGACACCGCGAACCTCCGCGTGATCTTCGGGAGCGCCGCCAGCTTCATCCTCAACAACCTGACCACCGGTGCCGCCGCCACCATCACCCCTGCCAACTGGCGCCTGAAACTGCGCGCCTCTCTCTGACAATCAAAGGAGCAAATCCCCATGGCCTTCCAGTTCTCTGCCGTCGCCCGAAACGCCGCTCTTGATGCGATGGAAACCGCGATCGGCACCGCCCCGACGCTGGAAATCCGCACCGGTGCCGCACCCGCCAACTGTGCTGCTGCCGCCACCGGCACCGTGCTGGCCACCCTGGTCCTGCCGTCTGACTGGCTGGCTGCCGCCGCCGCCGGGGCCAAGGCGCTGTCCGGCAGCTGGCAGGATACCAGCGCCGATGCGGCTGGTACGGCGGCGCATTTCCGGATCAACCAGGGGGTCACCTGCCATTGGCAGGGCACCGTCACCGCCACCGGCGGCGGCGGCGATATCACCCTGGACAATATCGTGATCGCATTGGCCCAGCAGGTGACGATCACCTCCTTTACCCTGACGGCTGGCGGTGCCTGATGCCCGACATTGATTTCGAGAGCTTCACCCCAAGGGCCCGGACCACCAATGATGCGATCATGGTGCGCTCCGGAGCCGCTGCGCCGTTTGGCGGTGATCTGCTGGCACCCGACAGCCTGCTTCCGAACGGGTTCAGCATCCCATCCCTGGCCGCTGACCCCGGGTCTCCGGCCAACGGCCTGGTCTGGTACAACACCACGGCCGGCCAGGTCCGGATGCGGATCAACGGCATCACCCGGATCATCTTCGGCACGCCGTTTGCGCATCAGAACCCCGCAGCGGGCAGCTACATCGCCACCATCACCACCGGCATGGGCGGTGCCACCGGCACCATTGCCGGGGTGCTCAACCGGATCGACCTCTTTCCGTTCATCCCGCGCGCCGATCTGACGATTGACCGCCTTTCGGTCAACGTGACCACACTGGTTGCGGCGGCACAGGGCAAGATCGTGGTCTACGATGCCGACGCCAGCGGTTTGCCGAACAATCTGATCGTCGAGACCGCGACGCTCGACTTTGCCACCACCGGGATCAAGGAGGCAACGGTGGCGCTGACCTTCCGGGCGGGGGTGACCTACTGGATCGGGATGCGCACATCGTCGACCGCCACCCTGTCGGCCTGGGGCACCGCGACCACCCCGGAACTGACCACATCCAACATCACCGTCAACCCGCGCAAGCTCTTGCGCCGCACCCTGGCCTTTGCCACCGCCGCACCAGCCACCTGGGGCTATCTGGTCAGTGAAGTGTCCGACACAACCACCGCCATCGCCACCGCCATCTGGCTTCGTTCCACCTGAAAGGTCCGCCATGATCCGCTATGTCGAAAAGGGATCCGGTCTGCACGCGGCCATCGCCGAAGCCGGATACCGGCTGGCCGAGGTCGACGGCAAATGGGAGGCCGATGACGACAAGGCGGTGCAGGCGATCATCGACAGCTACGCCGATCCGCTCCCGGACCTGAACCGGGCGCAGTTTGCCTTTCTGTTGGCCCTGTCCGGCTTTGAGACGGTCTGGGACGGGCTGGAGGCCGCGATGCACGCCGCCGACCCGGTGTCCTACGCCACCCTGAAGGGCCTGCGCGCCTCCGACAGCTTCGGGTTCGAACGGGTGATGGCGCTGATTGACGCCTATCGGTCCTGGCTGCCGGCAGAGCCGGTTCTGAGCCGAGAACAGGTGGCGGATGTCTGGCGGTTCACCCTGACGGCCTTCTGATGGGCGTCCTTTACGTCAGTACCAACCGGCTGGTCTTTGGCAGCAACCCGCTGACCATCGGCGCGTCGGGACTATCCGGCACCGGCGCTGGCACAATGGCGCTGGCTGGCGGTGGCACCGGGACGGTTCTGGTAGCAGGCGTCGGGGCTGGCACGGTTGGGCTGGGTGGTACCGGCACCGGTGCCGTGGCTGTCGCGGGCACCGGGGCCGGAACGGTTGCGCTGACGGGATCAGGAGCCGGTGCGGCGGCAGTCGCGGGTGCCGGAGCGGGGGCCTTGCCCCTCGGCGGCACCGGCACCGGCGCGGTGGCGGTCAAAGGCACGGCTGCCGGCACCATCGCGCTGACCGGGTCTGGCACCGGCACTGGTGCGGTTGCCGGAACTGGCGCGGGCAGCCTGCCGCTCGGCGGTTCCGGCACCGGTTCAGTGCTCGTGAATGGCACTGGCTCGGGGAGCCTTCTCCTCGGCGGCGCGGGCAGTGGCACCGCCCCGAACGGGATCAGTGGCACCGGATCGGGCGCTCTGCCGCTGACCGGCAGCGGCAGCGGCAGCGTGCGGGTGGCAGGGTCGGGCGCAGGCTCTGTGGCGCTTGCCGGCGGCGGAACCGGGGCGGTGCCGGTGCGGGGCATCTCTGCCGGGTTGTTCGGCCTGACCGGCAGCGGCACCGGCAGTGTCGGCATCCCGGGGTCAGGGTTGCGCAGCACAGCGGGCCGGATCAGCCGGACCACGCTGTCCGGGTGGGACGGCAGAAACCGTCTGGCCGGACTGGACGGCAGGAATGGATTGGGGGCGTGACATGACGTTTTACATCAAACAGGGCAATACCTCGCCTGCGCTGCTGCGCCAGATGCGCGATGGCACCGGTGCGCCGGTCAACCTGACCGGGGCCACGGTGGACTTTTCGCTGGCAAAGGTGGCGGGGCCTTTGGTGCTGTCGCGGGTCGCCGCGGCGGTCTGGTCCGGGCCGGTCACCCTGGACGACGGCAGCACCATCACCGTCAGCCCGGTCGACGGCTGGATGCGGTTCGTCTGGCCCTCGGGCGGCATCGTGGACGCCGGGGTCTATCACTGCGAGTTCAACGCGACCTTTTCCGGCGGTGCGCTGGAGACGGTGCCGAACTCGGGGTATGAAGAGGTGCATGTGGGGAAGAAGCTGGCTTGAAACGGGGTTCAAACCGGCCTTCAAGCGGCGTTCAAACCCGGTTCAAGAACCCCGGTTTCACCCCCGGTTCAACCCGCCCAGCCCCCGGCCCAGCCCTTCCCACCCGCCCCACTTCGCACCTGCAGCGCGAAAAATCGTTCTGCTGCCATATCTGCTGTCAAACAATGCAGGATCTGCTGTCACGCTACACACATAACTTGTCCACAGAAATTTCACAAAAATACTGCTATGCAGGGTTTCGCTTTCGGCATACCATATCTAGTAAGGGTGGCAGGGGGCAACTGCCGCACCTTGTCGGACACCCTGCTGATTGTGGGTTCTGGCTCACAAAAGGCTAAAACAACGAGGCCGGGCAATGTCGCTTTCTGAAACCTTTCCGCAGACCGATGACCTGCATCCGATCGACATCGTGGAAACGCTGGCTGAACATCACGCCTGGGATTTTGACCGGGTGACAGATGATCAGATCGCCATGTCGGTCGAAGGCCAGTGGCGGACCTATTCGATCACGCTGGCCTGGTCGGCCCATGACGAGACGCTGCGGTTGATCTGCACCTTTGAAATGGAGCCGCCGACCGAGAAGATGGCGCAGCTTTATGAACTGTTGAACCTGACCAATGACGAATGCTGGGCCGGGGCTTTCACCTATTGGGTCGAACAGCGGCTGATGGTCTATCGCTATGGTCTGGTGCTGACCGGTGGCCAGATTGCCGGGCCGGAACAGATCGACCGGATGATCGGTCTGGCTGTCACCAATTGCGAACGGTTCTACCCGGCGTTTCAACTGGTGGCCTGGGCCGACCGCTCCCCAGTCGATGCGCTGAAAGTCGCCATTGCAGAGGCTTACGGCCGCGCCTAGGCTGGTCCCGGCGAGTGTTCGGGGATGGTGATGGAACAGGTAAACAGCCACGGGCTGGTGTTGCTGGGCTGTGGCAAGATGGGGTCGGCGCTGCTGGCGGGGTGGTTGGCGCAGGGGATTTCCGAGCAAGCTGTCTGGGTTCTGGAACCTAATCCGTCTGATTGGCTACAGGCGCAGGGGGTCCATCTGAACCAGGGGGTGCCCGCCGCAGCTGCCGTTTGTGTTCTGGCGGTCAAACCGCAGATGATGGGCGCGGCGCTGCCCTCGATTGTGGCGCTGGGCAATGGCGCGACGCTGTTCCTGTCGATCGCCGCAGGCACCACCATTGCCACCTTTGCCGCGACGCTTGGCGCAGCAACCCCGATTGTCCGCGCCATGCCCAACACCCCCGCTGCGGTCGGGCGCGGCATCACGGCGCTGGTGGCGAATGACCGGGCAGGTGCCGAAGGGCTGGCGCTGGCAGAGGGGCTGATGTCGGCCGTGGGGCAGGTGGTGCTGCTGGAGCATGAAGGCCAGATGGATGCGGTGACCGCCCTGTCCGGCTCTGGCCCTGCCTATGTGTTTCACCTGATCGAGGCGATGGCGGCAGCGGGTGTTGCCGAGGGGCTGGCCCCCGAGATGGCGATGCAACTGGCACGGACCACCGTATGTGGCGCCGGGGAACTGGCGCATCAGGCCCCCGAGGCTGCGGCGCAACTGCGCATCAATGTCACCAGCCCCGGTGGCACTACGGCCGCAGCTTTGGCGGTGCTGATGGACCCGGAAACCGGCTTTCCGCCGTTGCTCAAACGCGCTGTTGCCGCCGCTGCCGCACGCGGGCGGGAACTGGGCAAATGATTTCCTACGACGATTTCCTGAAATTTGATATCCGCGTCGGCATCATCACCCGCGCCGAACCCTATCCCGAGGCGCGCAAACCGGCGATCAGGCTGTGGCTGGATTTCGGGCCGGAGATTGGGCCGAAGAAAAGCTCTGCCCAACTGACACGCCACTACACGCCGGAAACGCTGGTGGGGCGCAAGGTCGTGGCGGTGGTGAACTTTCCGCCACGCCAGATCGGCAAGGTTCTGTCCGAAGTGCTGGTACTGGGGGTGCCGGACGCGGATGGCGAGGTGGTGCTGCTGGTGCCCGACTTTGCCGTGCCATTGGGGGGGCGGATGTTTTGAGGTTATTGATCACCCGCCCGCTGCCACCCAAGGTGGTCACAGCGGCGCAGGCGCGGTTTGACGTGACGGTGCGCAGTGAAACCCTGCCCCTGACCCGCGACGAAATCACCGCATCTTTGCACGACTTTGATCTGGTGTTGCCAACGTTGCGCGACATTTACGATGCTGCCGCCTTTGGCGCGGTGCCGAAGCCGCGTGCGCGGATGCTGGGGAATTTCGGCGTCGGATACAACCATATCGATGTGGCGGCGGCAGAAGCGGCGGGCATCGTGGTATCGAACACTCCGGGTGCGGTGACCGATTCCACCGCAGATATCGCGATGATGCTGATCCTGATGGCGGCGCGCCGCGCCGGTGAAGGCGAACGGCTGGTGCGCAGCGGCGGTTGGCAAGGCTGGCACCCGACCCAGATGCTGGGGCTGCATGTCAGCGGCAAGGTGGTCGGTATCGTTGGCATGGGGCGGATCGGCCGCGCGGTTGCACGGCGCTGTCACCATGGCTTTGGCATGGCGGTGAAGTTTTGCAACCGCTCGCCGGTGGCCGATGCCGGGGTACCGGCGGAACAGCTGGCATCGGTGGCGGCGCTGGCGGCCGAGGTCGATGTGCTGGTGGCGGCGGTGCCGGGTGGGGCGGCCACACGGCACCTGATCGGGGCCGGGGTGTTTGGCGCGATGCAGCCGCATGCGATCTTTGTCAACATTTCGCGCGGCGATGTGGTGGATGAGGCGGCGCTGATTGCGGCCTTGCAAAGCGGGCAGATCGGTGGCGCCGGGCTTGATGTTTACGAACAGGAACCGCTGGTGCCTGCGGGGTTACAGGCGCTGGAAAATGTGGTTCTGCTGCCGCATCTTGGCACTGCTGCGCTGGAGGTGCGCGAAGCGATGGGGCTGATGGCGGTGGAGAACCTGCTGGCCTTTGCCGAAGGGCGCACGGTGCCGAACCGGGTCACGGCTGCGCCATAGCGCCAGATCATTTCCCGACGGCGTCGCGCCAATGGCGGCGGCACAGCGAAGCATAGGTTTCATTGCCGCCGACCTGCACCTGGGCGCCATCCAGCAGGGCGCGGCCATCGGCTCCTTTGCGCACCACCATCGTTGCCTTTTTCCCGCAGTGGCAAATGGTACGCACCTCGCGCATTTCATCCGCCAGTGCCAGCAGCGCCGCAGATCCCGCGAACAGTTCTCCCCGGAAATCGACGCGCAGGCCATAGCACATGATCGGCACTTTCAGGTCATCGACAGCGCGGGCCAGTTGCCAGACCTGATCGCGCGACAGGAACTGGGCTTCGTCAATGAAAATGCAGGCAATGGCACGAGTGGCCATCTGTGCGGCGATCCGGGCAAACAGGTCATCGCCTTCGGCAAAGGTATCGGCGGGTTCCCCAATGCCGATACGGCTGGCAATGCGACCAAAACCGGCGCGGTTGTCGAACTGCGCTGTCAGCAGATAGGTGTCCATGCCCATTTCGCGGTAATTGTGCGCGGCTTGCAGCAGCACCGTCGATTTGCCGGCATTCATGGTGGAATAGTGAAAATACAGCTTTGCCATGACCTGCCCTTAACTAGAACCTGCCCTTAGCGCGAAGCGACCGGCAGGATCAAGGGAGCCGTGCGTGGAAAAACCGGGTGGGGCCCGTTGGTTCCGTGGTGGCAAAGCCTGACGCGGAAACGGACGGAGGCGGAAGGTTGTCTACTTGTTATGCGGCACCGATCGTCTGGTACCTGACCGTTACCCTTGACACCCTGCCGCCCAGCTGCCGGTTTGAACCAGCATTTCCTGCCCGAATGCGCGCATGCGGGCCCCACCCAACCGGCGCTGGGGACGCCGGCACTCTTACGTTCCGATCACACGGAACCCTTTTATAAATGACAAACTTCTGCCAACTGATTAAGGGGAATAGCGCCCGGGTTTTCCCCCGGGAAAGTTTGTTGGATGGTGGCGGGGAACGCGATGTCGGGCACGGGCAGTTATTTGCGCAAACATACCGAAGCGTTGGTCAAGGATGTCGGCATCGAAGCCGCCTGCGCGTTGACCGGCAAGAGCAAAGCGACCCTTGGGCGCTATTATTCGGATTCCGATGAACATGCCGACCGGTTCATGCCGATTGATGTGGTTGCGGCGCTGGAAGAGGCGGCGCGGTTTCCGCATATCACGGCGGCGCTGGCCGATCTGCGCGGCATCACCATGGCCTATGACGAAGACCGGCGAAATGCCCAAAGCTCGGGTGTCAACGAAGATGTGGTGGCGCTGGCCCAACGCTTTGCCCTGCTGATGGGGGAATATAACGCCGCGATTGGCGACGGCAAAATCTCGATCAACGAGGCCAAGCGGCTGCTGCGGGAAACCGTGATGATTCAACAGGTTCTGCTTGAAATGAAGCTGAACCTGGAGGAAGAGGCAGTCTGATCTGATCCAAAAGCGGGCGTGGTGCCCCCCCGAGGAACCGCAAGGGCAGGGGCTGATCAAAGCGTCAGAGCATGTCCGACAAAAGTGGAATCCGGTCTTGGCGCAAGACATGCGCAAAACAAGGGGACTGGAGTCTGTCCGGCGTTTCTATCAACGTCGGACAGACTCTAGGTCGGGTTACAGGACCAGAAAGTCGGCATGGCTCAGGGAGACAGCCCGGTTGAAGACCGCAATGACAAGGTCTGCCGTTGCGGCATTGCCATCGGCATCCCAGGACAGGCTGCGCGCCGCTGCATTATAGACAAACCGACCATGGCCTACCGCAGCCGCGCCTGACAGCGCGAAATAGCTCGCATCCGGCAATGCGCCTGCAGCCAAGCCATAATCCGTGGCATAAACCGCCAGTTTCTCGCCTGCGGTGAAATCCACCACCTTGTCACGGCTATAGGCATCTGCTGCGGCAAAGACGAAACGATCAATCCCGCCGCCGCCCGCCAAGGTGTCTGACCCGGCACCGCCGACCAGGGTATCGGCGGCCTCATTGCCGTAAAGATCGTCGCCCCCGTCACCGCCAGACAGATAGTCCGCGCCAAGCCCGCCTTTCAGCAGGTCCTTGTCGGCTTGTCCGTACAATTGGTCATTTCCGGCACCGCCAATCGCGGTGTCATCCCCGGTTCCGCCGGACAGCAGATCGTTGCCGCCCTGGCCCGACAGGCTGTCGTCGCCATCAAGACCAAAGATCACGTCACGCACCGCCGATCCGCCGTTGATGTCGTCGCCTGCCGTGCAATAGACCGAGCCGGTCGGAGCCGCAGTCGAGATTAGCGCAGTTCCGGTGGCGGTGCCGCCGAACCCGTCGGACAGGCTGTATTGGAAACTGTCGGTGCCATAAAACGCTTCGGGCGGCGTGTAGGCAAAGCTGCCATTGGCGTTCAGAACCAGAGTGCCGCCACGGGTCGTGGTGAACTGACCGGCAGTGACCGTCAGCGGGTCGCCATCGGCGTCACTGTCGGCGCCCGAGCCGTTGTTGGCCAGCACATTGCCGGAAATGCCGGTACCAAACGGGGCGGTAAACCAATCGGTGGCGGCAATCGGTGCCCTGTTGGTCAGGTTCAGCAGAACCGTCGCACTGTCGCTGCCGCCGTTGCCGTCGGTCACGACATAGGTGAAGGAGTCGGTTCCGACAAAGGCGGGATTCGGAACATAGGTAAAGCTGCCGTCGGCGTTCAGGACCACCTGTCCGCCATTGCTGGTGGTCAGGTTCGCCGCCACGGCTGCCAGTGGATCACCATCGGCATCGACAAGCTGCCCGGCCACATGGCTGTCATTGGTGAGGACATTGCCGCTGATGCTCTGGCCATGGGGCGCGGCAAAGCTGTCATCGCCGGCAACCGGGGCATCATTGACCGGCGTCAGGTTGAGAGTGACGGTTCCGGTATCCCTCGCCCCGTTGGCGTCGATGATCTCATAGGAAAAGCTGTCGGGACCGGAGTAGTTGGCTTTTGGGGTATAGACGAAATTGCCATTGGCATAGACCGAGACGATGCCGCCCTGGGTGGTGACATAGGTACGGTTCACCACCGTCAGCGCATCGCCATTCGGGTCGGTGTCTGGCCCGTTGCCATTGTCGGCCAACAGGTTGCCGGTGATCTGCTGATCTTCGGGGCCGGTGAAATGATCGTCTGCCGCCAGCGGCTTGTCATTGCCGGTAACGGTGTCGACCACGGTAAAGGTCAGCCGCCCGATGTCGGTGCCGAACAGCCCGTCAACCAGGGTATAGTCCACCCAGTCGGTGCCGCTGAAGCCGGCCGCCGAAGTGTAGGTGAAGGCCCCATTGGTGTTCAGCACCACCTGTCCGCCATTGGCGGTGAACAGCAGCAACGTCGTCGAAAACACCGGAAACGGGTAGGACACCGTGCCCTCGATCGACAGGAACCCCAACTGCCCGTTGGAAAAGAACGCACCAAGGTACCTGTCGCCATCCCCAACCGAGTTGAAACCGACCCCTGCCCAGCCCAGAAGGGTTCCATCGGGGTCGTAATCGACGCCAAAGCCGTTATCGGCCCCCAGGTTGCCCGACACCGTCGAATTCAGGCTGCCTTGCTGGATGGTAAAGGCGTCGTCTGCGGCAATCGGTGCAATGTTGGTCATCGGTTCGGCCCTTTTGTCGGAATGACAAAAAAGGCATACCTTGCGGTACCCAGGTTGGATATCGCCTTTGTGATCGGCCCGACTTTAGTCTGAGGTCTGGTCAGGCCAAGGTCGGGCCAAGGTCGGGCGGCTTGTACGGGGGGTCAGGCCTGGGCGCGGCGCTGTGGTCGGCCACCAGAGGGCTTGCCGGTGCGCTGCCCGCCAAACCCCGGCTTTGCCGCCGGTTTGCCGGCGCTGCGATGACCCGAGGGCTGTGCCCGGCGGCCCTGGCCGTTGCCCGGAACCTTGGGAACCACAAAACCGGGCGGAGGGGCTTCGCCGCCCAGTACCGGCAGCGTGGCCTTCAGCTGCTTTTCAATCGCGCGCAATTCGTCATATTCCGCCGGGGCGCAGAATGCGACGGCACGGCCATCCATTCCGGCGCGGGCGGTGCGACCGATGCGGTGGACGTAGTTTTCCGCCACGTTCGGCAAGTCGAAGTTATAGACATGCCGCACCCCCGGAATGTCGATGCCTCGGGCAGCAACATCGGTGGCCACCAGCACCTTCATTTCGCCATCGCGGAACGATTTCAGCGTGCGTTCGCGCTGGCCCTGGCTTTTGTTGCCATGGATCGAACCGGCGTTGAAGCCCCAGCTGGACAGCAATTTCATCAGCTTTTCAGCGCCATGCTTGGTGCGCGAAAACACCAGCGCCATTTCGGACGGATGTTCCGACAGGTACTTTTTCAGCAGCACAGCCTTGTCGCCGGTGCTGACGAAATGCACGCCCTGGGTGATCTTGTCGGCGACCTTGCCGGGGGGGGCTGCCTCGACCCGCACCGGGTTCTGCAGGTAGCTGGCGGCCAGTTCCGCCATCAGTTTCGGCATGGTGGCCGAAAACAGCAGGGTCTGGCGGCTGTCGGGGATCAGTTTGGCAATTTTCCGCAGGGCATGGATGAAGCCAAGGTCAAGCATCTGGTCCGCCTCATCCAGCACCAGATAGGTGGTGTGGTCGAGCGTGACAGCGCGGCGGTCCAATAGATCTAGTAGGCGACCGGGTGTTGCCACCAATATGTCGGTGCCACGGGCCAGTTTGGTGGTTTGGGCAAAGATCGAGGAGCCACCGACCACGGTGACCACCTTGATATGGGTGCCACGGGTAAAAGATGTCAGGTTATCAGCGATTTGGTTGACCAGTTCGCGGGTCGGGGCCAGGATCAGGGCGCGGGCGGTTTTGGGAAACGGCGCTTTGCCCAATTCCATGATGCGGTGCACCAGTGGCAGACCGAAAGCGGCGGTTTTGCCGGTGCCGGTTTGCGCCAGCCCCATCAGATCGCGGCCCGCCATCACATGCGGGATCGCCTGGGTCTGGATCGGGGTCGGGGTGGAAAACCCGGCGGTGGCCAGGGCTTTGAGCAGGGTGGCATTGAGTCCCAGACTATCGAACTGGGCGGGGGAGAGGTCGGACATATCTATATCTTTCAACGGCTTGGGAAAGCCATATGGTTTGCGCCCCGAACGGGGACGCGCGGGCAATAGGGTGCGGCCGAAGCCAGCGCCAAGCCGAATGCCAGACGCCCAAAGGCCGCCGGACCCCTGCGTGAAATGGGAACCAAATGGTGCGCAAGGCACCGTTCATCGCACCGGTTTCCCCGCCTTGCGGGAAAGCTGCTCACGCGGCAGCGCGGTGTTGATCGGGGGGAGATGGGGGATTTGCGGGGGGAAGTCAAGCGGTTCGTGCAAATGCAGCTTTCATGCAGCTTTGATGCAGGTTGCATGCAGACGCTGGTGTCAGACAATTTTAGCTTGTTTTCGGCAGGCTTGGGCCGGTGGCGGAACCGGAGGCAGCGGATGACCAAGGTTGAACGGGTGAATTTCCACTATCTGATGGACGCGATGCGGCGGCTGGAATGGGACATGCACGACGAGGTGCTGCGCCAGCAACGCATCCCCGCCCAGTGGCACGAAATCGCCAAGGAGCGTGGCCGCAAAGCCAAAGTGCGGGTGACGACCATGGTCGAGGAGGACGTGCTGCGGTTCTTCAAGTCGATGGGGCGGGGCTATCAGGAGCGGATGAACGATGTCTTGCGCGCCTTCATGCATGGGCGGTTGGCGGGGATCGTCGACGGGCCGGACACGCCGAAGGTGCTGCAGGACGGGCCGAGGCCGGAATGGGGCGATACGACGCGGGAGATTGAGGGGGGGAGGTAGGATTTGTAGGGCGGGGTTCACCCCGCCGTGGTATTGTGGCGGGGTGTACCCCGACCTACGAGGACATCGTGAAAAGCCGTGTGACGTTGAGAGTGCCGGAATGGGTGAAACGGGCGGCTGTGGAGTGTGCTGCGCGGGACGGGGTGTCGCTAAACCGGTTTGTGGAGCGGGTGTTGGCGGAGAAGGTGGGGGCGGCGGCGTTCTTTGCCGAGCGTGGGAAGGGTGGCGACAAGGACCGGGCGATTGTGTTTCTGGAGAGCAGGCCGGAGGCGGCAGAGTAGGGTGAGTGCCAACCCACCATGGGCGGAAGTGGTGGGTTGGCACCCACCCTACGCTTGCTGCGTGAGGGGCCGAGGCCGGAGTGGGGGGATACCGGGCGGGAGATCGAGGGGGAGAGGTAGGGCGGGGCTTGCGAAACATTAATCAACCAGACCGTCGCGCCCAAATGCTTGCTGAACGGAGCAAAAAAAATGCTTGCTGACACAGCAAGCAAGAGTTACAACATGCTGCAGCAAGCATAGGGGCGAAGCATGGAAGAAACGATTCAAAGTAAGGGCGGACAGGCTCGCGCCAAGAACCTCTCTGCGACAGATCGAAAGTCGATTGCGTCACATGCCGCAACCGCTCGGTGGGAAAAGGCTCGGATGGCCTCATCCACTCCAGAATCCGAAACCGACGGAAAGCTTATGATCGGCGATGTGGAGCTCGAAGTCTACGTTTTGAAAGATCGGCGGCGGTTGATTAACAAGAAGGCCATGGCAAAGGCGCTCCAACTGAAATCGTCTGGAGGCAATGCCTTTTTGCGAACAATGTCTCGCCCAGGCATCAAGTCAGTCCTCACAGATGAACTGCAGAAAAGAATCGACAACCCGATCGTATTTCTGACCCTCGGAGGCACTACCGCTCATGGTTACGAGGCAGAAACCCTTATTGAGGTCTGTGACGCACTAATCGAGGCGCGAAATCGTGCAACACTTAGCCCGTCGCAGATGTTTCTCTCCATGCAAGCGGAGGTAATTGTCCGTGCTGCTGCCAAAGTCGGAATTATCGCTCTAGTAGACGAAGCAACCGGATATCAAGATCGAACAAAGAGTGAATACAGGAAGCTTTTCGATGATTTTGTCCGAAGGGAGTTTAGGCAATGGGAGCAAGAATTTCCCGACAAATTCTTCGAGATGATATACAAGTTTTACGGACTAAAACGTCAAAAACCAGACTCAACAAGGCATCCACAGTTTTTTGGAAAATTCATTAGAAAGTATGTCTATTACCCATTGGCTCATAGCAATGGTGCCATTTTGGAGCAGTTGGACCAACAGAACCCAGTTGTGTATGTGGGAGGAGGACGCAAATTTAAGTTCTTCCAATTCTTGACGGAGCAGGTTGGGATGCCTGCATTTCGACAGCACCTTTGGCAGGTCGTCGGGATAGGGCAGGCATCAAGAGACAAGACGCAGTTTGATCGACTTTTTTACTCTGCTTTCCCGGAAGCGATTCCGAAGAAGGATTCTGATCAATTGGACTTTTTCGAAACACTGGGGGCCTCAAACTCGTAAAGGGGTACACTATGACAAAAATAAATGGAAAGAATGATGGACCCGGCGGGCGAAATGAACATTATGATATTGGAGGGCGAAAAGACGTGCCCCGCCGGAATGTAGTTGCTGAAATAAAGCGCGGTGAGCATCCAGATGCCCATGTCGTAAAGATCAATGACCGAGAATATGCGAGAGATAACCCTGATAAGTCAAAAAAAGACAACGTTAACCCGCACAAATAAAGCACCCCAGCCACCCGGCCCGCGCAAGCGTGCGCGGGCGTTCGGCGCTAAAAACGCTCCACAGGAGCGTTTTTCGGGCGCACCTCACCCCTGCAACTTCCTAACCCCAACCTCCCCCTCACGTCTCGCCAGCATTGCCATCGCCGCCGCCTCTGACGCCGCTGCTGTGGTGAAATAGGGGATCTTGTCGTACAGGGCCACCGCGCGGATATCGCGGGAATCCGATACCGCCTGTTTGCCCTCCGTCGTGTTCATCACCAAAGCGATCATGCCATCCTTCATCTGGTCGACGATGTTGGGGCGGCCTTCGTAGACCTTGTTGACCAGATCGCAGGTCACACCATTCGCCTGCAGAAACGCGGCGGTGCCCTTTGTGGCGGTGATGGTCAGGCCCAGGTCGGTCAAGGTGCGGGCGGCCAAAGCCATGCCGGGGGTCTTGTCGGCGTCCCGGATCGAGATGAAGACGCGGCCGGTCTCGGGCAGCACGGTTCCGGCGCCCATTTGCGCTTTCAGGAAGGCGCGGGCGAAGTTGCGGTCCCAGCCCATCACTTCGCCGGTCGAGCGCATTTCGGGGCCGAGCAATGTATCGACGCCGGGGAAGCGGGCGAAGGGGAGCACCGCTTCTTTCACCGAGAACCACGGGGTGATCGGGTCGGCGAGGGTCAGCGGGTCAGCGTAGGGCAGCACATCCATCGGGCCGGCCGCCGGGTCGTAGGGGGCGCGGTGCGGGAAGTTGGACAGCGTCTCACCGGCCATCAGGCGGGCGGCGATTGACGCAATGGCGCTGTCGGTGGCCTTGGCAACAAAGGGGACGGTGCGGCTGGCGCGGGGGTTGACCTCCAGCACATAGATCACCCCGTCCTTGATGGCGAACTGGATGTTCATCAGGCCGACGACCTGCAGGCCAAGCGCGAGTTTGACGGTCTGGGCTTTGAGTTCGGCGATCACGGCGGGCGAGAGGGTGTAGGGGGGGAGGGAGCAGGCGCTGTCGCCGGAATGGACCCCGGCCTCCTCGATATGCTCCATGATTCCCGCGACATGGACATGGGTGCCATCGCACAGCGCATCGACATCGACCTCGATGGCGTTGGACAGGTAGCTGTCGAGCAGGACCGGCGAGGTGCCGGAGACCTGCACTGCCTCGCGGATATAGCGCTCCAGCTGGGCATCGTCGCGGATGATCTCCATCGCGCGGCCACCGAGGACGAACGAGGGGCGGATCACGAGGGGGTAGCCGATGCGGGCGGCGACCTGGAACGCCTCATCCCGCGAACGGGCGGTGCCGTTGATCGGTTGTTTGAGGTTCAGGCGGTGCAGCAGTTGCTGGAAGCGCTCACGGTCTTCGGCAAGGTCGATGGCGTCGGGGGTGGTGCCGAGGATCGGGATGCCTTCGGCGGCAAGGGCCTGCGCCAGTTTCAGCGGGGTCTGGCCGCCGAATTGCACGATGACACCGTGCAGGGTGCCGTTTTCACGCTCGACGCGGAGGATTTCGAGGACATGTTCGAGGGTGAGGGGTTCGAAATAGAGGCGGTCGGAGGTGTCATAGTCGGTGCTGACCGTCTCGGGATTGCAGTTGATCATGATGGTTTCATAGCCCGCCTTGGTCAGCGCAAAGCAGGCATGGCAGCAGCAATAGTCGAACTCGATGCCCTGACCGATGCGGTTGGGGCCGCCACCGAGGATGACGACTTTCTTGCGGGCGGAGGGGCGGGCTTCGCATTCCACATCGCCCATCACCGGGTGTTCATAGGTGGAATACATGTAAGGTGTTTGCGCCTCGAACTCGGCGCCGCAGGTGTCGATGCGTTTGAACACCGCGACAACACCCAGGCGGTGACGGGCGCGGCGGACCTGGGTCTCATCCTGGCCGGTCAGGATGGCCAGGCGGGCGTCGGTGAAGCCGTACATTTTCAGGCGGCGGATGCCGTCGGCGGTGAGGGGCAGGCCGTGTCTGCGGACCTCGGCCTCGATCTCGATGATCTCGCGGATCCGGGCGAGGAACCAGGGGTCGAAGGCGGTGGCGGCGTTGATGTCGTCATCCGTGAGACCGTGGCGCATGGCTTGTGCGATCACGCGGATGCGGTCGGGAGTCTGGCGGGCCAGGGCGGAGATGATGGCGGCCTTGGCTTCGGGCGTGACCCTCTCCCCTGACCCCTCTCCGAGGCGGAGAGGGGGACGCCCATTGGTGACGCCTGCGCCCCCCTCTCCGGTGGGAGAGGGGCCGGGGGAGAGGCCGGGGATTTCGATCTCGTCAAAGCCAGTCAGGCCGGTTTCCAAAGACGCCAGCGCCTTTTGCATCGACTCGTGGATGGTGCGGCCAATCGCCATCACTTCACCCACCGATTTCATTGCGGTGGTCAGGTCGGGTTTCGCACCGGGGAATTTCTCGAAGGCGAAGCGGGGGATTTTGGTAACGACATAGTCGATTGTGGGTTCGAAGCTGGCGGGGGTCACCTTGGTGATGTCGTTATCCAGCTCATCCAGCGTATAGCCCACCGCCAGTTTGGCGGCGATCTTGGCAATCGGGAAGCCGGTGGCCTTGGACGCCAGCGCCGAGGAGCGGCTGACGCGGGGGTTCATCTCGATGACGATCATGCGGCCATCGGCGGGGTTGATCGCCCATTGCACGTTGGATCCGCCGGTTTCGACGCCAATCTCGCGCAGCACGGCGATCGAGCCGTTGCGCATGATCTGATATTCCTTGTCGGTCAGGGTCAGTGCCGGGGCGACGGTGATACTGTCGCCGGTATGGACCCCCATCGGGTCGACGTTTTCGATGGCGCAGACGATGATGGCGTTGTCGTTGCGGTCACGCACCACCTCCATCTCGAACTCTTTCCAGCCCAAGAGCGACTCGTCGATCAGGATCTGCGCGACCGGCGAGGCATCAAGGCCGGAGCGGCAGATCCGTTCGTAATCATCGCGGTTATAGGCAACACCGCCGCCGGTGCCGCCAAGCGTGTAAGCCGGGCGGATGATCGCGGGCAGGCCGACATATTCGATGGCGGCGAGGCAGTCGGCGACGCCCTTGTTGATGTCATACTTGCCGTTCGGCAGTTTGGGGGCCGCAATGATGGTGGCCTTGGGGTTTTCCAGCCCGATCCGGTCCATTGCTTCGCGAAACAGCTTGCGGTCTTCGGCCATTTCAATGGCTTGCCGGTTGGCACCGATCAACTCGACGTTGTACTTGTCCAGCACCCCCATGTCGGCCAAAGCCAGCGAGGTGTTCAGGCCGGTCTGGCCGCCCATGGTCGGCAACAGCGCGTCGGGGCGTTCGATCTCGATGATTTTCGCCACGATTTCCGGGGTGATCGGCTCGATATAGGTGGCGTCGGCCATGTCGGGGTCGGTCATGATGGTGGCGGGGTTGGAGTTGACCAGAATAACCCGGTACCCCTCTTCACGCAGCGCCTTGCAGGCCTGCGCCCCGGAATAGTCGAATTCACAGGCCTGACCGATGATGATGGGACCGGCACCGATGATCATGATCGATTTGATGTCGGTTCTTTTCGGCATCGGGGCCCCCTGAGCGCGCGCAAAACTTCGGGGGTTATAGCTAGGCCGGGCGGGGGCGCAAGGGCGGAATCGACGCGGCTGGACTTGACGGAGCGGTGGTGGATGGCTAAGTTAGCTAATCAAGAGGAATGAGGCGCATCATGCAAGTCAACGTTCATGCCGCCAAGACCAACCTGTCCAAGCTGATCGAAGCAGCGGAACGGGGGGAAGAGGTCATTATCGCCCGTGGCGACAAGCCGGTGGTCAAGCTGGTGCCGATCGAGCCGAAAAAGAAGTTCAGGTTCGGGGTGCCGGGCTTTCAAGGGATCCCGATGCCCGATTTCCTGGAGCCGATGAGTGAAGAAGAGCTGAAACTTTGGGAATAGCCATTGAGGTCCTGTTGGACACCCATAGCTGGGCCTGGTCGATGGATGCCAAGGAGCGCGTCACCCCGAAGGCGGCGCAAGCAATCGATCAGGCTGCGGTTGTCAGAGTGTCGGTCGTTTCGGTGTTCGAGATTGCCCAGAAGGTCCGCCTTGGCAAATGGCCGGAAATGGAGTCCCGGGTTCCGGGGCTGATCGGAGCATCAGAGTGGCAATTCGCCCGACTGTGCGACATCACCCCCGAAATCGCCCACCTGGCCGGTACTTTGGCGTGGCCGCACCGTGATCCGTTTGACCGGCTGATTGCGGCAACAGCGCTGGTTCATGGCTGGGTGCTGGTGTCGGCGGATACCGCGTTTGATACGCTGATCGGCCTGCGCCGCATCTGGTAGCTACAGCGCCCAGCCCAGCCGTTGTCCCAGCCACAGCGCCGCCAGATAGAGCACAAAGGTCAGGGCACAGCCTGCCGCCAGTGTCAGGTAAAAGCCAAAACCGGCCCGCAGCATCAGCGGGATCAGCACAAACATCGGCAGCGATGGTGCCACATACCACAGGGTGGCAGCGGCATGGTCGGCAAGGCGCAAGGGGTCATGGGTATCGCGCCACAGCCAGATCATCCCGAGGATTGAGACGAGGGGCAGCGAGGCGATCAGCGCCCCGATACCGGCGTTGCGCCGCGCCACTTCGGATGCCAGCGCGATCAGAATGCCGGAAATGGCGGCTTTGAGCAGCAGGTAGGTCATCGGGCCGGTCTCCTGTCGGGTCCGGTGCACCGTCTGCCAGCCTGCGCTGGCGGTCAAGCAAAAGGCGGCAGGGTGGACCCTGCCGCCTGATGTCTTGCCAGTGCGGCAGGCTCAGACCGCCTCACCCACTGCTTTTTCGGCGGCAGCAATCGCTGCCTTGCGCGCCGCGATCCGGTCACCGGTGGGGGGGCCCTGGAACCGGCGGTTTTCCACCAGAACCCACATCACCAGCGCCAGCGCGATAAAGCCCAGCACCACCCAGAGCACCCGCCCGTTCGGCGGTGCCACCGCGATGAACAGGATCACCGCCATGCCAACAACCGACAGCACCGTGACCAGTTTGTAAGTGCCGGTCGCCATTGCCCAGGGGCCGGGGTTCGGCCATTTGGCGGTGCCATAGGCAAACATGCCCGCCACCAGCGGCACCGTGAACGACAGGAACAGGAACACCAGGGTGGAGTTCACCACGATCACATAAATCGAGGTGCCCGCCACCTTGATGGTCATTGCCAGCACCACATACAGGATGCACAGCACCGTCGCCGTCCAGATCGCATTCACCGGGGTGCGGTACTTTGGTGATACCGACGCCAACGCCTTGGAGCCGACCGGCATGCCGTCATCGCGGGAAAAGGCGAACAGCATCCGGCTGGCGGAAGTGACGGTTGCCAGACCGCACAGCAGTTGCGCAATCAGGATGCCGAGATACAGGATGGTTTTCAGACCCGCAGGCAGGATCGCATCCATGGTGGCAAAGAACATACCCCAGCCTTGCCCAGCTGCCACTGCCAGATCCGGGATCGCCAGCGTGATGGCGATGACCATGACCCAGCCGGCCAGTGACGACCAGATCACTGCTGTCACGATGCCGCGTGGCACCGATGTCGCGGCACTCCTGGTTTCTTCGGAGGTATGGGCCGAAGCGTCGTAGCCGGTGATGGTATAGACCGGCAACAGCAGACACAGCAGGAACAGGTAACCGACATTGTCCGACTGCGGGAACACGTTGCCGCCGGCTTCACCCGAGAAGTTGGTAAAGGTCCACAGCCGCGAAATGTCGATCGCCGGGGCATAGTAAAGGCACGCAACCACCAGCACCGCTGTGGTGGCAAAGATGATGTAACCGGAGATGTCGGTCAGCATCGTTGTGACCTTGATCCCCATGTGGTTGAACAGCGCTTGAACCGCGGTGATCACCGCGACAAACAGCACCACCTGCATATCGGTGCCGGTAAAGCCGAACATCGACCCGAATGTTCCGGCAAAGAAATAGGCGGTGCCGATGTTGATCGCCCCCAGCACGGTGATCAGGCCCAGCAGGTTCAGCCACGCCGTCAGCCAGCCCCAGAACCGGCCGCCAAGGATCGACGCCCAGTGATAAAGCCCCCCCGCTGTCGGGAAAGCCGAAGCGATCTGCGCCATCGCCAGCGCAAACATGCCAGAGAGGATGCAGCCGACGATCCAGCCGATACCCGCCCCGGCGCCGCCAACCGACGAGATTGCCTGGGCAAACGAGTTGATCCCGCCGGACAGGATGCAGATGATCGAAAAGCTGATCGCGAAGTTGGAGAATTTCGACATCGAGCGCGATAGTTCCTGGGCGTAGCCCATGCCATGAAGGACTTTTACATCCTCCTTATGCTCCATGTCGGTATATTTGTCCGCCATGATGGTCCCTTCCTCTATTTGTTGAACTGAGCCTTATGAGTGTTGGCTCTGCAACCATGAAACCACAGATTTTCAGGCTGGCAAGCAATGAATAGAAATTTACAGCCGAAAGTTGGGCATCTTGGGAGGGTGGCCACGGCCCGCTTGCGGGGCATCCAGGTCGCAATTGGCGGCGAAACGGGCTGAAACCGGCTGGCACAGAACGAGGGTTCGGCCTAGGACAGGGGCAGGAATGGGGGTAGCCGTTGATCTTGTTTGACCAGGGCCCGGCGCGGCAACCGGTGCTGTTTACCGGCAGGCAGGCGCTTGTCACCGCCTGGGAACCGGAGGAGATCGCACCGGCTTTTGCCGCGATGGCGGCGGCACGGGCCAGCGGGCACTGGTTGGCGGGCTATGCCAGCTATGAACTGGGCTATGCGCTGGAACCGAAGCTGGCGGCGTTGATGCCGGGCAACCGCCGGGTGCCGCTGCTGGCGTTCGAGGTGCATGAAGCCCCGGTCGATGGCACCCCGCTGCTGGCGCAGGCCGATGCCGAGGCGGCAGGTGCCGGGCTGAGCACCTTGCAGCCGGACTGGACGGCGGAGCGCTATGGCCAGGCGTTTGATCAGGTCGCCGAGCTGATCCGCGCCGGTGATTGCTATCAGGTCAATCTGACGGTGCCGATCCGGGCACGGGCCAGCGGCACTGCGCTGGGGCTTTATGGCGCGCTGCGGGCGGTGCAGCCGGTGCGCCACGGTGCCTTTGCCGATCTGGGGCAGGGGCCGGTGATCCTGTCGCGGTCACCCGAGTTGTTCTTTCGCCTGTCAGCATCCGGCCGGATCGAAACCTGGCCGATGAAAGGCACGGCGCGGCGCGACCCGGACCCGGTGCGCGATGCCGGGTTGAAGGCCGCATTGGCTGCCAGCGCCAAGGACCGGGCGGAAAACCTGATGATTGTCGATCTTTTGCGCAATGACATCAGCCGGTTGTGTGCAGTGGGATCTGTCAGGGTGCCGGAATTGTTCCGGGTGGAAACCTATGCCACCGTGCATCAGATGATTTCCCGCATTGTCGGGCAATTGAGCGCCCCCTTGAATGTCGAGGCGCTGTTTCGCGCGCTGTTCCCCTGTGGCTCGATCACCGGAGCGCCGAAAATCCGGGCAATGGAGGTGATCCGGGACCTGGAGCCGGAACCGCGCGGGCCCTATTGCGGCGCCATCGGCTGGATTGCCCCGGATGGGGCGGCGCAGTTCAACGTGGCAATCCGGACGCTGAGCCTGTTTGACGGTGGACCCGACCCGGGCTGGAACGTGGTGATGAATGTCGGTGGTGGTCTGGTGTATGACAGCACCGCAGAGGCGGAATATGAGGAGGCGCTGTGGAAAGCCCGGTTTGCAAAGTTGGGATAGGGGAAACGAAACGCGACCCGGATTGCCGCCGTTCCCCCACCCCGACCCTCGCCACTGGGGGGAGGGAGAAGGCTGCGATGCTGCAGTCAAAGGGTTCAGGCCATCAAGCCGGTTGCCATGGCATTGCCTGACCTGATCCCGCCCGATCCGGCCAGCTTTCGGGTGATTGAAACCTTTGGCTGGGATGGCCGCCGCTTTCCCCGGCTTCACCGGCACATGGCGCGGATGGCTGTGACCTGTGCCCGGTTCGGCATCGCGTTTGACCCGATGCAGGTGCTGGTGCAGCTGGATGCGCTGCCCGATACCGGGCCGTTGCGGATCAGGGTGACGGTGGCGCTGGATGGCCGCGTTGTCGTGACCGATGCGGCCATGGCGCAGGCGGCGGCTGTCTGGCATGTCGGGATTGCGATGGAGCGGCTGAACGCTTCAAATCCCTGGCTGGGCGTCAAGACCACCGAACGCGCGGTTTATGACCGGGTGCGCGGTGCCCTGCCGGCTGGCACCGACGAAATGCTGTTTTTGAACCAGCGTGGCGAGGTGTGCGAAGGCACCATCACCACTCTGTTCTTTGATGCAGGGCAGGGGCTCTGTACGCCACCGCTGAGCTGTGGCCTGTTGCCGGGTATTCTGCGGGCGGAATTGCTGGACAGCGGGCAGTGCCGGGAAGCGGTGCTGCCAGAGGCGGCGCTGGGTGAAGTGAATTTATGGGTTGGCAATGCGCTGCGCGGGCTGATCCCGGCGGTGCTGACAGAGGGGGCGGGGATATGACGGGTTACAGGCTTTACGGGCGGCCGGGTGCTGGCAACATGGTGGTTGAAGCCGCCTTTGCCGAACTGGGGGTGCCTTGCGATCTGGTCAATGTGCCAAAGACGGCTGACGGCGCCCCTGATCCCGGATTTCTGGCGCTGAACCCGCGGGGGCAGGTGCCGGCGCTGATGCTGCCGGATGGATCGGTGATGACGGAAACCGCAGCGATGCTGCAGCATCTGGCCGATGCCTTTCCGGCGGCGGGGCTGGCCCCGGTACCCGGATCACCGGCGCGCGCCCAGCATGACCGCTGGCTGACCTTTGCCCATGCCAATCTGTACGAAGGCATCCTGCGGCTGTTCTATTCCGATCGTTTTGTCACCGATGCCGCTGCTGCGGGTTCTGTGAAAGCAGCCGCGCAAATTTATGTTTTGCAACATTTTGCGATCTATGAAGCGGCACTTGGGTCGGGACCCTATCACTTTGGCGACAAGGTGCAGATGCTGGATCTGATGATCTGGATGCTGGCGGGGTGGGTCGATCAAGCTTCATTGGCGGCGCAATGCCCCAAAGTCATCCGGCTCTGTGCAGCGGTCGCCGCTCGGCCCGCGCTGGCCCCGGTGGTGGCCCGCAACCCCTGATCTATTCCGCCGCCTTGACCAGCTTTGCCGGTGGGGGTGACGCGGCAATGTAATCCCGTGTCAGCGGCACTGCCCGTTGGTCATGTGCCAGTTGCACCTGAAACACGCATTGCCGGCCAACGCGAAAGGTCAGTTCCGCCGCCACCAGATAATAGCGCCACATCCGGCAGAAGCGTTCGTCATAGATCGTCCGTGCCCGGTCGATGTTGGCGATGAACCGGTCATGCCAGTGGCGCAGGGTTTCGGCGTAATGCATGCGCCAGACCTCGATATCGGTGGGCCATAACCCTTCATGCTCAACCGCAGGCATCAGTTCCGACAATGACGGAACGTAGCCGCCGGGAAAGATGTATTTGGTGACCCAGGGGCTGGTATAGCCGGGCGGCGACGCGCGCCCGATGGTATGGATCAGCGCCACGCCGTCCGGGGCCAGGCGGGAGGCGACGTTGCGGAAATATTCGCGGTAATGCGGGACACCGACATGTTCGAACATGCCGACCGACACCACCCGGTCGAACTGGCCGGTGACATGGCGGTAATCGGTCAGGCGGAATGCGACCTGGCTGCTTAGTCCCGCCGCTTCGGCGCGGTGCTGGGCGATCTTGTGCTGTTCGGCGCTGAGCGTCACCCCCAGCACCTGGGCACCATAATCGCGCGCCAGGGTCAGCCCCAGCCCACCCCAGCCACAGCCGATATCCAAGACCCGCATCCCCGGTTCGATCCGCAGTTTGGCGGCGATATGCGCCTTTTTCTGCGCCTGGGCCTGTTCCAGCGTATCGGTCGGCTGTTTGAAATAGGCACAGGAATATTGCCGGTCGGCATCGAGAAACAGGTCATACAACTCCCCCGACAGGTCATAATGATGCGCGACATTGCGCCGGGCCCGGGGCGTTGGATTGAACTGTGACAGGAATTTCAGCGCCTCCCGCACCCGGGCGATCCCGCGGTGCCACCAGACGTGGCCGTTTTCGGTGGCATTCTGGATCACGAGGGTCAACAGCCCGTGCAGGTCATCGCCCTCGATCAGCAGAGTGCCGTTCATATAGGCCTCGCCCAGCGCCAGTTCGGGGTTGCGCACCAGTTTTCCGGCAAGGGCGGGGTCGGTCAGCGTTGCGGTGACTTCGGGGCTGGTGCCATCGCCGTGGCGCAGGGTGGCGCCACCCGGCAGCCGCAGGACCAGCGTGCCGGTTTTGATCAGCTTTCCCAGCATATGATCCAGGATCCGGTCCCACATCCCGTGTCTCCGATTTTGGTCAGCTTCAGGTCCCGGTCAACTTCTGGCAGGCGTACCCCTTTGGCCTTTGCCGATTGCTGACACAGGTTAATGTATAGGATTGTTCCTTGCAGTTCCAATGTCTTTTGGCACAACACCGTGCGGCGGATGGCAGAGGTTACTTGACTTCCCGCAGAGCAACGTATGTATCGGCTGCGGACCAATTCCAGCCAGCGACACCTCGTGAAGGGGGCATCATGCACGCCTATCGCAGCCATACCTGCGCCGATCTTTCCATTGCCCATGTCGGCCAAGCGGTGCGCCTGTCGGGCTGGGTGCACCGGGTCCGCGACCATGGCGGTGTGCTGTTCATCGACCTGCGCGACCATTATGGCATCACGCAGGTGATCGCCGACAGCGACAGTGCCGCCTTTGCCGAGGTGGGCCGGGTGCGGGCCGAATGGGTGGTGCGGATCGATGGTGTGGTCAAGGCGCGCGATGCGTCACTGGTCAACCCGAAGATCGCGACCGGCGGGATCGAAGTTTATGTCAAGGGCCTGACGGTGCTGGGGGCCGCCGACGAGCTGCCGATGCCGGTGTTTGGCGAAGTGGATTACCCCGAGGAAACCCGGCTGACCTACCGGTTTCTCGACCTGCGCCGCGAAAAGCTGCATGGCAACATGATGTTGCGCTCGAAGGTCGTGCAGTCGATGCGGCGGCGGATGTGGGATCAGGGGTTTACCGAGTTCCAGACCCCGATCATCACGGCGAGCAGCCCCGAAGGGGCGCGGGACTTTCTGGTGCCGTCGCGGCTGCATCCGGGGAAATTCTATGCCCTGCCACAGGCACCGCAGCAGTTCAAACAGCTGATCATGGTGGCGGGGTTCGACCGCTATTTCCAGATTGCGCCGTGTTTTCGCGATGAAGACCCGAGGGCGGACCGCTCACCGACCGATTTCTATCAGCTGGATATCGAGATGAGTTTCGTTGAACAGGCCGATGTGTTTGCTGCTGTGCAACCGGTGCTGTCGGGGATTTTCACCGAGTTTGGCGGCGGGCGCAAGGTGGATCAGGACTGGCCGCTGATTACCTATCGCGACAGTTTCAAATGGTACGGATCGGACAAACCCGACTTGCGCAACCCGATCCGGATGCAGGATGTGTCGGCGCATTTCGCCGGATCGGGGTTTGCGATTTTCGCGAAGTTGCTGGAGGTGGCGGGGAATGAGGTGCGGGCAATTCCGGCACCGACGGGTGGTAGCCGCAAGTTCTGCGACCGGATGAACGCCTTTGCCCAGAAAGAGGGGCTGCCGGGGATGGGGTATATTTTCTGGCGTGGAGATGTGGATACACGGCTATATCCCG
Source organism: Paracoccaceae bacterium (assembly GCA_043736155.1). Taxonomy (GTDB): domain Bacteria; phylum Pseudomonadota; class Alphaproteobacteria; order Rhodobacterales; family Rhodobacteraceae; genus JANNRR01. The sequence goes on along the minus strand of JAYTDA010000172.1, from coordinate 22,310 downwards.
CACTTCGTGACTGGTATCTTGGCTCCGTCGCGGACGACTCTAAAGTTCGAGAACTGAGCGGTGGGCTGTCTCAGGACAATAAGGACGTTGTCGAGGAAATTCTTGGACACCTCGCAAATGGCGACAGTGAAGCCATCCTTAAAGCCGATAAGCTGATCCACGAATTCTTTTCTTCAGGAATGGAAGCCGCAGGACCCCTCGCCAAGAACATCGGCCCCGAACGCACCGAAGCCATCCGCCTGCAACTCGGCCTTGGCCTTGGCGACGCCGCGTTTTTCCTTGGCGGCAAGCCGGAGGCATTCGAGGCCATCGCGGGCAAGGCGCGCAACGAGATTGGCCGCGAACTGGGATTGACCGAGACCGACCGCTTCGCGTTCGCCTGGATCGTCGATTTCCCGATGTACGAGAAGACCGCCGAGGGGAAGATCGACTTTTCCCACAACCCGTTCTCGATGCCGCAAGGCGGGCTGGAGGCGCTGCAGGGCGATCCTTTGCAGGTCTATGCCTACCAATACGACCTCGCCTGCAACGGCTATGAGCTGATTTCCGGCGGCATCCGCAACCACAAGCCGGAGATCATGTACAAGGCGTTTGAACTGGCGGGCTATCCGGCCGCCGAGGTGGACAAGCGGTTTGGCGGCATGGTCAAGGCGTTCCGCTATGGCGCACCGCCGCATGGCGGTTGTGCTGCCGGGATCGACCGCATCGTGATGCTGCTGGCCGATGAGGCCAACATCCGCGAGGTTATCATGTTCCCGATGAACCAGCAGGCCTGCGATCTGCTGATGGGGGCACCGTCGGAGCCGACCAACGTGCAGCTGCGCGAGTTGAGTCTGCGGGTCAACCCGAAGGAATGACCGGTTGCCGGGGGTTTCACACCCCCGGACCCGCGCGGGTCTGAAAAGAAGCCGGGGGTTTCACACCCCCGGACCCCCGTGGGATATTTTTGAACAGAAAATGGCAGCAGCAGGTAACAGGGTGCTGTCGTGGCCATATCCGAGGACCGGCAGGTTTCCGCCCTGCGCCGCCGGCGGGGGGATGCAGAGTGGCTGGCAAGCGCCTATTTAGGGATTGCGGGGCACGGCCCTGCAAAACATGTTTCCAGGACCAGTCCCGATAGGCCGCCCATGACCTTTCCCGCCACCGTTGCCGCGATCCGTTTTGGCTTTGGTCTGTCGCCGGGGCAGGAGCCGTCGGCGGATGCCGTAGCGCTGCTGGCGGATCTGGCGGGCGAAGACCGGGCGGTGGCGCGGTTTCCGGTGACGGGTTTTGCCGACACCACGGCCGAAGCACAGTCCTATCTGGAGACCCAGCGCGCCGCGCGCGGCGTCAAGGCCACCGGCACGGCACCGGACCCTGCCGCTGTGGTTGCGTTGACCGAGGCCAGGCGGGCGCTGGGCGAGCGCTATCAGCGCGGTGCCGCCATCACCCTGGCCCGCGCCGTCGCCGCACCTGTCGGTTTTCGCGAACGGCTGGTCTGGTTCTGGGCCGACCATTTCACCGTGCGGTCCAAGACCACGGCGCAGATGATGGGACCGCTGGCCTATGTCGATGACGCGATCCGCCCGCATGTCGCGGGCAAATTCGGCGATCTGCTGGTGGCGGCGGCGCTGCATCCGGTGATGCTGGTCTATCTGGATCAGGTCGGGTCATTCGGCCCCAATGCGCCGATTGCCCTGCGACAAAAGCGCGGGTTGAACGAGAATCTGGCGCGGGAAATTCTGGAACTGCATTCCCTTGGGGTCGATGGCGCCTATCGCCAGGAGGATGTGCGGTCATTTGCCAAGCTGTTGACCGGGTTGACCTTTTCGCTTGCAACCGGGTTTCGGTTCAGCCCGGGGATGGCGGAACCGGGGGCAGAGGTGGTGCTGGGCAACAGCTACGGCAGCGCGGGGCCTGCGACGCTGGCGGATGTGGTGGCGGCGTTACACGATATTGCCCGTCATCCAGACACCGCCCGCCATATCGCCCGCAAGCTGGCGGTGCATTTCGTGGCGGATGTGCCTGACCCCGGACTGGTGGCGTCGATGGCCTCGGCCTTTGCCGACAGTGACGGCGATCTGGCGCAGGTTTATGCGGCGATGCTGGCCCATCCTGCGGCCTGGGACCCGGTGTTTCAAAAGGTCCGGCAACCGATGGATTTCATCGCCACCGCGCTGCGGGCGCTGGCGGTACCGCCGCACCGGCTGCTGAACCTGCCAGCGCGGCAGATCAAGACGCAGCTGATCGACCCGCTGCAGCTGATGGGGCAGCCCTATCAGCAACCAACCGGCCCCAACGGCTGGCCCGAGGAGGCCGAGGCCTGGGTGACCCCTTCGGGGTTGGCGGCGCGGATCCAATGGGCAATGACTGCCCCGTCGCAGCTGGCAGCGGACCTGCCGGACCCGCGCCTGATGGTCAGGGCAGCGCTGGCCGATGCCGCCAGCCCCGGTCTGGTGCTGGCTGCCGAACGGGCCGAAAGCTTTCCGGTCGGCACCGGCATCATCCTCGCCTCGCCCGAATTCAACCGCAGATAGGAAAAATCATGGCACAGGGTCTGTCTCGGCGGCTGTTTCTGAAAGGGTCGGCGCTGATCGGCTGTTCGGCGGCGGCGCATCCGCTGATGTCGGGGATTACCCTGGCCTCGGTCCCCGGTGATCAGCGGCTGGTGGTGATCATCCTGCGCGGGGCGATGGATGGGCTGGATGTGGTGCGCCCGGTGGGGGATGCGGCGTTTGCCGGTCTGCGCCCCGGCTTTGCCGCCGGAGCCGGGGGTGACGGCTTGCCGCTGGATGGCTATTTCGCGCTGCATCCGGCGCTGGCCGGGTTGAAGCCGTGGTGGGATGCCGGCGCGTTGGGGTTTGTGCATGCGGTGTCAACGCCATATCGCGACAAGCGCAGCCATTTCGATGGGCAGGACCTGCTGGAAAGCGGCACCGGGTTCGATCTGGCCATGGCCAACGTGCAGGACGGCTGGTTGAACCGGATGTTGCAGGTGGTGCCGGGAATGCAGGCGGAAACCGCCTTTGCCCTCGGCCGGGATGAGATGAAGGTGTTGCGCGGGCCTGCCCGCTTTACCCAATGGTCCCCGACCAGCCGCCTGACGCTGACCCCGCAGGCCCGGACCCTGCTGGAGCAGGTCTATCACCAGGACCCGGTGTTCCGCGACGCCGCTCTGTCGGCGATGGATCTGGCGGAACGGCTGGCAGACCCGGCGGAAATGGCGGAAATGGCGGCGATGGAAGCCGGGATGAAGGCCGATCTGGCCAGCGCCCCGATACCGGCGCGCATTGACCCGGTTGCTGCCTTTGCCGCCGCGCGCCTGAACGAAGCGACCCGGATCGCCGCTTTTTCCATCGCCGGATGGGATACCCACCGCGATCAGGAAGCCGCGTTGAAACGGGCCTTGGCGGCCTTGCAAAACACCCTGTTGACGCTGAAAGACGGGTTGGGGGCCAATTGGCGCCATACGGCGGTGGTGGCAATGACCGAGTTTGGTCGCACCGCCCGGCAAAACGGGTCGAACGGCACCGATCATGGCACCGGCGGGCTGATGCTGCTGGCCGGTGGCGCGGTCAGGGGCGGGCGGGTGCTGGGGCAATGGCCGGGGCTGGCAGAGGCGGATCTTTATGCCCGCCGCGATCTGATGCCAACCTCGGATGTCCGCGCCCATGCCGCCTGGGTGATGCGCGGGATGTTCGGTCTGGATGCGGCGCTGATCGAAAACACGGTGTTTCCGGGGCTGGATATGGGAAGCGATTTCGGGCTGTTGCTGTAGTCGGGGTGGCGCCGACGCTTTGTGCCGGATAGGGTCCGGGCAAGACGGAGGGGCGGTGATGCAGCAGGAATTCGGCGAAAGGGTTGCGGGATGGACAGTGCCGGAACGCCCCGGACCTGCGGTCCTGCACGGGCGGCTGGCGCAGCTGGAACGGCTGGATGCTGCGGCCCATGCCGAGGGGCTGTTTGCCGCCAACCGCGCCGATGACGCCATCTGGTCTTATCTGCCCTATGGTCCATTTGACCGGCTCGAAGACTATCGGCACTGGGTTGACGGCATGGCGGCCAGCGCCGATCCGTATTTTTATGCCATAAGATCAATGGGTAACGGCGATCTTGGCGGGGTCGCCAGCTATCTGCGCATCACCCCCGAGGCGGGGTCGATCGAGGTGGGTCACATCACCCTGTCCCCCCGGTTGCAGCGCAGCGCGGTAGCGACCGAGGCGCTGTTCTTGATGATGCAATGGGCGTTTGACGCGGGCTATCGCCGCTATGAGTGGAAATGCGACGCCTTGAACCTGGCATCGCGCCGCGCCGCCGAACGGTTCGGCTTTTCCTATGAAGGGTTGTTCCGCCAAGCCAGCATCGTCAAGGGCCGCAACCGCGATACCGCGTGGTTTGCGGTGATCGACAAGGACTGGCCGCGCCTGCACGACGCCTATCGCAGATGGCTGGCCCCGGAGAATTTCGATGAAACCGGGCAGCAGCGCCAGTCACTGGCTGCTTTGACAGCGCCGGTCGTGAGGAGCCAATCCCCATCCGCCGGACAGGTTCCGGGGTGATTCAAGCTGCTTTCCGGACCTGCTTTACAGAATGAAATCCGCCGCCACCAAGGCGCTGACACCATAGAGCAGCAGGGTCTGATCCGCGATCTGATCGCGGGTGGTATCGATTTGCACCAGTACATCGGCCCCTTGCACCACATAGCGGACCTGTGACAGGCCAGTGACGGAAAAGGCGGCGGTGCCGATGAAGCTGTAGGCCTGATTGCCCGCCACCACTGAATTTGGATCAATCGCTGACAGGTTGATCCTGTCGCCCTCGGCGGTGCTGAAATCGCCGATGGCGTCGGGTGTGGCCGCGGCGGCAAAATCGGCCAAAGCGCCAAACACGAAGCGGTCTGCCCCGGCCTGACCATAGATCAGGTCGGCCCCGGCGCCGCCGGTCAGGCTGTCGTTGCCAGCGCCGCCCACGATGTAATCGCCGCCACCCAGACCCTTCAGGAGACAGCCAAAGCCATTGCCAAAGATCGTATTGGCACCCGCGTTGCCGGTGCCGGTCAGACCGGTGGCGCCGAACAGGGTCAATTCCTCGACATTGGCGGCAAGGGCAAAGCTGACGCCGCTGAACACCCGGTCATAGCCGGCATTGGCCGCTTCGGTCACCAGATCGCCGGTATCGACAAAGTAGCTGTCGTCATTCAGCCCACCGACCAGCGTATCCCTGCCGGTGCCGCCAAACAGGCTGTCATTGCCGGCAGCCCCGATCAGGCTGTCGGCCCCGGCGAGGCCGAACAGCGCGTCATTGCCCGCATTGCCTCGGATGATATCCTTGACCGATGAGCCCCGGATCACATCATCGGTGGCAAAACCGTTCTGCGTCAGCGTCTGGGTTGTTGCGTTCCACGACCAGGATGCGACCTGGGTGCCATCCTGTGCCTGGGTGCCATAGATGAACTGGATCGCCTGAATGTCGATGGCGGTCAGATGGCCGGTGCCACCGGCGCCGCTGCCCTCGGCCATGATGGTCAGCACCGGATCATTCACATCCCACACCGCATGGGTCACCGGCGGCCAGGCGGCAAACTGGGTCCAGACTTCCATCGGATGTTTCAGCCCGAGGGCATGGCCGATTTCATGCAGCAAGGTGCCATAGGTCACCGGGATGTCGCTGTTCATGAACACATCACCGGCGCTATCGAGATCACCGGTAAACGACGGATAGCTGCTGCCATCCCAAGTGCCGAACGGGCGATAGGCAATGCCGCCCGCGCCATCATAGCCGGTGCCGGAAAAATCCAACTTTTGAAAATTGATGTCGCCCTGCCCGGGTGCCACTTCGATGAAGATCAGCCCCGATGCATTGCCCCATTCCGCCAGTGCCGTGCGGGCAAGTGCCTGTTCGGCGGCGTCAAAGCCCTGATAGCTGGCAATGGCGGCGGGCGTCAGGTTGGGGTCGTTGAGGGTGGCAATATAGCCCGGCGGTGTCGCGGTGGCCGGGAAAGAATAGGTGACGATGGTGGGTTTGCCCGCAACCTCGATCCCGCTCCAATAGGAGCCGGTGAGCAGGCCGGTAAAATCGTTGGGCATGAAAATCCTCCGGTGGCAGCGGATGAAAGGGTTGAACGATGCCGCTTTATCATGAAACGGCGATGACTTCAGCACTAATCCAGCCGCTGTTGCCGCCGGGTGGGGCAGCAGGGAGTATTTGCACGAAAGACAAGCCGGGCCGCAGCGCTTTCGTCACCGGGGCGACGGGTTGCTTGTCACATCGGGGATTTCCAGGGTCGGTCCGACGGTGATCGCAACGCCAGACTGACCCTGGCGTCCGTGTTTTGCGCATGTCTTGCGCCAACACCGGTTGTCACCCCGGATCAGGCCCGGATCAGACCCGGATCAGACCCGGGACAGGCCCGGATCAGGCATTTTGCCCGACAGGCTCCAGCGCAAAACCAGCCGCGCTTTTTGCCCGGTCACGCCTGATCTGGTTGACTTGTTTCCCGTGCTGGTTTCCAGTTCCGGCAATGGACCTGGCCCTGATCAAGACCTTCATCGAAGTCGCCGAAGCGGGGTCATTCGTGTCTGCCGCTGACAAGCTGTTTGTCACCCAGTCGGCAGTCAGTCTGCGGGTTCAGCGGCTGGAAAGCCAATTGGGCCGCCCTTTGTTCACCCGCTCCAGTACCGGCGCCGAACTGACGCCGGCCGGCAAGGAATTCGAAGGGTTTGCCCAGGTTCTGCTGCGCAACTGGCGCCAGGCCTGCCAACAGGTCGCCATCCCCGAGGGGTACAGCCGGTCGCTGACCATCGGGGCCCAGGTGTCGTTGTGGCCGCGCATGGGGTTTCGCTGGATCGACGGGTTGCGCCAGGCGATGCCCGACCTGAGTCTGAAGGCGGAACTGGGGCTGCCCGACTCGCTGACCCGGTCGATGACCGAAGGGGTGATGCAGATCTCGCTGACCTACCGGCCGTCGCTGCGGCCGGGGCTGAGTGTCGAGAAGCTGCTGGAGGATGAACTGGTGCTGGTGGCCCCGTTTGAAACCCACCGGACCGAGGATATCAAGGGCCGCTATGCCTTTGTCGACTGGGGCCCCGAATTCCTGCAGTTCCACGCCAGTCATCTGGCCAAATTCACCAATCCCGGGCTGACATTGGATATCGGATCGCTGGCGGCGCGCTTTGTGCTGGAACGCGACTATGCCGCCTATCTGCCCGCCCGCTTTGTCAAGCGCTATACCGACAGCGGCATGATGCACATGGTTCCGGACGCCCCCTCCTTTCACTATCCGGCATGGTCGGTGTGGCGTGATGATCTGGATGAAGACCTGGCGCTTGTTGCCAATCAGACACTGGTTTCTGTCGTCGCCAAGGCGGAGTCTGACACACAAGACGTGATCGACCTGATCTGATAGGCTGATATCTGCCGACAGCGGCTGGATGAAAGGCGGGACTTCCGCCGAGGTCCTAACCTGCATCAGCTTTCGCCGCAGTGCATGGCTTGCCACAATTCAAGGGTCTGTAACCACGAGTAATTCTCATGGCTTGCAAGAGGCATCCTTGTTTCACATGCGGGGCTGGCACCCCTAGATATCCGTCATGGCAAATCGTCCGGCCGACCTTGGGTTTGGGCAAACATCAATGGGCAAACGATCAAGAGGATACCATGACCAAAATGAAACGGCTTGGCGCCGCTGCCGCCACCTTTGCTTTGCTGACCACCGCCGCCGCTGCCCAGAGTGATCTGGTCGGTATCACCGCGTTGAATGACCGGCTGGATGACATTGAAACCAAGGTTGCCGACGATCAGGCACGGGCCAATGACGATTTCCGCTTTGGCAACCCCGATATCCGCGAAGGCCTGTCGGGATCGGCATCGCTCAGCTATACCGGCACCAAGGGCAACACCGACACCCAGGATTTCTCGCTGGGCACCCGGTTGCGCTTTGCCTCTGGCCAATGGGTCCAGACCATCGGCATGGCGATCGATTTCAGCGAAGCCGCCGGGGTGAAATCCAAGCAGGATGTGTTTGGCGTCTATGATGTCAACTATTACATCAATGACAGATTCTACGGCTTTATTCTGGGCCGGGTCCAGAATGACGGTCTGGCAACCACCGCTGCCGATACCAAGACCGATGCGTTTCTGGGTGTCGGTCCCGGTTACCGGTTCATCAATACCGAATCCATGGCCTGGCGGGTGCAGGCCGGTGTCGGTGCCAGCTATCTGAAAGATGGTGTCGGCAATGATGTGACCGAAGTGGGCTATCTTGCCTCTTCGCGGTTCTATTACAAGATCAACGACATGGTGTCTGTGTCCGACGATATCGACGTTCTGTCGTCGAATTCTGCACTGCGAGTCAACAATGACCTGGGTGTCAGCTTCAAGGTGAGCGATGCGATTTCGACCCGCATCAGCTATCTGAGCGAATATAACGACAGCCGTGCCATCAAGACTGACAATACCGTGGGCCTTTCGCTGGTCTTCGGTTTCTGACCCCGGCAGTTCCGGAATCTTTTTCACACCTTTGGGGCAGGGAAACCTGCCCCTTTTTTCATGCCGTCGCGCCGGGTCACGCTGCTATCAGCTACCCGGCGGAAACCGGCATTCAAGCGCCGCTTTGGCATCGGACCCGACGGGCGCAGGGCTCGAAATCCGCCCGGCTTTCAGCCGGCGTTGATCCGTGACATGTAGGCGCGCAGGTCTTCGGCTTCGGCGCGGGCCTCGCGCAGGCCGTCCATGGTGGCTTGCAGTTCCGCCCCGGTCTGGCGCAACTGGCTGGTCAGTTCGGCTTCGCGCTGTTCCAGATAGGCAATCGCCTGATCGCGCAATTCCTCGGCTTCATGCAGATCATGCGCCATGCGTTCCAGCTCATCCATTTCGGTCTGGGTCACCCGGGTAAAGCGGTGCAACAGCCAATAGGCAAACCAGCCAAGGCCAAAGGCGACAAACAGAATGATCGCGGTGGCGATGACGAATTCGGTACGGTTCATCTGGAGTGGGTCATCTGGAGTCGGCCATGGGATCAGTTTTCGGCTTTCGGCGCAGGCGGGCGGGGCTTTGGTCGGGCCTGATTTTGTGCCGCAGGCAGCACCACCACCTGTGGGTCTGCCGCTGCCGCTGCGGGGTTCGGGTTGGCACCAGAGCTATCTGCTGGCGCAGCATCTGTCACGGGGGATTGTGCAGTGGTACCTTGAGCACCCGCCACAGGCGCGGCGGCATCAGCAGCGGCATCAGCGGCGACTGTGGCCTGCGAAACCGCCCCGGCCTCTGCCTCTGGCACCAGCAGGCGGAACACGATGCGGCGGTTGGCTTCGCGGCCGGATTCGGTCTTGTTGTCGGCAATCGGCTGGGTTTCGCCATAGCCCCTGGCGCTGAGCCCCGCCACCGCAACACCCAGTTCCGCCAGCGCCAGCACCACCGCCTCGGCCCGCGCCTGGGACAGCGACAGGTTCATGGCATCGCGGCCCTGGGCATCGCTGTGGGCACCGATTTCAAACGGAATTGCCCCACAGCGCGCCAGCACCCGGGCAATCGCCGTGATGGTGGAGCCGGTTGCCGGGTCAATTTCGGCCTTGCCGGGTTCAAAGCCGATCTTTTGCCGGGTCAGCAGGGTTTCGATGTTGGCGCCGCACTCCCTTGGCGTCGGCAGCCCGGCATTGGGGTCCAGCGCCTTGTCATAGGCGACGACAATGCGGAAATCCTGCCCTGATCCCAGCTTTTCCGACAGGATACGGGCGATGGTGGCGCTGGCATCGGGGTTGCCGGTGACCCCCCTGATTTCCAGCGCCCCGGGTTGCACCAGTACCGTGCCCCGGTCCAGTTCCGCCAGTGCCTCCAGCGCCGACAGCACCCGCAACGGCCAGCCAGCGGGTAAACCGCCATCCAGCCTTGTAGCGGTGTAAACCTGTTCCGAGCCGAAGCGGGCACGGGCATAGCTGTCAACCGCATCGCGGACCCGTTCATCGGGCAGGCGGCCGCGCAGCTGCACTTGCCCGTCGTCGGACAGCGCTGCGGTGAATTCCACCGGTCCGGCACTGGCGACCACAGCGGCGGTCTGTTCCGGCATCACCGCTTTCAGCGAAAACACTTCGGGCAGCCGGGCATTCAGATCGCCGACCACCCGGTCAAAGCTGGCCTGATCGACCTTTGGCCCGGCGATCAGGCTGATATCGGCATCGGAAAAGGTCAGACTGCCCCCACCCAGTTCCGCCAGCCCGGCAATGCCGGTGGCCACCGCCTGTGCCCAGTTGGGCGAGGGGACACCAAGGCCCAGCACACAATCCGCCTTGCCCTGCAGCCCCGCTTTGGTGGCCGCCGCCAGAATGGTATCCCGCGCCAGGGCGGTATCGGCGGAACAGGCATCGAACCGTGCCGCGTCCGGTTCGATCAGGAACCGCAGGGTAAAGGGGGTAATCACCGGCCGGGGTGCCGATATTGCCATTTCCACCGCCAGCCCCGCTGGCTGGCTTTTGGCCAGTGCGGTTTCCATCCGCCGCTTTTCGGCGGCACTGTCGGCAATGGCGGTAATGGTGACCCGGTCCGACAGGATCGAGATCTTGGACCGGGGCAGCAGTTCCAGCGCCGTTATGCCATAGGCAACGGCGGTGTCCCAGTTGGGTGGCACCGTATAATCGGCGGTGTTCAGCATGTCGGTCACCTTGACACCGCCGGCCAGCCGGGCAATCGAGGCCAGCATCGCCGCCCGCCCTGAAGCCGCAGAGGGGATCAGGCCGATCAGCGAAATGCCATCGGAATTGCGCAGAATTTCCACCGAATAGCGCGGTGGCGCGATGGCGATGGAGGGGGCGACCTGCATCGCATCGATCAGGCGGGCGGCATCAACCAGGGTTCCGGCCACGGTCAGCGCATGGAACCGTTCCGACTCGGTCGGGGCGGTGCCGCTGAGTTCCAGTTGCAAGCCGTCGGCCCGGGCCACAGCCCAGGTCACCCCGTCCAGCATCAGCGCCCGGGTCACCGCCGCAGTGGCCCGGCTTTCAATCGCCGTCACCGCCCACAGCGCCCCCAGCCACGCCAGACAGGCGGCAGTGGCAAAGGCAGCCAGGGCGATCAGGGGCGGCGTCAGGCGCATCAGGGCGAGGTCCTTGGGTCGGTTGACTGCGGTCTTACGGTGCCAGAGGCCCCGGAGCAATCACACCAGCAGGGCAGCGGCGAGAAACAGCGCAGGCAACAGCCCGGCATTGCGGTTTGAGCGGAACAGCCGCAGACACAGCGCCGGGTCATCGATATCCAGCCGCCCCAGTTGCCACGACAGGTGCCAGCCCAGCGCCCAGGCCCCGGCAACCCCCAGCAGCAGCGCCAGCGGCTTGCCGTGCGGCAGCATCGCCACCACCACCGCCGCCGCCATCAGCACCACCGCCGCCACCATGAAGGCCCGCAACCACAGACGCGTGGCCGCGCCAAACAGCCGCGCCGTCGATTTCACCCCGATCATCGCATCATCCTCACGGTCCTGATGGGCATAGATCGTGTCGTAAAACAGCGTCCAGGATATGCCCGACAGGTACAGCAGCACCGATGCCAGGCTGATGCTGCCGGAATGGGCAGCTGCTGCCAGCAAAGCCCCCCAGTTGAACGCCAACCCCAGAAACACCTGGGGCCACCAGGTGAACCGCTTGGCAAAGGGATAGACCGCCACCAGCGCCAGTGACGCGATACCCAGCGCAATCGTCACATCATTGTAGCTGATCAGGATGAAAAACGCGCCAAGGCTTTGCACCACCATCCAGATCAGCGCCGCCCGCGCCGAAACCTGCCCAGACGGGATCGGGCGTGACCGGGTCCGGGCGACCTGTGCATCAATGTCGCGGTCGGTGATGTCGTTCCAGGTACATCCTGCCCCCCGCATCAGAAAGGCGCCAAGGCCACATCCGGCGATGATCCAGCCATCCCAGGGTTTCCATCCCGCAGGGTCACCGCCCGCCGCCAGCAGCGTCCCCCACAAACAGGGGATGAACAGCAGCCAGGTCCCAATCGGCCGGTCAGCCCGGCTGAGCCGCAGGTAGGGGCGGGTGGCGGCAGGGGCAAAGCGGTCGACCCAGTTGCCGGTGGGCGCATCGGCAACCGGTGCCGGGGTGGCGGGGGTTGTGGGGATCGCGGGGATTTCGCCAACCGGATCATCGGATACTGGCATTCTGGGGTCTCCGGTCCTATGCAGGGGCAATTCAGGCGGCAGGTCAACCAGGCGGCAGGGTAACGATGGCGCGGATCAGGCTTTATGTAAATCAACCGCTTGGCCCGGGGCAAGCTGTCGCAGTGAACGAGGCACAGGCGCATTACCTGTTTGCGGTGATGCGGCTGGAACCGGGGGCCCCGGTCTTTCTGTTCAACGGGCGCGATGGCGAATGGCGGGCCACGGTCGGCAAAACCGGCAAACGGGGGGGGGAGCTGAGCTGTGTGGAGCAGACAGCACCCTTGCGTCTGCCGCCCGACCTGTGGCTGCTGTTTGCCCCGATCAGGAAGGCGCGCACCGATTTCATCGTGGAAAAGGCGGCGGAACTGGGGGTGGCGCGGATCATCCCGGTGCAGACCCAGTTCACCAATGCCGAACGGGTGCGGCAGGACCGGTTGCAGGCCCATGCGGTTGAAGCTGCGGAACAATGTGGCGGCACCTTTGTGCCCGAAGTGGCGGATCTGGTGGCGCTGGAGCACCTGCTGGCCACCTGGCCCGCCGACCGGCACCTGCTGTGGTGCGATGAACATCTGGCGGGGCAGGGTACCCGCCCGTTGCCGCAGGCCACCAAAGGCCAGCCCTGGGCGATCCTGACCGGCCCCGAAGGCGGCTTTTCCGACGCCGAACAGGCCCGCCTGCGCGCCCTGCCACAGTTGGTCGCCACCAGCCTCGGCCCCCGCATCCTGCGCGCCGATACCGCCGCTGTTGCCGCCCTGACCCTGTGGCAGGCGCAACTGGGGGATTGGGGATGAGTTACCTGCGCCCCGAAGTCGCCGCCCTGATCCGGCGCTGGCGTGAAGTGGAGATTGCGGCGGCGGTGGCGCTGGCGGGGCTGTGGCTGGCGACCCGGGGCGGCAGTTTTCTGGCATTGGTCGGCAGCGGCGTTGTGGCGCTGGGGGCGGCGCTGGCGCTGATCGGCTGGCGGCGGTTGCGGTTTTCGCGCGACGCCACCGCCCCCGGCATTGTCCGGGTGGTCGAAGGGCAGATGGCCTACCTTGGCCCGTTTGGTGGCGGCTTTGTCGGGATGCCCGATCTGGTCGAACTGGCGCTGATCCGCGATGGCGCGGGGCAGCAGGTCTGGCGCATGGCATCGATGGCCGGTGCACCGGTGCCGGTGCCGGTGGAGGCGCTGGGGGCAGAGGCGCTGTTTGACAGCTTTGCCGCCCTGCCGGGGCTGGATATGGCACAGCTGCTGGCGGCACTGGAGACAGCGGACCCGGCCGACCGGGTGGTCTGGCGAAGGCCGGTGCGGCTGGCGCGGTGAGGGTTGTGTGCAGCGGTGCGCGGGAGGCCCCGGCTCGGGGGCCGGGGCGGCGTGGGGCGAGGGCCTGGCCAGTGTTCTGCCACCCGCCTCCCCTTGACTTGCCCGGCCCGACAAGACACCTCTGGCGCCGCAACAGATCGGAGCCTGCCCATGTCGATTCCCCAGTCCGGCGGCGGACCGATTGACCATATCGACCAGCTGGCCGAGTTCCTCGCCTCTGGCTGCAAACCCAAATCCGAATGGCGCATCGGCACCGAGCATGAAAAGTTCGGCTTTCTGACCGACAGTCTTGCGCCGCTGCCCTATGACGGCCCGCGCTCGATCAAGGCCCTGATGGAGGGGCTCCGCGACCGCTTTGGCTGGAAGGAAGTGCAGGAACAGGGCCGGATCATCGGCCTGACCCGGGCGGGTGCCAATGTGTCGCTGGAACCCGGCGGGCAGTTCGAACTGTCGGGCGCGATGCTCGACAGCATTCATCAGACCGACGCCGAAACCCGCAGCCATCTGGCCGAAGTGGCCGAGATCGCCGGGCCGATGGGGGTGGGATTCATCGGGCTGGGGGCTGCCCCGGTCTGGAGCCATGAGCAGATGCCGATGATGCCCAAGGGGCGCTACCGGCTGATGACCGATTACATGGGCCGGGTTGGCAGCCATGGCACCCAGATGATGTACCGCACCTGTACGGTGCAGGTGAACCTCGATTTCGCTTCCGAGGCCGACATGGTGCAGAAGATGCGGGTGTCCCTGGCGTTGCAGCCGGTGGCAACCGCGCTGTTTGCCGCATCGCCGTTCTTTGAAGGCAAGGTCAACGGCCACAAAAGCTGGCGGTCGCGGATCTGGCGGGGGCTGGATGACGCCCGTACCGGGATGCTGCCCTGGGTGTTTGAGCCGGGGTTCGGGTTCGAGGCCTGGGCGAACTATGTGCTGGATGTGCCGATGTATTTTGTCTACCGCGACGGGCGGTACATCAATGCGCTTGGCCAGAGCTTCCGCGATTTCCTGAAGGGAGATCTGCCGGCCTTGCCGGGCCAGACCCCGACGCTGAGCGACTGGGCCGACCATCTGACCACGGTATTCCCGGAAGCGCGGATGAAGCGCTATATCGAAATGCGCGGTGCCGATTGTGGCGATGTCGCCCATCTGGCGGCGCTGCCCGCCTTTTGGGTTGGGCTGATGTATGACCAGAGTGCGCTGGATGCCGCATGGGATGTGGCCAAAGGCTGGTCCGCCGAGACCCGAGAGGCGCTGCGGGTGGCGGCGTCGGTGGATGGCTTGCAGGCCGAGGCGGGCGGCGTGAAGATGCGCGATCTGGCGCGCGAAGTGCTGGCGATTTCAGCCGCCGGGCTGACGGCGCGGGCCCGGGCTGGCAACGGCAGGACGGATGAGGTGCCCTATCTGGATGTGCTGATGGGGCATGTCGAGAGCGGACAGGTGCAGGCCGATGCCATGCTGGCGCATTTCAACGGCGACTGGGGCGGCGATTTGAGCCAGATATATGGGGCGGCGCGCTATTGATTGTGGTGCCGCTGCTGAATACCACAAGGAATGCGTTGACTTTTTCGTGAACAAAGCGCCGAATCCGGTTTGCGGCACGCGATGGCGTGACGCAGACACCCTTTGGAAATCGGAGTTCACCGAATGAGAGACTTCTTCATCAATTCGTTCGAGAAACTTGTAAACGTCGTCGTGGTCCTGTTGGCGGTCGGCGTGGTGGTCTTTGCCGCGATGGCGGCGTTTTCCGGTGGCATGGGTCCCGGTGGTCCAAGCGGCCCGCTGGCCGGGCTTGGCATTCTGATCGGTGGCGGCATTTACGTCGTTTTCATCGGCGGCCTGCTGTATATGGGGCTGGGCATCTATCAGAACACCAAGCGCACCGCAGATGCCGTGGAAAAGCTGGCCTCGAAATAGCCGCCGGATCAGGGCTGTTTCGCGCCGATCTTCGGCTCTGTCCCCGCCCGCAGGCGGGTGATGTTGGCACTGTGGCGCTGATAGACCAGCAGGGTCAGGAGGATGACCAGCAGGAAGATCTGGCCCTGGTTGAACAGCAACAGCCACAGCGTTGACAGCGCCGCCGCCATCAGGGCCGACAGCGAACTGACCCGGGTGACAGCGGCGGTAACGGCCCAGGTGGCGCAGGCGGCCAGACCCACCGGCCAGGCCAGTGCCAGCAAGATGCCAAGGAAGGTCGCCACCCCCTTGCCCCCCCTGAACCGCAGCCACACCGGGTACAGATGGCCGAGAAAGGCACACAGCCCCGCCAGTTGCGCCGCGTCTTCGCCCGCTGCAGCCCGCGCCAGCAGCACCGCCACCGCCCCCTTGGCGGCATCGAGCAGCAGTGTCGCCGCCGCCGCCCGCCGGTTGCCGGTGCGCAGCACATTGGTGGCACCGATATTGCCCGACCCGATCTGGCGCAGGTCGCCAAGCCCCAGGACGCGGGTGATCAAAATGCCGAACGGCACCGACCCCAGCAAGTAGGCCAGCAGGGCAACCAGTGCCAGAAGGGGCAGGGAGGTGGTGAGGGCGGGCATTGGGGGGTCCTGATCTGGTAGAGTTGCGCCAAGCCTTAAACCATGGTCGGCAATTGTCCAGATTTCAACGGCGGATCGGCGATGGGGGCCCGCCTTATCCCCCCACCCCGACCCTCCCCACGAGGGGCAAGGCTATTGCTTTGGGCGATCAGCAGGACCGGAGATGGCGCGACGACCTCTCCCCCCAAGCCCCTGTCCGGCTTCCGAGCGGGGTCAGGGGAGAGGATCCTGTGAACTGCGACAGACCTGCCACAAGGGGGAGGGAGGCGCACAAGGCCGCCGGGAGGGCGCGCGGTTCTCCGGCCCCGGTTCCGCGCCCTTCAGGCCGACAATGCCTTGGGCGGGAATTTCGGCGCATGCAACCCAAGTCGCCGGGCATGGGCAATGTCAGCCAGCAAATCGCGGCTGGCGGCGTTGAACAATTGGTCCAGGCTGTCGATCACGAAATAGACCGGTTGTGGAATGTCGATCCGGTACGGAGTGCGCAGAATGTCGATGACATCAAAGGCGCGGCGTTCGGGGGTGGCATCCGTAACCGCCCAGATCAGTTCGGTGGGGGACGAGGCGATGCCGGAGCCCAGCCCCTTGATCCGGCCCTGTTCGCGGATCAGCCCGAATTCGATGGAAAACCAATAGAGCCGGATCAGCCAGGGATAATCCGCCTTGTCGGCCCTGAGCCCGGTTTCCCCGATCACCTGCGAAAAGGCGGCAAAGCGCGGGTCGGTCAACAAGGGGGTATGGCCGAAGATTTCGTGAAAGATATCCGGCTCTTCGATATAGTCGAAATCCCGGCGCGAGCGGATAAAGGAGGCGGCGGGAAAGATGCGTTGCGACAACAGCGCAAAAAACCGGCCAAACGGGATCAGCGCCGGAACCGGGGTGACTTGCCACCCGGTCAGGTCCTTCAACCGCGCCGAAACCTCGGTGCATTGCGGTACATGGGTAGCGGGCAGCGCCAACCGGTCGAGCCCGTCGAGAAACGCGGCGGCGCCATGCCGGCGCACCGCCGGGACCTGGCGGGCATAAAGGTCGTGCCACACCGCATCATCGGCGGCGCTATAGGTGATATGGCCGTTCGCATCAGGCAGCATGGCTTGATAGGCGGTGGAGATCGGCATCGGACACCCTTTGGGGACACCTGTGGCATGAATACCCAAAGTTTAGCGCCATTTGCGGGAATAATCTGTCTTTCTTGGTGAAATCAAGCCAATATGCGGTAAGGAATTCCACCTGTCCGCCAAAACGGGGAATGCCATGCTACGTGATCCGTCGACCGACCTTGATGGGTTCGACCGCCATATCCTGCGGCTGGTGCAGCAAGATGCAACCATCAGCACCCAGGATCTGGCAGCGCGTGTCGGCCTGTCGGCGTCGCCCTGCTGGCGGCGGCTGAAGCGGATGCAGGAGGCGGGGCTGATCGTGGGGCAAGTGGCGATGGTCTCACCCCGGGCGCTGGGGTTGCGCGCCGTGGCCTATCTGAACATCACCCTGGTCGATCATTCCGAGGCGACGATTGCAAGGTTCGACGCCTTTGTGCAGCGCCACGATCAGGTGGTGGAATGCGCCACCATCACCGGATCCGCCGACTATCTGCTGAAGGTGTTTGCCAGTGACCCCGAGGCGCTGGAACAGTTCATCATGCGCGAATTGCTGGCACTGGGGGTGGTGCGGTCCAGCAATACCGCACTGGTGCTGCGGCAGACCAAATACACCACGGCTTTGCCGGTGTGAGGCGGCGGCAACAAGCAGCGGGGCGCTGCCCCGCACCCCGGAGTATTTGCGCGAAAAACAAGCTCCGGGGGCGGGAGTCAGGCGGCGAAAACCTGTAGCCCTCCGACAAAGGTGGCGATCACCTTGCCCTCCATCCGCTGACCATCGAACGGGGTGTTTTTCGATTTTGACCGCAGGGTGAAGCGGTCGAGCACAAAAGGTGCCGCGGGGTCGAACAGCACCAGATCGGCGGGGGCACCGACGGCAAGGCGGCCGGACGGCAGGCCAAGGCGGCGCGCCGGGTTCAGCGCCAGGGCGCGGAACAGTTGCGCCAGGGTCAGGTCGCCGGAATGATAGAGCCGCATCGCGGCGGGCAGCAGGGTTTCCAGTGCCACCGCGCCGGACGCCGCCTCTTCATAGGGCAGGCGTTTGCTTTCCTCGTCCTGCGGCGTGTGCATGGAGGAGATCACGTCGATCAGCCCGGACGCCACCGCTTCGACCATCGCCAGCCGGTCGTCTTCAGACCGCAACGGCGGTTTGACCTTGAAGAAGGTGCGATAGTCGCCGACGTCGAGCTCGTTCAGCGTCAGATGGTGGATCGAGGTGCCTGCGGTGACATCAAGGCCGTTGCGTTTTGCCCGCGCAAGGGCGGGCAGGGTGCGGGCCGAGGTGATCTGGTCGGCGTGGTATTTCACCCCGGTCATCTCCACCAGCGCCATGTCGCGGTCGAACCCCATGCGTTCAGCCATCGGCGACACGCCCGGAAGCCCGCGCAGCGAGGCAAACTTGCCGGTGGTGACGGCGGCCCCCGTGCTGAGGCCGGGGTCTTGCGGGTGTGCGACGATCAGCGCGCCAAGGCCGCGGGCATAGGTCATGGCGCGGGCCAGCACCCTGGTATCGGCGACGACATGGTCGCAATCGGTAAAGGCAATCGCCCCGGCGTCGAGCAGAAAGCCGATCTCGACCATTTCGCGCCCCAGCCGCCCCTTGGTCAGCGCCGCCATGTGGTGAAAGCGGACCTGTTGCGCCTCGGCAGCGCGGCGCGAGGCGAATTCCAGGGTTTCGGGGGTGTCGATCGCCGGGTTGGTGTCTGGCCTTGTGATGAGGGTGGTGACGCCACCGGCGGCGGCGGCGAGGGCGGCGGATTTGAAGCTTTCCTTGTGGCGTTCACCGGGTTCGCCGACCTTGACGCCGAGATCGACGATGCCGGGGGCAAGGGGGTGGCCGTGGCAATCGATGATTGTAGCACCCACGGGGGCGGGGTGGTTGAGGGCTGCGATGAGGCCATCGGCGATGGTGAGGGAGCCGGGGGCGTCGGTCAGGGCCTCTGGGTCGATCAGGCGGGCGTTTTGCAGGTGGATCATGGGGCTGTCTTTCACCAAACTCAACTCCCCATCCAGATGAACAGCCCGACGAAAGCGAACATCGCCACCAGCACCACGGTGGCGACGATGCCGCCGATCCGGGCGTCGGACATCGGGCGCTTCATGGTGCCACCGCAGGGAGTGTGCTTGCACGCACCATTCCGGCGCAAGGGGTGGTGCGTGCAAGCACGCACCATAGGCCTTTGCCGCCTGGCGGCACATCGGATGAGGGTCTGAGAGCCACCGTAGGTCGGGGCCTGCCCCGACTCGCCGGGGCACGGGGGAGTCGGGGCAGTCGGGGGAGTCGGGGCAGGCCCCGACCTACATTCATGCCATCACCCCTGCGGCCAAACGTCCCCGTTCCGCCTTCAGGTTGCGCGCCAAGAGGTCCATGCAGGCCATCCGCACCGCCACCCCCATTTCCACCTGGTCCTGGATCACCGAGCGGCGGATGTCATCGGCGAGGGAGCCGTCAATCTCTACCCCCCGGTTCATCGGGCCGGGGTGCATCACGATGGCGTCTGGTGCTGCGAAGGCCAGCTTTTCGGCATCGAGGCCATAGCGGTGGTAATATTCGCGTTCCGACGGGATAAACCCGCCGTCCATCCGCTCGCGTTGCAGGCGCAGCATCATCACCACGTCGCAGCCGGCCAGCCCTTCGCGCATATCGTCAAACACCTCGCAGCCGAACTCCGCCACTCCGGCGGGCATCAGGGTCGGCGGGCCGATCAGGCGGATGCGGTTTTCCATTTTACTCAGCAGGATCAGGTTGGACCGCGCCACCCGGGAATGCGCGATGTCGCCGCAGATCGCCACGGTCAGGCGCTGTATCCGGCCCTTGGCGCGGCGAATGGTCAGGGCGTCGAGCAAAGCCTGTGTCGGGTGTTCATGGCGGCCGTCGCCTGCGTTCAGCACGGCACAATTCACCTTTGACGCCAGCAGGTTGACCGCGCCGGACGAGGGGTGGCGCACCACCAGGAGGTCGGGGTGCATCGCGTTCAGCGTCAGCGCGGTATCAATCAGGGTTTCGCCCTTTTTCACCGAGGAATGGGCGACCTGCATCGTCATCACATCGGCACCCAGCCGCTTTCCCGCCAGCTCGAAACTGGCCTGGGTGCGGGTCGAGGCTTCAAAGAACATGTTGATCTGGGTCATCCCCGCCAGTACATCGGCGCTTTTGGTGCGGCGGTTCAGATCGACATAGCGGTCTGCCAGATCCAGCACGGTGCGGATCTCATCCGGGGCCAGGTGGTCTATCCCCAACAAGTGGCGGGCGCGGAAAGTCATGGCAGCCTCCGGTTCACTCAGGCTCTCTATAGAAACTGGGGGCGGGGGGGACAAGCCGGTTTACCTCTGGCATCAAGGGGCATAGTTTTGCACCATGGATGCGCCAGACGATTTTCACAGCCTGCGGGCAATGCTGGAATGGCAGGTTGACCTGGGGGTGACCGAGGCGATCGGTGATCAATCCATCAATCGCTATGAGGTGGCAGAGGTCGCCAGTGCCGCCCCGGCCCCTGTGGCTGTGGCGCTGCCGGTTGCCATGGCGCTGCCGGTTGCCATGGCGCTGCCTGGGGATGTGGCGCTGCCGGTGGCAGAGCGGGCCCCTGCGGCAGACCCTGCCGGTATCACCCGCGATCTGGCCGCCGCTGCCCCCGATCTGGCGGCGCTGAAAGCGGCAATCGCCGGGTTTGACGGCTGTGATCTGAAGCGGGGGGCGCGCAATCTGGTGTTTGCCGACGGCAATCCGGCAGCGCGGGTGATGGTGCTGGGCGAAGCCCCGGGGCGCGAAGAAGATCAGCAGGGCCTGCCGTTTGTCGGCCCCGCCGGTCAGATGCTGGACCGGATGTTTGCCGCCATCGGTCTGGCCCGCACCTCGGCTGACCCGGCACAGGCGATCTATATCACCAATATCCTGCCCTGGCGGCCACCGCAGAACCGCGATCCGACCCCGGAAGAAATCGCGATGTTCATGCCGTTTGTCGCAGCCCATGTTGCACTGGTGGCACCCAAGGTGCTGGTGTTGCTTGGCAATGTTCCCTGTGCCGGGGTGTTGGGGCAACGCGGCATCACAAGGTTGCGCGGCCAGTGGGCCGAGGCGTTCGGGCTGCCGGTGTTGCCGATGTTCCACCCTGCCTATCTGTTGCGCAACCCGGCGGCCAAGCGTGAAGCCTGGGCCGATCTGCTGGCGCTGAAGGCGCGGCTGAGATGACGCGGGTATCTGCATGACCAGGATTCTGGCCTTTTCCGACCTGCATGCCGATGCGGCGATGGCGGTGCGGCTGGTGGCTGCGGCGCAAGGTGCCGATCTGGTGATCGGTGCGGGTGATTTCTGCAACCTGCGCCGGGGCTTGCCAGCGGTGATGGCGCTGCTGGAGCCGATGGCGGCCAAGGCGGTCTATGTCGCCGGTAATGCCGAAAGTGCCGGTGAGTTGCGCAGCGCCACAACGGCAACCGTGCTGCATGGCCAGGGGGCCGCCATCGCAGGCATCCGCCTGTTTGGTCTGGGCTATGGCGTGCCGGAAACCCCGTTTGGCAGCTGGTCCTGCGATCTGGGCGAAGCGGCGGCAGCGGAATTGTTGGAAGCAATGGATCAGGCCGATATCCTGATCACCCATTCGCCGCCCAAAGGCGTCGCCGATCTCGCTGCCAGCGGCCAGTCGCTGGGTTCCACCGCGATCCGCGCCGCCATCGACCCGCTGCAGCCACGCTATTGCCTGTGTGGCCATATTCATGACAGCTGGGGTGTGCGGGGGTGGATTGGCAGGACAGAAGTGATCAACCTTGGCCCGGCCCCGGTCTGGATCGAGCTGTGAGCCAACAGGAGAGAATGCATGACCCATGAAGAGTCCCGGTCCTTTGTCCCCGTCCGCATCGCGGTCTTGACCATTTCGGATAGCCGGACCACCGCCGATGACAAATCCGGCGATACGCTGGTGGACCGGCTGACCGATGCCGGTCATGTGCTGGCCGCCCGTGCCATCGAACAGGATGACCGCGCCGCGATTGCCGCCCATCTGCGGCGCTGGATCGCTGACCCGGCGATTGATGTGGTGCTGACCACCGGCGGCACCGGCCTGACCGGGCGCGATGTCAGCATCGAGGCGCACCGCGATGTCTACGACAAGGAGATCGAGGCGTTTGCCACCGTGTTTACCATGGTGTCGATGCAAAAGGTCGGCACCTCCGTATTCAGCGGAACCAGCACTCGCATCCAGCTCTGGCTGTCGGCGCTGGATTTCCTGAAAGGTGTTTCCCGGTCGAGCGGGGCAGCGGCGGCC
>JAYTDA010000171.1:0-2689 GCA_043736155.1 Paracoccaceae bacterium | reverse complement strand
CAGCACGACGATGGCAGCACCGCCGGGCCGCGTGCGTCCGGCCCAGATCGCCAGCACGACCAACAGTGCCAGCGCCCAGGGATCAAAATTCCAGCGCGACACCAGATCGGCCGGAGCCGGTGCAGGGCCGCAATAGCTGCCCTGCCACTGGATCATGGGGTGCCAAGCCGGTAGGCGACCACCTGATCGGCAACCTGCGGTTTCAGGATCGAATTGCCCCCCACCGCCCAGACGACATAATCAACCCCCTCATGGGTGAACACGGCTGGAATCGACACCGCCGGTGCGGCCACAAGGTCTGACCACACCTCCGCGCCCGTCGCGGCATCCAGCGCCCGCACGCGGTTGTCCATTGACGCCCCGATCAGGATCACACCGCCCGAGGTCAGAACCGGCCCGCCCAGCGTCGGCGACCCCCATGACCGCAGGCCGTAAAACCCCCAGTACTGCGCCAGTCCGAATGGCCGTTCATAGAGCCGCTCGCCGGTGTTCAGGTCATAGGCCGAAAAGGTGCCGAACGGGGGTTTCCAGCACGGCAGCCCAAGCGACGTGCGCCATTCAAACAACTCGATGCCGTAGGGCGAGCCTTGCTGCGCATAGAACCCCGCCTCATTGCCACTTGCATCGCCACCGTCTGCCGTCGCCGCTTTTACCTCTGCCTGATAATCCGCGCGCGGAATCAGGCGGATCACCTGCACCACCTGCGATGTGTTCACATACAGAATGCCGCTGCGCGGATCGACCGCCGCACCGCCCCAGTTGTTGCCGCCTGCGGTCGCGGGCCACAGGAACGTGCCCTGCACGGACGGCGGGGTATAAAGCCCCTCATATCGGTAGGTTTCCCGGTCCTTCGAGCATTGACCAAAGGACAGTGCATCGGCCAGCGCCCAGACTTCCGGCAGCGCCGCATGGTTGATGGTCGGGACCGGCAGATCGGCAAACGGCTGGGTGGGCGATAATTGCTCGCCATCCGCATCGCTTGTCGGCACCGCGCGTTCTTCGATGGGGAACAGCGGCACTCCGGTGCGCCGGTCCAGCACAAAGATGAACCCTTGCTTGGTGGTCTGCACCAGCGCAGGCACTTTTTCTCCGTCGCGCGTGAGATCGACCAGCGTCGGGGCCGACGGCGTATCATAATCCCACACGTCGTGATGCACATGCTGAAAGCTCCACGCAACCGCGCCGGTCTCGATGCGGATCGCGGTAATGGATGTCGCCAGCGGGATGGGATCGGTCCGGTTGCCACCCCAATAGTTGGGTGACGGTGACGATACCGGAACATAAACCAGGCCAAGCTCCGGATCAGCCGACATCGACGACCAGATGTTCGCCGTGCCGGTGACCGGGATCAGATCGGGCGGAATGAAGCCGGTATCCCATTTCAGTTTGCCCGTCCGCGCGTCCACCGCGATCAGATTTCCGGGCGGCTCGACGGTGTAGGCCCAGTCCTTTCCGGCCCAGCCAATCAGGATGGTGTCCCCCACCACGGTGGGCGGCTGCAGCACCGAAAACGGAAAGACAGCGTTGGTCTCGTTCCACTGATTGACGTTCAGCACGCCGTTATCGCCAAACCCGGTGCAGGGCGTGCCCGTATCGGCATCGACGGCATGCAGTGTCGCGTCCATCGTGCCGATCAGAACGCGTTTTTCGCAATGCCCCTCGGCACCACTTTCCCAGTAGGCAACGCCGCGGTTCTTCAGCGCGGGCTGGGTCAGCGCCTCCAGCGTCGATTTCGTATCGTAGCTCCACCGCTCTGCCCCGGTGGCCGGGTCAAGCGCCAGAATCCGGTAGAACGGCGTTCCAAGATAAAGCGTGTTGTTGGCATAGATCGGGGTCGCTGACCATACCGTCGCAGGCACATCACCCGCCCCGTCCGACACATCGCCCGTGCGCACGTCCCACGCGCGTTCCAGACCCGGCACACTTTCCAGGGTCAGCGTCGCCGCGTCGGCAAACTTCGTGGCGGCCAGATCGCCATTGAACGTGCCCCAGACCGGCTGGTCCGCCAGCACGGGTGCCGCAAGAAACGCTGCCAATAGGGCCAGACAAATAATTGACTTCATTTACTTATCTTCCGGTCTGCCATGACGCTGCTCATCAGAAATGCCAGAAGCGCCACGACCATTGTGGCAAGAAGGCCGTTCTGCATAAGAAACCATGCGGCCAGTGCGGTGAGAGTTGCCGCCAGTGCCGCGACACCGGCGAGGATGCCCCGCGGTTTCGCAGGGGTCCACGCGACGAGGAGGACTCCAAGCGCCACGGTGACTGTGGCGGCCCCTGCAAAAGCAAGGAACGCCCCAAGCGTTCCGTTAATGCCGGTGTCGGGCAACAACGCCGCAGTGCCTGCAAAGCCGACCCCCGCAAGTGCGGAAAAAAAGGAAACGGCAAGGAGCATGCGGGTGGCCTTCAAATCGGTACCGCTTCAGGAACGCCGCAGGGTGACAAGCGTTCCCTTTGTCAACGCCGGAGTGAATCTGCAGCGTTGTGGCGGGGCAAAAGTGCATCAGGGATGTGATGAATGGCGGCCCTGATCTGGTGCTTCAGTGAATGTTGAATTGCATTCCTCCGGGGCTGTTTCTGAAGGGTGTTCTGACCGGGTCCGGCGTGATCGGCGCTTGGAATGAGCGAGCCTGAAGCTATCGCCGTTCATTTCGAGGATATGCACATGATGGGTCAGGCGATCGAGGAG
>JAYTDA010000170.1:0-2622 GCA_043736155.1 Paracoccaceae bacterium | reverse complement strand
ATGTTCAAGACGGTGCTCGGCGTGATTATCGTCGTCATCATCACCAACAGCTTGATCCGTCTGGGCCTGCGCTCGGGCGCATCCTCGCTGGTGCTGGGGACAATCCTGCTGATTGCCGTAGCCATCGACGTGCGCTGGGTCAAGAACCGCGCAAAACTGCTGGCGCGGTCCTATGTGTCGCCCACCTACTTTGCGCTGCCGCCGTTGCAACCGGTCAGCCGCGACCCCGCGTCACCTTATGCCATCAACGATCTGTTATCCGTGGCCGAACCGATTGGCGTGGGCGAGGTTGACGGCCCCGAGGACGTGATCCTGGACGCCGAGGGCCACCTCTATTGCGGCAGCCGCGACGGCGATATCATCCGCTTCCTCGGCCCCGACCACAAGCAGCGCGAGGTCTATGTCCATATCGGCGGACAGACCCTTGGGCTGGCCTTTGACCGCGACGGCAGCCTGTTGTGTTGTGTGGGTGGCATGGGCCTGTACAAGGTCACGACTGACCGGCAGGTCGTCAAGCTGTCGGATGAAACCAACCGCTCGTGGTTGTCGATCATCGATGACAGCCGGATGCGGCTGGCCGATGACCTTGACATTGCCCCGGATGGGCGGGTGTTCTTTTCCGAAGCGACGATCCGCTATGAAATGCACGACTGGATCATCGACGCCCTCGAAGGGCGCGGCAACGGGCGGATCATCTGTTACGATCCGCGCGATGGCAGTTCCCGCACGGTTCTGTCGGGGCGGCAGTTCCCGAACGGGATCTGCATGGTACCGGATGGCCAGTCGTTCCTGTTCGCCGAAACCTGGGGTTGCCGGATCAGCCGGTTCTGGTATGACGGGCCAAGGACGGGTCAGGTCGAAAGCGTGATCGCCGACCTGCCGGGCTACCCCGACAATATCAACCTTGCCTCGGATGGCAATTTCTGGTGCGGTATCATCGGGATGCGGGCACCGGCCTTTGATCTGGCGCAAAAGATGCCGGGTTTTCGCCGCCGCATGGTGATGCAGATCGCGCGGGATGAATGGCTGTATCCCAACATGAACACCGGCGGCGTGGTCAAGTTCAGCCTTGACGGCACCATCGTTCAGTCCCTGTGGGACGGGATGGGGGAACGCCATCCACAGGTGACGTCGATGCGCGAACACAAAGGCTATCTGTACCTTGGCGGGATTTTCAACAACCGGATCGGACGTTACAAAATCCCCGGCGCTGACCCGGACTGGACAGCAGCCCGCGCCTATTGGGGGGCCAAGGCATGATGGCCTGGCTGTCGGACCGGATCGACCGTTTCCGGGGGCGCGGGGGCCATGCGCCGACTGTGCCGCCGATGGACGGGGCGCTGCGGCCCAATACGCGGCTTGAAGATGCGGCTGTGCTGGCCCGCGTCGAGGCCCCCGACAATCTGGTGCTGCATCTGGGCGGGGTGCTGTTGTCGTCGGGTGCTGCCGTGCAGGCGCTTGATCCCGCAACCGGGGTCGTGCGGGACTGGCGGCGGTTTGATGCGCCGGTGGCAGCACTTTGCAGCCTTGGCGACAGGCTGGCCGTGGCGCTGGCGGACGGGCGGCTGACGCTGAACGATCATGCCGTGACCGGTCTGCCGCCCCGGGCTTGCATCACCGCACTTTCTGCCGGTGAAAACAGCACGCTGATCGTCTGTATCGGGTCGGCGCAGAATGGCCCTGCCGGTTGGACCCGTGATCTGTTGCAGCGCGGGGCCACAGGCTCGGTCTGGTCCGTAGCGGCCGATGGCGCGGCCACACAGATTGCCGGGCGGCTGGCCTGGCCTTCGGGTGCGGCGGCGGTGGACGGCACCATTACCGTGGCGGAGAGCTGGCGGCACCGGTTGAGTCGGCTGGGTGGCGCGCCGGTGGTGACAGACCTGCCCGGCTACCCCTCGCGCCTGACCCCGGCAGCGGGCGGCTGGTGGCTGTGCGTCTTTGCCCCGCGCAACCAGTTGATCGAACTGGTGTTGCGCGAGCCCGCCTACCGCGACCGGATGATGGCCGAGGTCGACCCAAAATGGTGGGTAGCCCCGACATTGTCCCGCGCGACCAGCTTTTATGAACCGATGCAAGGCGGGGCGATCCGCACCCATGGCATTGTCAAACCATGGGCTCCCACGCGCAGTTATGGCCTGCTGGTCCGACTTGACGCCGCATTCCGGCCCATCGCGAGCTACCACAGCCGGGCGGATGGCAGGTTCCACGGCATCACCAGCGCGCTGCCGTTTGGCGACCGGGTACTGGTCGCCAGCCGGGGCGGCAACGCGGTCCTGTCGCTGAGCGAGGTGCCAGCATGACCGCGCCCCTGATCGAGATGCGCCGGATCACCAAGGAATACCGGGGTGTTCCGGCGATCAAAAACGTCGATTTCACCGTGATACCGGGTGAGATTCATGCGCTTTTGGGTGAAAACGGTGCCGGCAAATCCACCCTGACCAAGATGATTGCGGGCGTCACCGGGCCGAGTGCGGGCGAGCTATTGGTTGACGGTCAACCGGCCACTTTCCGCACCCCGTCCGAGGCGCTGGCGCATGGCGTGGCGATGGTGTTTCAGGAAACCTCGCTGGTGCCATCTATGACCGTGGCGCAGAACCTGTATCTGGGCAATGAGCGGTTCTT
>JAYTDA010000169.1:0-5821 GCA_043736155.1 Paracoccaceae bacterium | reverse complement strand
CCCGGACTTGATCCGGGGCCTCGAGTCTGATGGCGCACGTTTGGGGTCGAGGCCCCGGATCAGGTCCGGGGCGACGCGGGTTGGATGGAACGGCAGGTTCCCGGCAGACTCGGGTCACTCTCGATGATCGAAGACTGGCGGGGCGGCGGCTTTGGTCTGTATCTGCATTGGCCGTTTTGCCAGTTGAAATGCCCCTATTGTGATTTCAACAGCCACGTTGCGGCCGAAATTGACCAGCGCCGCTGGCAAGCCGCCTATCTGTCGGAGATTGACCGGATCGGCGCGGAAACCCAGGGCCGCATCCTGCAAACCGTGTTTTTCGGCGGCGGCACCCCCAGCCTGATGGACCCGGAGCTGGTGGCGGCGATTCTGGATCGTATCCGCGCCACCTGGCCGATGAACAATGCTGCCGAGGTGACGCTGGAGGCGAACCCCTCGTCGGTCGAGGCTTCGCGGTTTCGTGCCTACCGGCAGGCCGGGGTCAACCGGGTGTCGATGGGAATACAGGCGTTGAATGACCCTGACCTGAAAGCATTGGGGCGGCTGCATTCGGTGGCAGAGGCCGAACGGTCGTTTGCCATTGCCCGGGATTGCTTTGACCGGGTGAGTTTCGATCTGATCTATGCCCGTCAGAACCAGACCCTTGCAGATTGGCGCGCCGAACTCGGTCGCGCCTTGTCGATGGCCGTCGATCACCTGTCGCTCTATCAATTGACCATCGAAGACGGCACCGCTTTTGGCGCGCGCCATGCCGCTGGCGGGCTGAAGGGACTGCCGGAGGATGAATTGTCTGCCGATCTTTACGCCCTGACCCAGGATCTGTGCGGGGCGGCCGGGATGCAAGCCTATGAGGTGTCCAACCATGCCGCGCCGGGGTCGGAATCGCGGCACAACCTGATCTACTGGCGGATGGGCGACTATGCCGGCATTGGCCCCGGCGCGCATGGTCGCCTGACCCTGGGTGGCACCCGCTGGGCCACCGAAGCCCCGAAAGCGCCGCTGCCCTGGTTGATGCAGGTGGAAACCAAGGGGCAGGGAGAGGTGGCGCGGGTACCGGTGCCGATGGGGGAACAGGCCACGGAGTATCTGATGATGTCGCTGCGCCTGGCCGAAGGCTGTGACATGGATCGCTATGCGGCGTTGTCTGGATTTGAGATAGATGGTAGTGTTATCAATGGTTTGCGTGAAATCGGCATGATCAGCACCGATGGCGCCCGGCTGCGGGCTACGCCGCAGGGCCGGATGGTGCTGAATGCGGTTCTGCGGGAATTGATCGTGGTATGATCCGGGCGATCTGGGCAGGCCTTGGCTTTGTGGCATTGTCGCTGGGGGCGATCGGCATCTTCACGCCGTTTCTGCCAACCGTGCCGTTCCTGCTGCTTGCCGCCTTCAGCTTTGCCCGGTCATCCGAACGCCTGCACGATTGGCTGCTGAGCCACCCGACCTTTGGCCCACCGATCCGGGACTGGCAAAGATCGGGTGCCATCAGCCGCCGGGCAAAAGGTCTGGCCAGCGGCTCTATCCTTGCCGGATTCGGCCTTTCCGTCATCCTTGGTCTTGGTTGGAAAGCCTTGTTGGCGCAGGCGTTGGTGCTTGGCTGCACCAGTCTGTTCATCTGGACCAGGCCGGACCGTTAGCCCCGTGATGCCGCCGACAACATCCGGCACAGATCGTCCAGATCATCCAGCGTGCCATATCGGATCGTCAGCAGACCGCTGCCATCTGCGCCATGATCGATGCTGACCTTCATCTTCAGATTGGCCGCCAGATCCTGTTCCAGCACCCGCGTATCGGCATCTTTTTCCTGCCCCCGCACTTGCCGGGGCTTTGACGGCCGGTCCTTCACCAGATCTTCGGCCTGCCGCACCGACAGACCGCCCGCCATCACCTTGCGCGCCAAAGCCACCGGATCGGCAGCGGTGATCAGCGCGCGGGCATGGCCGGCGGTCAACTTGCCTTCGCGCAACCAGGTCAGCACCTGATCGGGCAGTTGCAGCAGCCGCATCAGGTTGGCGATGTGGCTGCGGCTTTTGCTCAAAGCCTCGGCCAGCTTTTCCTGGGTATGGCCGAACCGCTCCATCAATTGCTTATAGGCCGCCGCTTCCTCCACCGGATTCAGGTCGGCGCGTTGGATGTTTTCGATGATCGCAACTTCCAGCACCTCGGTGTCGGTCAGATCACGGATCAGCACCGGCAGTTCGTGCAGTTGCGCCAGTTGCGCGGCACGCCAGCGTCTCTCGCCAGCGACAATCTCGTAAGTCCCTGTTTCCGCTGCTCTTTCCCGCACAATCAGCGGCTGGATGATGCCCTTTTCGCGGATCGAGGCCGCCAGTTCCGCCAAAGCCTCCGGCGCGAAATCGCGGCGCGGCTGGTCGGGGTTGGGGAACAGCCGCTCGATCGGCAGCATCTGATCGCGCCGGGGCCGCGCCTCTTCCTTTTGCGCGGCATCGAGGTTCACATCGGCCATCAGTGCCGACAATCCGCGACCCAGCCCGCGGCGTTCGTTCTTTACTTCCATCGTTCCCCCTCAGGCCGCCTGGTGCCGCAGCAGCATCTCTTCAGCCAGCGCGCGATAGGCCAGCGAGCCTTTCGACAAGGTGTCATAGGCCAGCACCGGCATCGCATAAGACGGCGCTTCGCTGATCCGCACATTGCGCGGCACCACGGTGCGAAACACCAGATCGCCCAGGTTTTCCCGGGCATCCGCCTCGACCTGCTGCGACAGCCGGTTACGGCCGTCATACATCGTCAACACCACGCCTTCGATTCTGAGGTTGGGGTTGGCGGTTTGCCGCACCTCACGCACCGTCAGCATCAGTTGGCTAAGGCCCTCCAGCGCGAAAAACTCGCTTTGCAGCGGCACCAGCACCGAATGCGCCCCGACCATGGCGTTGACGGTCAACAGGCTGAGCGAGGGCGGGCAATCGATCAGGATATAGTCAAAGCCGTAGGCCGCCACTTCTGGCTGGCGCAGGGCTGCATGCAACAGAAAGCTGCGCCGTTCGTTGCCCATCAATTCGATGTCGGCAGAGGACAGGTCGGTGGTCGCCGGGCACAGCCAAAGCCCCTGCACAGCAGTGGGTACTACCACATCTTGTAGCGGCACTTCGTCAATCAGCAAGTCATAGGTTGTCAGCTTGCGATCCGCCGGGCCAAAGCCCAGGCCGGTAGAGGCGTTGCCCTGCGGGTCCAGGTCGATCAGCAGCACCTTCTTACCGATTTCCGCCAAGGCAGCAGCCAGATTGATCGCGGTGGTGGTCTTGCCAACCCCGCCTTTCTGGTTGGCGATGGCGATGATTCGGGGCGATTTATCCGGCACGGGTCAGGTCTCCGATTGTCAGAATAACCGCTTGCGGATCGGTCTTGCTGCGGGTTTTCTGGACCTTGAATCGCCAGGTTGCAAGCGCTTCCTCCAGTTCCGCATCCGCATTGGCACCTTTCGGCAAAAAGGCTGCGCCACCGGGCTTCTGATGGCGAAAGATGTAGCCCAACAGCAGTGGCAGGGGGGCAAGGGCGCGGGCTGAAATCACGTCTGCACCTTGCGGCGCAAGGGTTTCGGCGCGCTCAGTGCAGACTGTAACCGCTACCCCGGTCTCCCGCGCCACGGTGCGCAGAAATGTGGCTTTGCGCTGATCGCTTTCCACCAATGTCACCCGCAGTTCCGGATGGGTTTCGCGGGCGATGATCGCCACCACCAGCCCCGGAAACCCGCCACCACTGCCCAGATCACACCAGCTTTCTGTGCCGGGCGGGCACAGGTCCAGCATTTGCGCCGAATCCTCGAAATGCCGCTGCCACAGGTCGGACAGGGTGGATTTCGCCACCAGATTGATCGCCGGATTCCACTTGCGCAACAGGGCGGCATAGATCTCCAGCCGCGCCATTGTTTCACGTGAAACAATCATGAGGCGGCGGTCCGCAATCCAGCCAGCTTGATCCGCGCCAACAGCAGCGTCAACGCCGCCGGCGTCATCCCCTCGACCCGGCCAGCCTGTGCCAGGGTGGTGGGCTGTATCCGCGCAAGTTTCAATTGCAATTCATTGGAAAGCCCCTGCAGTCCATTATATTGAAATCCTTCGGGAATCCTGTGGCTCTCGTCACGCAGCAACGCCTCGACCCCCGCCGCCTGCCGCGCCAGATAGGGGGCATACAGCGCATCACAGGCGATCTGCTGGCGAATGGCGGGCGGTACCTCGGCCAGTTCCGGGCACAGCGGCACCAACGCTTCAAACGTGACCTCGGGGAATGACAGCAGGTCGAACCCCGACCTGCGCACCCCATCCTGGTTCAGGCGCACACCGTGAGCCAGCAGCTGTTTCGGCGTGACCGACAGCGCATCCAGCGCCGCGCGCGCCCCTGTCAAAGCTTCCATCTTGGCGCCAAACGCCCGCTTGCGCCCCGCGCTGACACAGCCCAGCCTGATCGCAATTGGCGTCAAACGCTGATCGGCATTATCCGCCCGCAGGCTCAACCGATATTCGGCGCGCGAGGTGAACATCCGGTACGGTTCCGTTACCCCGCGGGTCACCAGATCGTCGATCATCACGCCGATGTAACTTTCCGACCGGGCAAAGGTCAGCGGCTCGCGTCCCTGCACTTGCAACGCGGCATTCAGCCCGGCCACCAGCCCCTGTGCCGCCGCCTCTTCATAGCCGGTGGTGCCATTGATCTGCCCGGCGAGATACAGTCCCGGCAGGTCCTTCAGCTCCAGCGTGCTGCGCAGGGCCCGGGGGTCAACATAGTCATATTCGATGGCATAGCCGGGTTGCACGATCACCGCCGCCTCTAACCCCTTGATCGAATGCACATAATCTTGCTGCACCTCCAAAGGCAGACTGGTGGAGATGCCATTGGGATAGACGGTATCATCGTCCAGCCCCTCGGGTTCCAGAAACACCTGATGGCTGGTCTTGTCGGCAAACCGTACCACCTTGTCCTCGATCGAGGGGCAATAGCGTGGGCCGACACCCTCGATATGGCCGCCATACATCGCCGACCGGCCCAGATTGGCGCGGATGATCGCGTGCGTCGCCTCGTTGGTATGGGTGATGCCGCAGGAAATCTGACGTACTTGCGGCTTGCTGTTCAGGAACGAAAACACCACCGGTTCGGCATCGCCCGCCTGTTCCGCCAGCCCGCTCCAGTCAATCGTCCGGCGATCCAGCCGGGGCGGTGTACCGGTTTTCAACCGGCCCAGCGGCAGGCCAAAGCTGTCGATCCGCTCCGCCAGCGCAACCGAGGGCTTGTCGCCCATCCGGCCACCGGGGCGGCGCACGTCGCCGATGTGGATGACGCCGCGCAGGAAGGTACCAGAGGTCAGCACGACAGCGCCTGCCGTGACTTCCGATCCATCGGCCAGCCGCACCCCGGCAACCCGCTGCCCGTCCATCAGAAAATCGGCGGCCTCGCCTTCAATCACCGTCAGCCCCGGCCGCGCCAAAGTCTCGGCCAGCATCGCCTCCCGATACAGTTTGCGGTCGGCCTGGGCACGTGGCCCCTGCACCGCCGGGCCCTTGCTGCGATTGAGCAGGCGAAACTGGATCCCGGCGGCATCGGCCACCCGGCCCATCACCCCGTCCATTGCATCAATTTCGCGGACCAAATGGCCCTTGCCCAGCCCGCCAATTGCCGGGTTGCAGGACATCACACCAATGGTATCACGGCGCAGGGTGACCAAAGCGGTCTGCGCACCCATGCGGGCCGCCGCATGCGCCGCCTCGGTCCCGGCATGGCCGCCGCCTATCACCACAACGT
This sequence comes from Paracoccaceae bacterium, assembly GCA_043736155.1. Lineage (GTDB taxonomy): Bacteria > Pseudomonadota > Alphaproteobacteria > Rhodobacterales > Rhodobacteraceae > JANNRR01. The sequence goes on along the minus strand of JAYTDA010000169.1, from coordinate 67 downwards.
CAAAATGTTTCACGTGAAACACTCCCTACTTTCCAATGCAGAAGCTGGAAAAGATCTCACCCAGCAC
>JAYTDA010000168.1:0-2886 GCA_043736155.1 Paracoccaceae bacterium | reverse complement strand
AGCGCAGTTCCAGGCCCCTTCCAGATCAATCGACATGCAGCGCCGCCAGACCTCGGGCGTCATCTCCAGCGGTTCGCGAAACACCGCAATGCCGGCGTTGTTGACCAGCACATCGGCGGGCCCGAGCAGAGATTTCACTTCCTGAACCATCGCTCGCACCGACTCCGGGTCGGCGACGTCGCAACATGCTTGTGTTTGTATGATAAACATCTTAAGTGAAAACACCACAAATGACCCTTGGAGGAGGATCCAATGAATTTCAAAAGGACACTCACAGCATCTGTCGTCTTTGCCGCCGGTATGGCTGCAGGAGCTGCCTTTGCGCAAGACAAGCTGGTCGTCGCCATCTACAAAAGCGGCACGCAGCAATACTTTATCGACCAGGCAGCCGGCTTTACCAAGGCGGCCGAAGAGTTGGGCTACAAGGCCCAGATCATCAACGTCGAACTGGATGCGAACCTTGCCATCAGCGCCGTCTCTGACGCGATCGCTGCAGGCGCCAAGGCCATCGCCATCACGGCACCTGATCAAGCGATCGGACCGGCTGTCGCCAAGGCCGCCGCAGACGCAGGCATCCCGCTGATCGCCACCGATGACCCGTTGAAAGACGGCGCTGGCGCAGATGTGCCCTTCGCGGGCTTTGATGGCGTGGCCATGGGCACCAAGGTGGGCGACACGGCAGGTGAGCTTCTTGCCGCGTCGGGCTGGCTGAGCGACCCCAACCTCGGGATCGTCACGGTAACCTTGCCGACGCTTTCGGTCTGCAATGATCGTACAGGTGCAGAAAAGGCGCGTCTGATTGCCGCTGGGGCCAAGGAAGAGACCTTCATCGAAGTCAACTACGATGGAACGACCGACTCCTCGCTCACCGCGTCGGGACCCGTCATCACCGCCCATCCGGCGGTCGACAAATGGGTCGTCGTGTCGTGCAACGATGAAGGCGTGCTGGGTGCCGCAAATGCCCTAAAGAACGCTGGTGTCGCCCCCGCCGACGTGATCGCCGTTGGCCTTGGTGCCTATGAAGCCTGCCGTCCGTGGAAAGAAGGCATCGAAACGGGTTTCAAGGCCGCGCTCTACATCTCAGGAACGGACGTCGGTGATGCTGCGGCCCGCGCGCTGATCAATTCGGTGGAAAACAGTGAGCCGCTGCCGGCCAAGACCGTGGCCAACACCACGATCGTGAATCCGGCGACCTACAAGGACATCATGCCCTGCCCGTGACTCCTTCCTGACTTGGCGGGCCTGCGAGACAGGCCCGCCACTTTCTTCTGGAAATCCGATGAAAAACAACATCCTCGACATCAAAGCCGTGGGAAAGTCCTTCCCCGGCGTGCGTGCCCTTCAGAATCTGTCGATGGCGGTCGCACCCGGCGAGGTGGTTGCCTTCGTAGGCGAGAATGGTGCCGGCAAGTCGACCTTGCTCAAAATCTTGTCGGGCGACTACCAACTTGATCAGGGCCGGATCCTTCTGGACGGGGTTGAAGTCTCGCACGCCTCGCCGCTGGCGGCCCGCAACGCCGGGTTCCGTCTGGTGCGCCAGGAGCCGGAAATCGTTCCCGACATCTCCGTGGCCGAAAACATCTTTGTCGGCGAATACCCCAGCCGAAGCTTCGGTCGGGCTGATTTCACCGCCATGCGCGCCGAAGTGACCGACCTGCTGCAGCGCTATGGCTTTGCCGATCTGATCGACATTTCCGCGACAGGTCGCAGCCTTTCCCCCGCACAGATGCATGTGGTCGAAATCATGCGTGCGCTGAAGCCCGGCGTGAAGGTCGTCGCCTTTGACGAGCCGACGTCATCCCTGACCTCGGACGAGGTCGCGCGCCTGTTTGACCTTATCCGGAAGCTGAAATCCGAAGGGCTGGGCATCATCTATGTCTCGCACCGTTTGCAAGAGGTCATGGCAATCTCGGACCGCGTGATCGTCCTGAAGGACGGGCAGCAAACCAGTAACCTTGTCACTGCCGACACCACCGAAGACGAGATTGTGCGACTGATGGTTGGGCGCGAACTGATCCATGGCTTCAAACGCGAGGAAACCACGCGCGACGAAGTGGTGCTGGAAGTCGAAGGCCTGTCCAGCCGCTGGCACCGCGACATCTCGTTCAAGATCCGCGCGGGCGAAATCCTCGGCTTTGCCGGGCTGGTCGGCGCGGGCCGCACCGAACTGGCGAAGGTGATCTTTGGCGAGTATCGCCGTAACGGCGGCAAGGTGAAGCTCTTGGGACGGGACAGCGATATTCGCTCACCCGCTGAGGCGATTCGCGCCAACATCGGTTTTGCCCCGGAAAACCGCAAGGCCGAGGGGCTTATCCTCGTAAGATCGGTGATAGAGAATGCCGCGATGACGGTTTATTCGCGTCTTGCCCGCTGGGGCGTGTTGCGCACGGGACAGATGGTCGAGGCCGTCGGCCCGGTTATTCGCCAGTTGGAGGTCAAGACCCCGTCGCTGTCGCAAGAGGTGGGAAAGCTTTCGGGCGGCAATCAGCAAAAGGTCGTCCTGGCGCGCTGGCTGGCTGCTGGGCCGCGCCTGCTAATCCTGGACGAGCCGACCCGCGCAGTGGATGTGGGGGCCAAAGCCGAAATCTACCGGCTGATCGACCGTTTGGCCAAGGATGGCATGGCGATCATGCTGGTCTCTTCCGAAATGCCCGAACTGATGGCTCTGTCCGACCGCATCGTGGTGATGCAGGACGGGCGGCTTTCCCCGCCGATTGAAAAGCAGGACGCCACGGAAGAAGCCATTGTCGCCCTTGCCCTTGGCACTGGAGTGGCAGCATGACCGCAGGAGACTTGAATATGACGACCCGTTCCCCGGAAAGCGCGCTGTCCCGGTTGACCCGTTTTGTCGGCGCCGAGAACCTCTCGCTGATCATCGCGCTGATC
>JAYTDA010000167.1:0-23818 GCA_043736155.1 Paracoccaceae bacterium | reverse complement strand
CAATATTGTGACCTACGGGATGGCGAAATTGTTTCACGATGCTTCTGCATCGGTCAAACAGGTGCTTGATCTTGATTTGGTCTGGCGCAAACAGGCAGTACCCGAGCCATTGATGCGGGCTGCATTAATTGCGGCCGCTGAGGCTGCTCAGGTTATCTCTTCACCACCGGCGGGTATTCGCAACATGAGCGAGTGGGCTAAGCAGCAAGCGTGCTGGGCGAAAGTTAAGTCGGCTATGCTGACGCATGATGATGATTTTGAAAGATGCCTGATTGACCGTGATTTGGTGCGCGAAGAAGAAGACGGTGAAGATGGAGAAAACGAGATCGATGTCGGCATCGAGGCACAAATCAAGGTAACGAGTGCCGGAGGGGCTTTTTGGGCGGATTTACTCGAATGGGGCCGGGCAAACCGCAAGCTGTCTGAGCGCGAGGCAAAGACCCTTGAGATTTGTTCAAATTATCCAAGGAAGATCCCGACCGATTTCCAGTGCAAGCAGGCGGTCTCCGTTCTTGAGCGGCTGAAACACGATGGATTTGTGGAAGCTCAGGCTTGAGCAGACGGTGCCCATCATCCCGAGTCGCTTTCGAAGTCGTTTCTGGACGGCAAAGTGTTGGGTCAACAATAGGTCAACCTGTTTAACTACCTCGTTCCCCGTTTGGACCCGTCCGCTGCGGCTGGTTGCGGCTCAACGCGGTTAGAAATCGCTGACAGTTCAAGGGGTTATCGCGTAACCTGTTGAAATCAAAGGATCGCCATTCGTCCGGGAGATGGGGCTCATAACCTGAAGGTCACAGGTTCAAATCCTGTTCCCGCAACCATATCTGGAAACGATATCAGATGAATAGAACCCGACCAATGCAGTCTGGCTTTGACATTGGAAATCCTTGTCAACGCTGAGTCAACGTTCTGCGGGTCCGCCCCGAACAGCGGGGGGCCTTTGCATTTGGGGGCAGAATCAGCCGCCAAGATCGTTGCGAAAGCGATCTGTCTGATGCATCCGCTCGTGCAGGATGGTCACGATGCCGATGTCGCCATCCGAAAGCCGCCGCCAGTAGACGAAATGATGCTCGTGCCGGAAGTAGAAGCCCTCGACGCCGAACCCGGCCGGTATCGGCCGCGCAGCGATGCCATGGCGCTTGATCCGGTCGAAGGCTGCGAACAGGTCGGTGATGTGGCAACCCGCCTGATCGGCACCCCATCGCTCACGTGTGTAGCAATAGATCCCGTCAAGCCGAAGGGATGCGGCTTCCTGAACGCGCACGGCCATCTGGTCAGACCTGGTTCCGGGCGATCACTTCGGCGGCGGTCAGTGGCTTATAGCTTTCCTCCGGCGCTGCTAAGGCGCGTGTCAGTTCCGCCTTCAGCCGATCAAAGGCTTCCTGCTCGACCCGTTCCTTGTCGCGCCGGATCAGGTCGCGGATAAATTCGCTGATATTCTCACAGTCACCGTTTTCGCCGACGTTCGATGCGACGAACGCGCTCAGGGCACCGCTGATGCGCACGGTCATGGTCGTGGTCTGTGACATGGTGCCTCTAAAGACCACGTCTTCAAGATACGCAATAATGAAGACGCACGCAAGGTTGAGCCACGGATTGCGCCGCAGTTGCCTGTCTGGTGCCGCGCCGAGGATCAAACATGGTTGCGGTCGGGAGTTTGCCCGGCGTCGATCCGGGCGGCGAGGATGACCAGCGATTCCGGGTGCAGCGGGACATCGGCCAGCATGCCGCGCGTGTCCGTCAGGCGATCCAGCATCCAGTCACCTGAACCTGATGCGAAAATTGGGGTGTGGGACTGGGCCGCGCTCATCGACGGCCACCCGCGCGCCGGAGGACCGGCACTTCCTGCAATTGCAGCCAATCACGCACGCCGTCGCGGCGGTAAAACACCTTGCGCCCTGAGCGCACACGGGGCGGCCCAAAGCGCTGACCTTCCGAGCGGCGCAGCGTTTCGACCGTCGCACCGAGATTGCGTGCAAGGTCGAGGCGGCTTATCCAGCCACCGAATAGTCCCGCCTCAGTGCGTCGCCGGGGTGTTTTTGTTGCCGTCATCTTCTGCCTCCCCTTCATCACCCGGACTGGGTGGAATTGCAGGGTCATGAGGCACATTCGGTCAGGGGTGGCGGGAAGGCGCAGGGTGGCATCGGAAACGCCACTTGCACACCGCCCCTTATTTCATTGAGATTTTGGGGGGCTGTGCGCGGATTGCTGGTGCGTGGGCACTGCGATCCGCACAGGCTGCAAGCGTCGATGTTGGGCCGCTCGAGGCCTGTTCCATAGGTTCCGCGCGAATAGGCCGACATTCGGCGGCATTAACAGGCTTTCAGCGGGTGGCAGGGTGGCAGTGATCTGAGGAAATCACACTACCACCGGATTTCATCAAACATTTACTGAGATGGCAGGAGAATTTGGTCGTGCGGTGCCTGGTGCCGCACTGACAGGCCTTGCGAAAGACTGCGGTGGGTTGTTGCGCAGAAGTGCCCCGGTTTCAGCATGGCTTACCCCATTCTCAACCATTTGCCGGGCAATCACCGGCGGAATTTCCGCGATTTCGCGCAGCATCCATGCGTCGGGCCGCATCATTGGCCGACTCCCGTGATCATTGAGACGATTTCATTCTTGTCGGTCTTTGCGGTTTCGCGAATGCCGATCTGCACGCCCCGGCGCAACACGCAAATCCGGTCAGACAAGCGAAACACCTGATCCAGACTGTGGCTGATGATCAATATTGCCAGATTGCGCGCTTTCAGGCCCGAAATTGTCGCCTCTACTCTGCCGGTCTCTGCCACACCAAGGGCGGCGGTCGGCTCATCCAGCAGGATCAGTTTCTTCGCCCAATGGGTGGCGCGGGCGATGGCCACTCCCTGCCTTTGACCGCCGGACAGATCGCGGATCATTGCCCGAGAGGACGGAATGCGCACATCAAGTTCCCTCACGAGGGCTTCGGTTTCGGCAATCATCCGGCTGCGGTCAAGCAGACGCAGCGGGCCCTTTACCGGCTCTCGCCCCAGAAACAGGTTCATGTAAACCGGCTGCTGATCGGCCAACGCAAGATCCTGATACACCACCTCAATGCCGCGCTCGCGGGCGACGGAGGCATCGGCAAAACTGGCGGGTTGCCCATCCAACAGAATCTCACCCGAAGTGGGCGGATGCACACCCGAGATCATCTTGATCAGGGTGGATTTTCCGGCACCGTTGTCGCCCACCAAAGCCACCACTTCGCCGGGGTGCAGATCAAGCGAGAAATTCTCGATGGCAGTCACGCCGCCAAACGCCTTGTGAATGTTCTTCAATTGCAAGACCGGGTTTGACATGGCGATGCTCATTTCAATAGGGGCCAGGGTTCGGCCTGGCCAAAGCAGTTTTCGATCGTTTCAACATGCGGAGCGCCATTGGCAACGCCCCTGATGCCGACCGAATGGGCGCGGGTAACAAAGGCTTGGCCGCGAAATCCGAACACAACGGTATCACCGGAAGCCGGGGCAGCGCCGGTGCCGGCGTCGATCATGCCATAGTAGTCAATCGCTGCGGGTGGCGGCACAATGACAGATCGCAGGTCAGCCGCATCGGTGGTGGGAGCCGGGCCAACCAGCGCTTGAACGTCGTATTCGGGAAAGACGGGGTCAATATAAAGACCGCCGCCAAAACAATAGGCGCGACCTGCGTGCAGATGGGACACCTCGGTCAGATAGAGGACTGCGGGGGTTTCCGGCAGGTCGTGCACCGCGTGCAGCGGCGTGGTGCCGTGAAGACCGTTGCCAGGTTCAACCTGGGTGGCACCTGCCTGCGCCAGCGCCTCCAGGGTTACAGCGGAGGTGGTGCCGGGTGCGTTGATTTCAATCCCGGCAAATCCGGCTTTTGCCAGCGCGTCAGCGGTGCGCGACAGCGTTGCCAGGTTCGGTGTCGGCCGGACCTTTCGGCTGGCATGGTCGTAAAGCTGGGCCGGAAAGGTGGTGATCCCGGCAAACTGTGCGCCGTCCAGCGCCGCGATCATCCGGGCGGCGTCGACGGCATCCGCTGCGGCAAAGCCGCCTTCGTGGCCGGGATAGAACACGTCGCCGCTGGTTTGCACGCGGGCAAGCAAGGCCTGTTCACGACCAACCGCATGTGCGGCCTTGGCAGCTTCAAAGGCCTTCTCGGGCGAAAACACGGTCCAGTAGTCGGGTTGCAGGACGGTGGCCCCATGGTCCGCCTCGCCACGCGGCACCTGCACCAGATGGCCAAGGTGGCCGATGCGCAACCCGGCCCTGTGGCAGGCTGTCGCACAAGCCATGTCCACCGCCACCGCCCGGTCGATACCGCCCCGCAGCACTGCTTGGCAAAAGCCGGAGTTGCGGCTGACCTGTTTGGTCATGGCAAAGACCTTGAGGCCGTGTCGGTCGGCCTCGGCGCGGATCAGTCGGGCGTTGGCTTCAACGGCGTCGAGGTCTATGACGTAAGAATTGGCGGGGATGTGGCCTTGTTGGTGCAGGTGTTGCGCGGCCAGGATGAACGCCGGGTTGCGACGGCGCAGGGTGGTCAGGAACATCCGGGTTCTCCTTCAGCGACTGGGTTCGCGCAGCGAGATCGCTACCGCAACAAGAACGATCAGGCCCTTGATGATCATCTGATAGGATACTGAAAGCCCCATCAGGATCAGTCCGTTGTTCAACATTCCCATCATCAGCGACCCGACCAGCGCGCCAAAAATCGTGCCCTTGCCGCCGTTCAACGCGGTGCCGCCAACAATGACGGCGGCGATCACCGTCATCAGATCGCTTTCGCCCAGCGTATAACGCGCCGATTGCAAACGCCCGGCATAAAGCAGGCCCGCAAGCCCGGCACAGGCACCTGACAGGATCAGAACCGAAAGTCGGATGCGCGCCACTTTGATCCCTGAAACCAGTGCAGCACGGGGGTTGTCGCCAACGGCCAGCACATGCGCACCAAACCGGGTGTGTCGATAGACCAGATGCCCGAGGGCGATGGCTGCAAGGGTCCACAAGATCAGCGACGGGATGCCTGCCAGACTGCCACCGCCAAAGAAACCGATGAACCCGGTGTCGATGACTGGAATCGACTGCAAATCACTGACCGACCGCGCAATACCGGCGATGACACCCATAGTTGCCAGGGTCACAAGGAAAGAGGGCAGCCTGCCATAGGCCACCAACAGCCCGTTGACCGCCCCCGCAGCGGCCCCGGTGCCAAGACCTGCCAGCACACCAACAATCATCGGCTGATTGCGCATCGCAAGGGCGGCAACCAAGGCGGCCAAGGCGACGATAGCCCCGAAAGACAGGTCAATCTCTCCGGCTGACAGCACAAAAACCAGACCCACAGCCATGACGGTGGCAGGTGCGGTTTGCAGCATGATATTGGCGAGGTTCCTGGTGGTCAGAAAGCTTTCGCTGCCAAGGGTTATGGCAAAGAAAAGGAAGATCAGGACAAAGCCCGCGTAGACGATCAGGCCCTGAAGCCCGGTGCGATTGGTAAGTGTGCGAAGCATCGGGGTCTCCGGACCTGATGGGGAAGTGTGGCCTCGCGTGGCAGACCCAGGCGAGGCCAGTGCCGTCACTTGGCCGCGTCAAGCACAGTTTGCGGTGCATCGCGGTGCAGGGACTGTTGCCAGGCTTCTGCGACATTATCCTTGGTCACGGTCACCGCCGGGGCCACGATGAAGGGCGGGTTTTCGACGCCCAGTATGGCCCGGGCGCCCGTGGCAGCCATGGCGCGGCCCAACTCATAGGCCTCGTCCGCGACGATTGCTGCGACGTTGCCGCCCTTGACCATGTCAAGTGCGATAGGCTCCGACAGGTCCAGCGTCACGATCCTGGTGGTGGTGTTGCCGTTGGCACGCAGCGCCGCAAGAACACCTTCGGCAGGACCCGCCCAAGTGACATAGACACCTCCCAAATCAGGGGTCTTCAACAGCATGGCGTTGGCGATATCTTCGGCCCGCGCCGGATCGCTGATCCCGGCTTCGGCGACGATCTTCATATCGGGATAGTCATTCTCGATGGTCGTCTTGAAAGCCTGGTCGCGCTGGTTGGTCACGTAGTAGGCCGCATCGTGGAAAATCCAGCCGACAGTGCCCTTGCCGCCCATCGAAGCCGCCAGTGCGTCTGCGGCATGCTTGCCCATCTGGAACAGGTCATCCGTCACGATGGCGGCGTAATCGTCGGGCTGCTTGTAGTCTTGCGGCAGGTTCGACAGGAAAACCAGTTTCACGCCGGCTTCCTTTGCCTTTGCAAAAGCGGCGGCCGAGGCCACCGGGTCCAGCGGCAACGACAGGATGATATTGGGCGACAGGGCCAGCGCGGTTTCAATATCCGACATTTGCCTGGCGCTGTCGAAACCCGCCGAAGTGGTAGCCACCACCTCGATGCCAAGACGGGTGAACTCGTCCGTGGCACCTGCAGTGACCGCATTCACGAAATCGGACTGGTCATGCCACAAAAGCGCAGCCTTCAAACCCATGGTTTGAAGTTGAGCGGCTTGGGCATCATCGATGGAGACGGCGGACGTTGGCGTTGCAGACTCACCGCCTGGTCCCGTGGTTTCGGCTGCAAGCGGCAGCGCCATCAAGGCAAGCACCGACAAGGTGGCGGCCAGTCTGGATTTGAAACGCATCGTCATGGTTGTTCTCCCTGAGTGTTGATCGTAGGTCCTGCTTCGGTAATTCCGCAAAAATCGACGATGAAGGCGGCGAGCGCGACGATGCCGTCGTAATAGTCCGACAGGGGCACTCGTTCTTCAAAGGTGTGGCAGATCGAGATATCGCCAGGGGCGCAGTACACGGCCGGGCACCCGATCTGGTCGGTCAGAAACGGCATTTCCGACCAGAAATGTGCGCCTGCAATCTGACCTGCGCCGGGCTTCGCCGCTGCCATGTACTCCGACAGGCGCCGGACAGCAGGATGATCTGCCGCTGTCTCGGCTGCCGATCCGCCACGCGAATGGTCACGCCCGGCGGGCCAGTCGATCCTGACCGAAATCTCTGGTGGTGTGGCAGCGTGGATCACTGCTTCAAGGTCCAACGCTGCGGCTTCCAGATTCTCATCCGGCAGAAGTTTGCGGATCAGCGACAGGCGGCAGTCGCCTGGTACGGCGATCATCCCGCCACCGGTGATGTCCGTCACCAGTGCAAAGGCGCGGCCAAGCAGCGGATGGTCGGCGCGCGCGGCGATGGCGTCGGAATGCGCCCAGATTGCAGAAAGAATGGCGTGGGTCGCCTTTAACGCATCCACACCCAGTTCGGGCCGCCCGAAATAGGCAGTGCGGCCGTGGATGGCAATGTCTGCGATGAAAAACCCGATCTGCACGGGTAAAACCTGCAGCTGTGTCGGCTCCAGATAAATCGCGAAGTCCGGGCGCGGGATGTCACCTGCCACGACCTGCGCGGAGTAGGCCCGCACGCCTGCACTGACGCCTAGCCCATGCTCGCCGCTTTCTTCATCGCCCACAAATGCGTAAGATAGGGTGCCTTTCAGGTGCAGCCCTGCGCGGTCGATAAGGTCAAGTGCTGCGAGAGATGCGCAGATCCCGGCTTTCAGATCGGCGGCGCCGCGACCCCAAAGCTCCCCGTCGATGACAGCACCCCCAAACGGATCCTGTTGGGCAGAGCCAGCCCAATGGTCCACCCATCCGCGCGCATTCACCGTGTCGGTATGGCCCATGAACAAAAGGTGCGGTCCGCCTGTTCCCACGCGCGTACCGCGAATATTGGGGCGACCGGGCAGAAAATCTGTGGCAATCGGGTCCAGACCAAGCCGCGCCATTTCGGGCTGCAACATCTTTGCCATCGTCGCTTCATTGCCCGTCACGCTTTGAGCGGCAACCGCACGTTGCAACAGTGCAAGTGCGTGGTCCGCGTCAAGGGCGGCGCGCAGCCGGGCCATGTATCGGGGGCGCGGGCTCATTGGGATGCCATCCGGTAATGGGCTTCATTGGGCTCTGGCAGCATGACTGCTGCGCCCAGCGCCCCATTTGCGAACAGGGCGGTGTGCAGTTCAGTCAGACCCACCGCCACAGCACCTGCAAGCGATGCGTGGTTGCCCAGTGCCGAGGTTTCGATCCGGACAGGATGGGGAAAACACATGGCCAACTCGGTGCGCACGTCGCGCAAGATCTCGGTCCGGCTGCCAATGGAGCCGCCGAGTATGATCAGGTCCGGGTTGGTGATCGTGGCGATCGCCGCAAGCGCCCGGGCAAGAGTGCGGGCGACGTGTTGAAGCATCTCGACAGCATGGGCATCGCCCGCTTCGGCGGCGTCAAAGATCGATGGTACGTCCAGGTTCTTACCGGTGCGGGCCTTGTATCCTGCCCGAATGCCGTGGGTACCAACCACGCGCTCCAACGCACCGACACGCAGCGACTCCGGCTCGAACGGATCGGCGCCGAACGGAAGATACCCAAGCTCGCCGGCAGCTCCGGTTGCCCCGCGCAGAATAGCCCCATTGGCGATCAGACCCGCGCCGATTCCTGTACCAAGTGCCACATAGGCAAGCTGGTCAAATCCCTTGCCACACCCAAGCCAGTGCTCGCCAAGAACTGCAAGATTCACATCGTTTTCCAACATCACCTGGGTGCCAGTTTCACGGGCGATCACGCCGCGAAAATCCATGCTGTCCAGACCCGCAATGTTTGGTGCGTAATGCACTGCACCGGTTCGCCGGTCCGGCACACCTGGGCAGCCGACCACCGTCTGTTTCACCCGGGTAAAGTCCAGGTTTTGCGCGGAAGCCGCATCTCTGCACAGCCGGGCGATTTGCCGTGCAACGGCCCCGCCACCAGAGGTGTCCGTCGGCTCGAGTTTTTCGGACAGGATGTTTCCGATCAGATCGACGATGGCGACCCGAACTTTGGTGCCGCCCAGATCAACCGCCGCGACATAGGCTGCGTCGGGCACCAGTTCATAAGTTGTTGCGGTGCGCCCGATGTGGCCGCTCGTCCGGCCAATTTCACTGATCCAGCCTTCTTCGGTCAGGATGCGGACAGTCTCCGAGATGGTTTGCTTTGACAGTCCGGTCTGTTTCGCAATGGATGCGCGCGAGATCGGGCCGCAATGGACAATGGCTTGCATCGTAATCGAAAGCGACATCTGCCTCGAGAGGTTTTGCGAAGGCAGCATTTTCGCTCCATTAGTTCGTTCTTATATCGAACTAATTAGGAAGTTCAAAACCTGTCAATGATTCGATTGCGCTGGGCCACCGCAAGGTGAGAACCCAAAGGGGTTGCCGTCAGGGGCAGCGGCGGCCAGCTTTGGCTGCGAATCCCGAAATGAACCCACCTTTTTCTTCGCTTGCCTGCCCCCGCCCCCGCTGGTCGGCCACCGACCAAACCGCCAAGCGGATGGTCAGTGGCGTAGAAATGACCGGCGTCAAATTGCAGGCCCGGACAAGCCGTTTGGCGACAGGGGCGCGAGCCGCGCCGGTGTTCCGCCAGGTTCACGCCACGGTCCTCGCGGATCAGGTGCTTGTATCGTCTGACCGTCGCAACTTCCGATGCCCGCAGGGTCCCGGGTGGTGCATTTGAAACTTGATGCCAAGGTCTTTGGTGACGGCGCGCGCGGGCGTCAAATCGTTGAACAATTCAGTCAATGCCTTTGCAACGCTCAATCTGTTTGACTTCTTTATCACGTTGCGCAGTGTTGGGCGACCGAACGGCATTCACCGTCAGATGGTACGAAAGTGACCAAAATGAAGATAGCGCAAACCTTGATGGCAGCTTTTCTCTTTGTCGGGCCGATAGCGGCCTGGGCGCAAGATGAATTGCCAGTCTGTGACACCTTCGATGGCAACGAACTGACTTATGTCTGCCGCTGTTTGCCCGACAACCCGTTGGGCGATGTCTTTGGCACATCAATGTATGCCCCCACCACATCCCTTTGCGCGGGAGCGCGCCATGCCGGCACGATCCGCGCAGAGGGTGGTATTGTGCAGATCATCCGGGGCGTGGCGCAGGGCGGTTTCGTCGGAAGTGACCGCAATGGCATTACAAGTCGTGATGCCGGTGCCGCTGACTACTCGATTTTTTTCATGGGCAGTTGACGCAGGCAGGCCGTCTCATGCCAACGGCCTTTTCAACTGACCTCTGCCCAATCGCGTGCGGTTATGAAGGCGATTGCTGCGGGGTCGTTGGCGAAGAAGTTCCATGGCTGGCAATTGGCTTCGACGATATCGCCGTAGCTGTTGAAGTGGGTGATGGCACGCGCAGTGGCGCGAAGACAGGCCCGGACGTTTTCTACCGGGTGCCGCTTTGGGCTGTCTGGCGGCAGGCACCGGAGCGAGGGGGGCCTGAACCGGCGGGCAAGGCCGGAACGACGCGGTTCGGCAGTGCCGCTCAACAGCCCGCTCCGATGATCGCAGCAACGCGGGCGATGTCAGCTGAGTCGGGTGCCCGAAAAGCGGTGAACGACCATGGTGGCGATGATCACGATGCCAAAGATGAATTCGGTCCAGAACCCCGCAAAACCAGCACCCACCGCGCCCGAAGGGATCATGCCGATGGTAAGTGCTCCGAACACGGCGCCGACGATCGTGCCAACCCCGCCCCAAACCGGGGTGCCGCCGACAAAAAGCGCCGCCAGCACCGGCAACAGATAGGCTTTGCCAGACAGGGGAAACCAGACCATGTTCGCCGTCTGCACCAGAATGACCCCGGCCAGCGATGCCGAAACCGCAGACAGCACAAACACGCCGACCCGGATACGTTCAACGTTAATGCCCATCTGCCGGGCCGAGTTGGCATTGTCGCCCACCATCTGCACCCGGACGCCGAAGCGGTGATAGCGAAACAGCACATACATGACCGCTACCCAGACCAGCGCGATGAAAAAGTGGTTCGGCACCTGCAACCCGCCGACCGACCATTTGCCGACAAAGAACTGGTTGCCCCAGGTGCCGACCGCACTGCGCAGTTCCAGATTCTTGCCCTGCGCCAGAAAGTTCACGATCCCGACGATGAAGAACGACAGGCCAAGCGTCGCCACCAACGAGGATATCTTGCCATAGACCACAATCGACCCGATGATGACGCCCAGCACAGCCCCGATCATCAGCGTCGCCAATGCCGCCGGGATCACCGGCAACCCCCAGATCAGCAGCGTCATGAACACGCCTCCCCCGGCACCGATCACTGCGGGGAATGCCAGATCAATCTCCCCAGCCGTGACCACAAACACCATCGCCGTGACGATGATGATGCTGGGCGGGATCGAAAACAGATAGGCGCCATAGAAACCGGGGTTCAGGAACAGTCCCCAGTTTTGCGAGGCAAAGAACAGCCAAACCGCCATAAATGCCAGAAACGAGTTCACCGCCCGGCCGTTCTGGCCATAAAACCGGCGAAACCTGCTTTGTTCGCGGCGGTTGTCGATGATGGCTGTCTTTGAGGCGTCGGGGGTGATGGCGGTCATTGCGACTTCCTCAGGCTGGCCACATCGGCGCGTCCGGTTTCGGCAAGCTGATGCATCATGCTGATCAGATGGTCTGCACCGGTAAACGCGGCCTTTTCGCCCTCAAAGGCTTCGCGGCCACGGTCAATCACAAAGAAACGGTCAGCAATATCAAAGACATGATAGATGTTATGGCCGATAAAGATGACGGTCCGACCAGAGGCCTTGACCGCTTCGATAAAGCGGAACACCTTCTGCGTCTCGGTCAGCGACAGCGCCGTTGTCGGTTCATCCAGCACGATCACATCGGCGTTGTTGTAAAGCGCGCGGGCAATGGCGACCCCCTGCCGTTCGCCGCCTGACAGGTTGCCAACCACCGAGTCCGGGTTGAACACCTTGGAGGTAAAACCGATCTCGCGCATCAGGCGGTTCGCTTCTTCGACCTGTCGTTTGGTGTCGATCAGACCGAACGCATTGGTAATCTCGCGGCCCATGAAGATGTTGGCGACGATGGAATGTTGCGGCGCCAGGGCGCGGTCCTGAAACACGGTTTCGATCCCGGCAGACCGGGCGGCCAGCGGGTTCCACGGGTTGCACAACTTGCCCTTGACCCAGACCTCGCCCGTGGTTGGCGCATGTACGCCCGCCAGCGTCTTGACCAGGGTTGATTTCCCCGCACCATTGTCGCCCAGCAGCCCCAGAACCTCGCCCTTGCGCACGCTCAGCGACACGCCGGTCAGCGCCTCGACACTGCCGAACCGTTTGACGATATTCTTCAACTCGATCACCGGCGCGTCCATGCCGCCCCTCCATGGTACCAGACTTGTGGGCCGGGCCCGGTTTCCCGAGGCCCGGCCCTGGTATGCTTAGCGGAAGCCTGCGTTGGCCAGTTCGGCCACATCGGCCACATTGGCAGCCGACACAAAGCCTGATCCGGTGTCAACGTTCAGCGGCCCCAACTTGTAAACCAGTTGCTGGCACAGCGACACCACCGGCAGATACCCCTGTTGGTAGGGTTGCTGGTCGGCAGTCACCATCAGGTAACCGCTGTCGATCGCTTCCTTGACGCCCTGCCCGATGTCGAAACCGACCCCGATGATATCATCGGGCTGCTTGCCCATCGACTGCATGAACACCGGCGCCGCCGAGATCCACGGCCCGCCCGGATAGCCGATCAGCTTGACCGCCGGATCGGACAGAACAGCCGAGGTCAGGATCGGCAGTTGCAGCATCTGGTCGGCCGATGCGCCATCCGCTTCTTGCAGTTTCGTCACCACGATCCCGGCCTCTTCCAGCCCCTCGACCAGACCCAGTTCGCGCTTGGCGCGGGCCTCGGCCTCCCAGCGGGACAGAACGATGGCATGATCGCCCGCTTTCAGCTTGTCGCCCGCAAGGCGCAGCGTTTCGGCGGCCAGCGCGCGGCCCTGCGAATACAGCGATGCCCCGACAAAGCCCGAGCCATATTTGGCGCGGACTTCCGGCGCGTCGACGTTCATGTACATGACCTTGATGCCTGCCGCGTCGGCCTCACCGGCAATCGGCAACAGCGCTGCGTCGCCGGGGTGGCCCATCATCGCGATTCCATCCGGCTTTTGCCCGATCATGTCGCGGAACTGGGTGACCATCAGCTCAAAATTCCACTCGGAATAGATGATCTGGACGGTCGCGCCGGTGTCCTCGGCCGCCTGCAGCGCGCCCTTGTCGATGATCGAGTTGAAGGTGCCGCCCGCAGGCCCGCCCGAAAACACGACGATAGTCTTGCCTGCACACCACTTTTCGCCTTCGGCTGTGGCTGCGCTGGCCAGCATTGCGACCAGACTTGTCGCCCCCAGAAGGGACTTTGTCAGTACTCCCATTTCGACCTCCCTGTGCGCAGCGTCATGGCTTGCGTTGCGCGTTGCTATTACCAAAAACGTTTCTGGCCATATTGGGCAGCTACGGATGCAGGCAGGGGTCCTGTCAAGCAATTTCTGTGCAAACCGACCCGGATTTGGCCCGGAATCCGGTCCGGCACCGGCGTGTTGACTTGTGTTCCGAAAACGTTTCTGGTTACTCTGCCCTGGGTTTTTTGGTGAGGCCGCATGAACGGATCCGACAGTTCCCTGCCGACCAGCCGCCCCGATATCCGCGCCGTGGCGCGTGCCGCCGGGGTGTCGGTATCGACCGTCAGCCGGGCGCTGAATGGCTATGCCGATGTAAACGCTGACACTCGTAAACGGGTGGAAATGGCCGCCGAAACCCTTGGTTACCGGCCCAGCCATGCCGCCGCCATGCTGCGGCGCAGTCAGACCGGCACCGTGACCTTCATGGTGTCCAAGCCCTGGACCAAATATGTCGATCCCTATTTTCTGGGTCTGCTGGATGGGCTGGAGATGATGCTGACCGCCGCAGGTCTTGACCTGCAGGTTGTCATGGCCCGCGAGTTCGACCACGAAATTGACGTGATCCGCAACGCGGTGGAACGCAACCGCTGCGATGCGCTGGTCTTTGCGCGGACCCGCCCCGAAGATGAACGGATCGACTGGCTGGAGGAGCGCGGATTTCCCTTTGTCACCGTGGGGCGCAACAATCGCAACACTCACAACTATGTCGACCGCGATCAGGTGCAGGTTGGCCGCGAATCCGCGCGCAGGCTGGTGGCACTGGGTCACCAAAAGATCGGCCAACTGACCACGCCATTGCGCTATACCTATACCCACCTGACCATGCAGGGCGTCCGTGAAGGGTTGGAGGAGGTTGGTCTGCCCTCTGATCCGGCACTGACTGTCGAATGTCCGCTGTCGCAGAAAACCGGGGAGGAGGCAGTGACCGAATTGTTTTTGCGCGGCGCACGGCCCACCGCCCTGATTTGCGGCAACGACCTGATTGCGATTTCCGCGATGGACGGCTTGCGGCGGCTTGGCCTGACCCCGGGCAAGGATGTCGCCCTGATCGGCTGCGACGACATCCCGATCGCGGCCCATATCCGCCCATCCCTGACCACCTTCACCATGGACCTTGGCGCGATGGGCATCCGCATTGGCCGTATGGTGCAGGCGCGGCTGCAAGGCCAGCTTGCCCCGCAACAAGACCTGATCGAAGCCCCCATCGTGCTGCGGCAAAGCGATTGCCCCCGCGGACCAGCCACCGAAAGCGCCCTATGAAACTGCAGGTACACCACATTCGCGCCCTCAAGGGCCAGCGGCAGTTGACCGAACTGAACGTGCAGTCCGTCGATCAGGCGACTGCAGCCGAGGCGGCCGGGATTGACATCATCGTATCCGGTTACTTCCCGGACTTCCCCGCCCGCCGCGCCGCCGCCCCCGACACTCATTTCTGTTTTGGCCTGATCTATGGCCATCCGGTCAATGCAGACGAGGCAAAACGTGCCGCCTTTGATGCATTGGAGGCGGGGGCGGATTCGATCTATTGCGCCATGCATTTCGACATCATCGAAGCCATGGCGAAAGAAG
The DNA here is from genome assembly GCA_043736155.1 of Paracoccaceae bacterium. Classification (GTDB taxonomy): domain Bacteria; phylum Pseudomonadota; class Alphaproteobacteria; order Rhodobacterales; family Rhodobacteraceae; genus JANNRR01. The sequence goes on along the minus strand of JAYTDA010000167.1, from coordinate 8,986 downwards.
GCATCCCCGTTGTCGGCCACGCCGGTCTTGTGCCGCAGAAACACCGCTTGACCGGCATGCGTGCCTTTGGCCGAACCGTTGACGAGGCACGTACCGTGATGCAGACCATTCGCGACTACGAAACCGCCGGTGCGTTCGCCGTGGAACTGGAGGTGGTTGCCACGCCCGTCGCCAGCGCAATCTCCAGATCGACCCCGCTCACGATCATTTCGATGGGGTCAGGTTCTGGCTGCGATGTGCAGTATCTGTTTGCGACGGACGTTCTGGGCGAGACCAAAGGTCGCATTCCAAGGCACGCCCGCGTGTATGACAATCTGACGGCCGAATATGCCCGCTTGCAAGAGCGTCGTGTGAAAGCGTTCGCGGCTTACCGTGCCGATGTCGCTGGTGGTCAGTTCCCTGGCCCTTCGGAACTTGTGACCCTTCAGCCGGCCGAAGTGGACGCCCTGTCTGATTTTCTGGCCGATCCACGCTGTTAGGCCCACGCTGTTAGGCCCACGCTGTTAGGACTGCCCATGCTTGATATTCTCGCCCGCCTTCGCATCAAACCCTACCGCGACTATGCTTTGGATGGCCCCGCCAACCACCGCGCGGTGGCCGCAGGTCTGGCCAATGCCGATTGGTATCAGACCCCGGTAGAGCGCAAACTGCTGAAAGAGTTGATGAAACGCATCGACGGCCCGGCGCTGCGCGACACCGCGATCTGGATTGGTCTGTTGCTGCTGACCGGCGGACTTGGGGTTGCCTTGTGGGGCAGTTGGTGGGCGGTGCCGGTTTTCGCCATCTATGGCGTGCTATACGCCTCGGCCGCCGACAGCCGCTGGCACGAAATGGGCCACGGAACACCGTTCCGGACGCCCTGGATCAACGCTGCGGTCTACGCATTCGCGTCATTCCTGACGATGCGCAATCCGGTCATCTCGCGGTGGAGCCACACCCGCCACCACACCGATACCATCATCGTGGGCCGCGACCCTGAAATATCGTCGATGCGGCCGGTGCAGCTGGTGCTGCTGGCCATTGGCATGACGGGTATCACCGGCCTGCCACAGCTTTTCGCCAATTTGATCACGCAGTCGATGGGCAAGCTGACCGCTGCGGAAACCGACTATGTGCCCGAAAGCGAACGCCCCAAGGCCTACCGCGCTGCCCGCATCCATGTGGCAATTTATGCAGCAGTCCTGCTGACCTGCCTGGCAACATGGTCGATCCTGCCAGCCGTGCTGGTCGGCTTGCCGCGGGCGTATGGCATCTGGTTTCTGATCGTTGTCGGCCTGCCGCAACATGCGGGCCTGCAAGAAGACGTGCTGGACCACCGTCTGAATTCCCGAACGGTGCTGATGCGCCTGCCCTTGCGGTTCATCTATTCCAACATGAACTACCACGTCGAACATCACATGTATCCGATGGTGCCCTATCACGCCCTGCCGCGCCTGCACGAAGCCGTCAAACATGATTGCCCGGCACCTTGCCCGTCGCTTTTGGCCGCATGGCGCGAAATCCTTCCCGCCTACCTGCGCCAGCGCAAGGATCCGACCTACTTCCTGACCAAGGTCCTGCCACCGGGGGCAGGACGCGTACCCGGCGATGTTCGGGCACCATGATCTTCAGGGCCCGGCCCGTTGCCTGCGCTGCCGGGGCATCGGATCGCCTGTGCCGCCGATCTGATCAACGCTATTGGAATGATCCGGTGCCTGATTTGGCGCTTACTCTGCCAAATTCATCTTGGGGGATGGCATGACGACTCAGCTTGGACCGCAGGAATTGCGTCTGCTGCAAGACAACGGCTGTGGCTGTCGGTCTGGATGATTAGTAACGCCAACCACTTGCGGCCCAAGACAGATGCAATGAAAGTCGGCGGGCATCAGGCCAGTTGCCCATCGATGGCAACTCTGATCACCGCCCTGTATGGCCGCGCCTTGCGCCCGCAGGACCGAGTGGCGGTCAAGCCGCATGCGGGGCCGGTGTTTCATGCGCTTCAATATCTGGCAGGCGAGCAAAGCCTTGATAAAATACAGAATTTTCGCGGGCTTGGCGGCGCGCAGTCCTATCCGTCGCGCACCAAGGACACGGCAGATGGCAGTTTTCGCCCGAGGGTCAGCATGTCGAACTGGGCATTGCCGAGATGAACCTGATGCTGCTGCTGGGGGCGGCCGGTCGGTCTATCTGCGCCTGTCAACCCGCGCGTTGGAACAGCCGCGCCGCAAGCTGGACAGCCTCCGGCAAGGTGTTATCGACGGGGCCTATTGGTTGCGTGAACCGGGGCCGAACTGTGAAGTGGTCATCGCCTATCAGGGCACTGTCGCCACCGAAGCCATTGCCGCTGCAGGATCTTTGGCCGAAGGGCGGCGCGATGTCGGAATTCTGGCCGTCACCTCGGCAGACCGGTTGAACGCGGGCTGGCAGGCGGCACAGACCGCGCGGATCAATGGCCGTACCACACAGAGCCACATCGCGCGTCTGTTGGCACCCATCGCACGCGACTGCCTGCTGGTCACGGTGATTGACGGCCATCCGGCCACGCTGTCGTGGCTGGGTTCGGTACATGGGGACCGCGTGGCCGGCCTGGGCGTTGAACATTTCGGTCAGACCGGCACCGTGGCCGATCTTTGCCGTCATTTCGGCATCGACCGGAATTCCATCCTGCGGGTCATCGCGGGGCTTGCCCCAGGCGGGCCCCCTGCGCTCTGTTGGGGGGCTTTGACAGGCAGCACCGCTAATGCGGCGCATTGCACCGCCGACGACTTTGCCGCCCTTGACCGCGGCAGTCTGATCGCCGTTCTGGCCGTGGGTGCGATTGAACAGCATGGCCCCCACTTGCCAGTGTCGGTGGATCCGGCGGTTCCGGACGGCATCGTTGCGACAACGCCGCCGCTTGTCCCCGACAGTTGGAAGGGGCGAACTGCAGTGCCTTTCCAAGTGCGCTTGACCGCAATGCACCGGTCACCTGGGTTGCTTCAAATCGGCGGGCTTACCCGGATTACAGCCTTTGTGCGGCGACCAAAATATCGGGTGATCGTCAAAAACGCCTGCATGCTAATCCAAATCAAGATGACACTGTTGAAGGAAGCGCACGGTCGGCGGAGACATCGCTGGAAATGTTTTCCAGCCAGTCTTCTGCACAGGTGGAACCGACGTGTTAAAAGCCGCGCCTTTCGGAGATATTTCTTGCGCCGCCACTTCGCGAAGCTCCGATTTAGGTGACAAAACCAAAACGTTGGCATTCAACCATGTCCGGCGGTGACTCGCACCCGCCTGAACCGCAACCTATTGTAAATAAACCATCTTTGGAAGGACGCACCAAGGACTTGCTGGAAAACGCCGCGCAAGAGACATCGCCCGGATCGCCTGTGACTATGCCAGGATCAGCAGCCGTCAAAGTGGTGACCCGGCATGGATTTTGGTGGTGGGGCGGGGCTATTCTTGCGGCAGTGATGCTGATGGCCGCACTTTACATCCAGCCTTGGACGGAAAAACCGGCGGTGGTGGCACTGGAGGTGGTGACGCCCGGCCCGTTGACGCGGCTGTTGGCAGTGAATGGCAAGGTTGCGGCTTTGCATTCGGTTGACGTCCGCTCGACGGTCAGCGGACGATTGCAAGGCATTATCGCCAATGTTGGCGACACGCTGAGGCAGGGTGACGTGCTGGCGCGGATTGAGTCTGCCCAGCAACAGGCGGTTGTCCGGCAGGCACTTGCCGCGCTTGATGCCGGGCTTGTTGGCCTTGCGCAGGCCGAGGCGCGTGTGGCGCGGGATCGCGCGCTTGGCGCGAATGTTTCCCGCGCAGCACTGGAGGATGCGCAAAGGGCTGCCCAGATCGCAGCACAAGAGGTGGGGCGACTGACGGCCCTGTTTGATCAGGCGCAGATTGCGCTGGAATACCACACTGTCACAGCCCCGATTGCAGGAACGGTGGTGGCAAGTGAGGCGGATGTTGGTCAGACAGTTGATCCGGCCACGGTGCTGTTCACGCTTGCCGACCTTGGGCAGTTGATTGTCGAAACCGACGTGGACGAGGCCTATGCCGTACAGATCGCCGTCGGTCAGCCTGTGGTTTTGCAGATTGTCGGCGAGGCTGGGGTTCGGAGCGGCAAGGTCAGCTTTGTCGCACCGCAGGTGAATGAGGCTTCGGGCGCCCTGTCGGTGAAACTGGCGTTTGATCAGGCAATCATTGCCCCCGTTGGTTTGACTGTCACAGCGAACATCACCGTCGACAGTCAGGCTGGTGCAATCTCGGTTCCCCGCGCGGCGGTGGTCACGGTGGGGGCCAGGGATGGCGTGTTTGTGCTGGCGGGTGATCTGGTGCAGCGGCGCGAGGTGGTGGTTATGCCGTGGCCCGCCGCACGGCTTATGGTGACGTCCGGGCTTGCTGCGGGCGATAAAGTGATCGTCGATGCAACCGGGTTGGTGGATGGGCAGTCCGTTACGGTCGCCGCAGCAGGTGCGGGGGACTGATGCTGTACGCGTTCAAAATCGCCACGCGTTATCTGACCGCAAGCAAGGCGCAGACGACTTTGCTGGTCGTGGGTGTCGCGGTCGGCGTTTTCATCTTTATCTTCATGAGCGCGCTGATCGGCGGGTTGGCCGAGTTCATCATTTCCTCCACCGTCGGAGATATCAGCCACGTGACAATCGAGGCCGTGGCGGACGTGCCGGCGATCTTACCCGGCATGGCGGATTTAGCGCCCGGTTCCGTGCTGGCCATTCAGCAGGAGGCAGGCACCGCTGACGTGCAGATGCGCAGCACCGAGGCGTTCATTCCGCTGATCGAGGCGCTCCCGGGTGTGGTGGCGGTGTCATCGCAGGTAAACGGCCCGGGTTTTGTGACGCGTGGCGCGCAGGTGTTGCAGGTCAGCGTGATCGGGCTGGAACCGGGTAAGGAATCCGCGATTCTTGATCTGGACGGCTATATCATCGCGGGCACCGCACGGCTTGATTCAGGGGCGGTCGTCATTGGCAAGACCCTGGCCGAGGATCTGAAGATTTCGCTGGGTCAGACGCTTAGGGTGACATCGGCGGGTGGGGTGGAGACTGTGCTGACCCTGTCGGGAATTTTCGAGATCGGGCAGGGCGGTGCCGACCGCGCCACCGCCTATGTCAGTCGCGCTACTGCACGCAACCTGTTTGCGATGCCCCAAGGTGTAACGCGGATCGAGATCAAACTGGCGGATCTTTATGATGCCGATGCCGTGGCGTTGCGGGTGCAGGCCTTGACCGGCCTTGAGGCAAATTCATGGACCGAACAGGCTGCACAATTGCTGGATGCGTTGAATGCGCAGGCACAGGTTGGATATATCCTGAAGACCTTTGCCATGATCACCATCGTGATCGGGGTGTCGTCGGCGCTGTTGCTCTCCACCTATCGCAGGCGGCCAGAGATCGGGATCATGCGGGCAATGGGTGCTGCACGCTGGTTCGTGCTGGTGGTGTTTGTCAGCCAGGGTGCGCTGATCGGGCTGATGGGCGGGCTTTTGGGGGCGGCATTGGGCTATCTGGCACTGCTCGGCTTTCCGACACGCGAAGAGTTCGTGCCCGGTAATCTGCCGATAGATATCCGCCAGGGCGCCTATGGCATGGCGATACTGCTGACCGCACTTGGGGCCATCGCCGCGTCGATCCTGCCTGCGCGCAGTGCGGCGCGGGTCGATCCGGTCACGGCAATCGGGCAATGACCGACGCCTTGCTCGATATCCGCGATCTGGTGAAAACCTATGGGTCGGGCGATACCGAAACCCGCGTGTTGCGCGGGCTGAACCTGCGGCTTGACCATGGTGAGCTGGCGGCGCTGCTTGGCCCGTCGGGGTCTGGCAAAAGCACGCTGCTGACCATTCTGGGCACCCTGATGCAGCCCACTTCGGGCAGCCATATGATGCTGGGCCAGGATCTGACCGCCGCCGATGACCGCGCCCTGACCGATTTTCGCAACCGGCACATCGGCTTTGTGTTCCAGTTTCACAACCTGCTGCCCGACTTTACCGCGCTGGAGAATGTGATCTTTCCCACTGCCGTGCGCGAGGGGCGTGAAACCGCCGTGGCCCGGGACCGGGGACGCGATCTGCTGGGCCGCATGGGGTTGGCCGACCGGGTGGATTTTCCATCCACCAACCTGTCGGGTGGCCAAAAGCAGCGTGTCGCCGTGGCGCGGGCGCTGATGAACAGCCCGGAACTGGTGTTGGCAGACGAGCCCACCGGCAACCTCGACCGCGCCTCGGCCAGTCAGGTGATGGACCTGATCGGCCAGATCAACCGCGATGAAGGGACGACGTTTCTGATCTCGACCCATGACGAGAAGATCGCCGCGACCTGCAGGCGGCAGATCGTGGTGGGGGATGGGGTGGTGACCGGTTAGTCATATCGCTGGATAGCTGACTCGCACCCCCATGTCCGGTCGCCTCAGCCACAGGATCACCGCCACCGCGACCAGCAGCACCACACACATGAACAGCGGATCATAGTAGGGGCCAACGCCGGCAAATACCCCCCACGGACTGTTGCTCATCATGTGAAACAGCACAGCGATCAGCATGTTTTGCCCGGTGGTCAAGAACAGCCAGACGATGATGACCCGCATTAAAACGATCACCAGCGAATGCCAGAAAATCCAACCCGCCCCGCGCCCCATCAGCGCCAACGGGATGACGTGCCACAGCGCCCAGACGACGCCGATCACAAGGGCTGCGGTCAGGGCAGACTGGTGTTTTGCCAGTGCCGGGTAGGCGTAGCCCTGCCAGCCCATTTCTTCGCCCACGGCCCCGATAAAGAACAGTGCAAAGGCGGGGATGATGGCGCTGACCGGCAGCACCTGCAATGCGGGCAACGGCGTGCCGGACAGCCAGACCAAACCCGCTGTCAGGAAGAAGGCAAAAGGCATGAACCCGGCAGCTATCACCCAGCCAACGCCGCTTGTGCCACTGAAATTGAAGGCGTTGGCGAGAAATGTTTTGGTCGCGTCAAAGCCGCCATCGCGACGGATCAGCACCAAGGCGGCAACCATCGGCACGACGGCCCCGAGGGCGCTAAGCGGCAGGGCTGATGCAAACGGCAATGCTGCCCCCGTGACCCCCAAGGCGTAGAATGGCTGCGACAGGACCAACACCAGCCCAAAGAACCGCCACGCCCCAGTGGCCGCCGTCATGGCGCAAACTCGTAGGTCAGCGTGTCGATCGTGCCTTTGAAATAGGGCCGTTCCCCCTGTGGTGTGATATACAGCGCCTCGCCCGTCAGGGGCACATGCATGCCGTCGCGGGTCTGGTAGTTCGACATCCGGCATTCCCACGGCATCAACACCGTGGCGGTACCCACCGTTGTCGCGCGACCCTCGACGTAGATGGTGGTGATCAGACCATCGGCGCCAAAGCGGAACAGCATTGTGACACTGATCGGCCCGTCGGTCATCGTGGCCTTGGCGGAAGTGTCATCGACCGCCTGCCAGACCACCCCCTGACTTGGCAAAAGGGCGGTCGGAAACCACACGCTTTCGGCAAAATGGCGCAGCAATTCGCCGCGTGCGATTTCGCCGGCTCCTTGTAAGGTGCCCAACCCGTATAGCCCCAGGATCGTGGGCCGCAGCAGCCCTTCGCCCGCGATAAATGCATCCACCACCCGCACGGGAACGCCGGGGAACAGCGTGATGTTTGCATCCCAGACAAAGCCGGGCCGCGCAGTGGTGAAGTGCTGTGCCGCAGTGAAGGGCTTCCACTGGTCCACCGTCGCACTCATGTTGAACCGCCCGGTTTGGGTCAGCCGCACGGCGGTGATGATGGGCTGACCATCGGTCAGCACCGCGCGGAAATAGCGCTGCACCGGGGCGGGCAGACCTGCCAGTTCGGCGGCATGATAGCGGCTGGTCGGCGGGGCCACGCGGCCTGCATTCAGCTGTGCCAGCAAATCGCTGGTGGCAGCAGACCAGCGCCACGCGCCAAAAGCCGAGGCGGCAGCAAAAGTGACGCCGAGTCCCGCGATGACGACCAGCGCGCCTGTCAGAATTTGCATTGGTTTTCCTTGAGGTTTCACTTCCGAACTCCCATGCGGGACCAAACGACGCCAACTCCGCCAGCCGCCAGCGTGACCGCACCAATCACCGCCCATGTGACCGATGGCCCCTGCAATGGCGCGCAATCGGCAAAGCACAGAAGGGGCCGCAGATGGACGATCCCCAACCCCTGCAACAGCCAAAGCCCGCCGAGCAAAACGGCAAGGGTACCGCAAATCAAAGCTGTGAGACGCATCATTGTCGCAAACTCCTTTGGGGTGGGGGTGGTCCGGGTTTCACCCGGCGTCTGTCGGTGAGACCTGTCCAGCATCAGGGCGCGCCAATCACCGCTGCAGGAACCAAAAGCCCGGCGATTGCGCCCATCACGTCGTCGTCATGCCCGACCCAGGTATGCCCCCCGGTCTCGAACCCCAGGAATTTGGCCCCGGCAATCTGGGCCGCCATGTATTCCGCGCTGGCATGGGTGCCATAGCGGTCATCGCGGGCCGAGATGATCAGCGTCGGCGCCTGCACCAGATCCAGCCGGGCCGGGGTCATGGATTTGCCCGCCGCCGTATCATGGCGCAATCCGGCGGCGCGGGCCGACACCGGCAGGATATTGTCCAGCATGGCATTGATACGGGCCTGTTCGGCCGGGCTGGCCGCGTCCAGCAATGCGGGTGGCGTGGCCAGAACGGTGCCGATCAACTGCCTGCGCGCCACCTGCAACCCGGCCCAAAACAGAAAGTCCGACCCGATGGCCGTCATCATCAGATCCTCCACCCAAGGGTTCATGGGTGCGGCTGAATTGGCTGCAACCGGCGGCTTATAGGCCAAGGGCACCAGCAGGATCAGCGCCGAAACCCGGTCCGGGTGCCGGATTGCCATCTGCAATGCCGACAGCGCCCCGGCAGACCCGCCCATGACGGCGGCTGTTTGCAGATCAAGTGCGTCCATCAGACAAACAAACGCATCGGCCTGTGCTTCTGCCGAGGCGTCGGTTGGCATCGGCGTG
>JAYTDA010000166.1:0-2144 GCA_043736155.1 Paracoccaceae bacterium | reverse complement strand
ACCCCGGACCTGAAGACCCCGGACCTGAAGACCCCGGACCCGAAGGCCCCGGACCAGAATGCCACGGACCCGAAGGCCCCGGACCTGAATGCCCTGGACCCGAAGGCCCCGGACCTGAAGACCCCGGACCTGAAGGCCCCGGACCTGAAGACCCCAGACCTGAAGGCCCCGGAGCCGAAGGCCCCGGATCAGACAGCAAAGGGCCGGGATTTCCCGGCCTTTTTTTCATTTCAAACCACCGCAGATGGAGACTGTCGGGCGCGGGCAGCAGCGCCAGACAGACAGTGGCCGCGCCGGTGCCCGCCTGTCTTGCGCCACACCCGGTTCCCGGTTCGACGGACAGGCTTCACAGGGTCCGGGTTGCGGTGGACAGGGCCCGCCGTGGCCGTTAAACGGGGCTGAACATTTGCCGCCGCGAAAGGCCTGCTATGCCCAGCCTCAATGATATCCGCTCGACTTTTCTCGACTTTTTCGGGCGCAATGGCCATGCCGTGGTGCCAAGCTCGTCCTTGGTGCCGCGCAACGATCCGACCCTGATGTTTGCCAATTCCGGCATGGTGCAGTTCAAGAATGTGTTCACCGGGGTCGAACATCGCGACTACAAACGCGCCACCACGGCGCAGAAATGCGTGCGGGCGGGCGGCAAGCACAACGATCTGGACAATGTCGGCTATACCGCGCGTCACCATACGTTTTTCGAGATGCTGGGCAATTTCAGCTTTGGCGACTATTTCAAGTCGGATGCCATCCCGTTTGCCTGGGAACTGCTGACCCAGGATTACGGCATCCCGAAAGACAAGCTGTGCGTCACTGTCTATCACACCGACGAAGAGGCGGCGGAGATCTGGAAAAAGGTGGCGGGACTACCGGATCACAAGATCATCCGCATTCCGACCGATGACAATTTCTGGCGCATGGGGCCAACCGGCCCCTGCGGTCCCTGTACCGAGATTTTCTTTGACCATGGCGAGGCGATCCGGGGCGGGCCACCGGGTTCCGCCGAACAGGATGGCGACCGGTTCATTGAAATCTGGAACCTGGTGTTCATGCAGAATGAACAACTGGCCGATGGCAATCTGATCCCGCTGCCGAAACAGTCGATCGACACCGGCATGGGGCTGGAACGGATCGGCGCCCTGTTGCAGGGCAAGCATGACAACTACGACACCGACCTGATGCGCAGCCTGATCGAGGCTTCGGCGCATGCCACCTCGTCTGACCCTGACGGGCCGGGCAAGATGCACCATAGGGTGATCGCCGACCACCTGCGCGCGACCTCGTTTCTGATCGCCGACGGGGTGATGCCGTCGAATGAGGGGCGCGGCTATGTGCTGCGCCGGATCATGCGCCGCGCCATGCGCCATGCCCATCAGTTGGGGGCAAAAGACCCGGTGATGTTCCGGCTGGTCGCAGCCTTGGTGCGCGGCATGGGGGCGGCCTATCCCGAGCTTGGGCAGGCACAATCGCTGATCGAGGAGACCCTGCGGCTGGAGGAAACCCGGTTCCGCACCACACTGGATCGCGGGCTGAAGCTGCTGGAGGATGAGGTGTCGCGGCTGGGCAATGACGCTGCCTTGCCGGGGGCGGCGGCGTTCCGGCTGTATGATACCTATGGCTTTCCGCTGGACCTGACCCAGGATGCGCTGCGTGAACAGGGCCGCACCGTCGATGTGGCCGGATTTGACGCGGCGATGGCGGAACAGAAGGCCAAGGCGCGGGCGGCATGGTCGGGAACCGGTGAAACCACCGAGGCGGCGATCTGGTTTGATATTGCGCAAAAGCATGGGGCCACCGAGTTTCTGGGCTATGACACCGAACAGGCCGAGGGGCAGGTTCTGGCGCTGGTGCAGGGCGGCAAATCGGTGACCGAGGCTGGCGTGGGCACCGAGGTGCAGATTGTCGTCAACCAGACGCCGTTCTATGCCGAATCGGGCGGTCAGGTCGGCGACAGCGGCGTGCTGAAGGTCGAGGGCGGACAGGCGCGGATCCGTGACACCCGCAAGTCGCAGGGCGTGGTCGTGCATGTGGCCGAAGTCACCGCAGGGGTGATTGCGGTGGGCAATGGCGCGGAACTGCAGGTGGATCATGGTCGCCGTTCAGCCATCCGCGCCAACCATTCGGCGACGCATCTGCTGCACGAAGCG
>JAYTDA010000165.1:0-8182 GCA_043736155.1 Paracoccaceae bacterium | reverse complement strand
CAGCATCGCCGCAATCGGGCCATAAACCATCGTCACCAGGATGATCAGATAGGTCAGCACCGCGATGATCGTCAGCTTTTGCGCGGTGAAGATGTCGATGAAGGTCTGCGCCACGACCACAGACGTATTGTCTTTGGCAACCAGCGGATAGCCCGCTGTCTTCAGCGCTTCGTTCACACTCTTTTCGAATGCACCCTTGACGCCGTTTGCCCCGGCAAGCGTTGCCGTTGCTGCATCATAGCTGGCCATGACATCGGCAGGAAACGCCGCGCGCGCGGCATCAAGTGCGGCCTGCGCCGTTGGAACCGCTGCGTTTGCTGCATCAAGGGCTGCTTGCGCTGCCGTCTTTGCCGCCTCGTCGGTGCCGTCCGCAACCTTTTTCAGGGCTGTTTCCGCTTTGCCAGCAGCAGTTTTTGCGGCCTTGACTGCATTTTCCGCCCCAGTCAGGGTGGTCAATGCGGCTGCATCCATGTCCTTGGTCACATCGCCAAGCGCGGTCTTTGCGGCGGCGATATCGGCTTTGTTTGCGCCGCCATCATAAGATTCCACGACAGTTTCACCCACCTTGACCTGCGCCAAAGTTGCCGCCGGATCATAGGTGGTTGTGTAGTTCACCGACGTCCGTGCCAGCAAGGCCTTGGCCACATCGCACGAATTGGAGAACGTCACGGTGTTGGTCGGGTTGAACTGGAACGAGCAGTTTTCTTCCACAGCCGTCACCGTCACGGGTGTCTGGTGGGCGGCATAAAGTGCGGGGTTGGCGGTTTTCGTCAGGAAGTTGAAAACCGGCAGATAGGTGATTGCCGCAATCAGGCAGCCCGCCAGAATGATCGGCTTGCGCCCGATCCGGTCTGACAGCGCGCCAAAGAACAGGAAACCACCGGTGCCCAGGATCAGCGACCATGCCACCATCACGTTGGCGGTAAAGCTGTCGACCTTGATCACGTTTTGCATGAAAAACAGCGCATAGAACTGGCCCGAGTACCAGACCACGGCTTGGCCAGCGGTCAGACCGAACAGTGCGATCAACGCGATCTTGCCGTTTTTCCAGTTGCCGAAGGCCTCGCGGAGCGGGGCTTTGGAACCGGCACCCTCTTCCTTCATCTTCTTGAAGGCGGGGGATTCGTTCATCTGCAACCGGATATACAGCGAGATGCCAAGCAGGATGATCGAGCCAAGGAACGGAATGCGCCAGCCCCAGGCGTTGAACGCCTTCATCATCTGTGGTGTGCCATCGGCGTTCATCATCGCAACACCGACCGCATCCAGCACCGGCTGGTCAGGATAGGCGCCGTTGACATAGCCCTGAACCGAAATGATCACCACCAGCGACAACAACAAACCCAGCGTGGCTGTGGTCTGGATGAAGGCGGTGAAATAGCCGCGCTGATTGGCGGGCGCGTGTTCGGCCACATAGATTGCAGCGCCACCGTATTCGCCACCCAAAGCCAAGCCCTGCAACATCCGCAAGGCAATCAGGATGATCGGGGCCGCAATCCCCCAGCTTTGATAGCTGGGCAGCAGGCCCACAAAGAAGGTTGAGAAACCCATGATCAGGATCGTCATCAGGAAGGTGTATTTCCGCCCGATCAGATCGCCCAGCGATCCGAACACCAGCGCGCCAAACGGCCGCACGATGAAACCAGCGGCAAAAGCCAACAGCGCAAACACGTTGCGTGTGGCTTCGGGGAAGGGCGCGAAGAACTGCGCCCCGATGATGGCGGCCAATGAGCCGAACAGATAGAAATCATACCATTCGAAAATGGTGCCCGCCGAAGACGCAAGGATAACCTTCTTCTCTTCGCGGGTCATCGGGCGCGACCTTGCCCCAATGTTTGCCGTTACGTTTGCCATGACTGGCGTCCTCTCTGTTGATCCGGCCTTGTGCCGGTTTGCGCTGCGACCATTGGGCAATGTTTCGCCGGCCCCTGCCAAAGCAGGGTTGCGCCACATATCCAATGATCGTCGTCCCCTTTTCCGCGCCCTGTCGTGTGCCGGGCGCGGCTCGTCCCCGTGTCAACCCCGGTTCATCCGGTTGGCGATCAGTTCTTCCACCACCGACGGATCAGCCAGCGTCGAAGTATCGCCAAGGGCGGCAAAGTCGTTTTCTGCGATCTTGCGCAGGATGCGGCGCATGATCTTGCCGGATCGGGTCTTTGGCAGACCGGGGGCCCACTGGATCAGGTCGGGTCGGGCAATCGGGCCAATTTCGGTACGGACCCAGGCACCGAGGTCAGCGCGCAGCTTTTCGGTCGGCTCCACCCCGCGCATCAGGGTGACATAGGCATAGATGCCCTGGCCCTTGATGTCGTGCGGGTAACCGACCACCGCCGCCTCTGCCACATCGGCATGGGCGACCAGCGCACTTTCCACCTCGGCGGTGCCCATCCGGTGGCCGGAGACGTTGATCACGTCATCAACCCTGCCGGTGATCCAGTAATAGCCATCGGCATCGCGCCGACAGCCGTCACCGGTGAAATAGTAGCCCTTGTATTGCTGAAAGTAGGTTTCCTGAAACCGCTGATGGTCGCCCCACAGGGTCCGCATCTGCCCCGGCCAGCTGTCGGCAATCGCCAGTACACCGGATGCAGCGGTCTCCGCGATCAGCTTGCCGGTTTCCGCCTCCAGCAACACCGGCTGCACCCCGTAGAATGGCAGAGTGGCTGACCCCGGTTTGGCATCGACGGCACCGGGCAGCGGGGTAATCATGTGGCCACCGGTTTCGGTTTGCCACCAGGTGTCAACGATCGGCCGGGTGCCTTTGCCCACCACATCATTGTACCAGTGCCAGGCCTCGGGGTTGATCGGTTCGCCCACGCTGCCCAGCAGTTTCAGCGACGACAGGTCGCAGCCTTCGACCCATTGCCGCCCCAGCCCCATCAGCGACCGGATCGCGGTGGGGGCGGTGTAGAACTGGTTGACCTTGTGCTTTTCGATCACCTGCCAGAACCGCGAGGCATCCGGAAAGGTCGGCACCCCTTCAAACATCAGGGTTGTCGCGCCATTGGCCAGCGGGCCATAGATGATGTAGCTGTGGCCGGTGACCCAGCCGACATCGGCGGTGCACCAGAACACATCGCCGTCATGGTAATCAAAGGTCAGCTGATGCGTCAGGCTGGCAAAGACGATGTAGCCGCCGGTGGTATGGACAACGCCTTTGGGTTTGCCGGTGGAACCGGAGGTATAGAGGATGAACAGCGGGTCCTCGGCCCCGACCTCTGCCACCGGGCATTCGGGCGATGCGGCAGCCATCGCCGCCGACAGGTCGATATCGCGCCCCTCGGTCCAGTGGATCTGGCCGCCGGTATGTTTCACGACCAGACACTTCACCCTGTCCGAACAATGCAGCAGCGCCGCGTCAGTGTTGGATTTCAACCCGGTCCGCTTGCCGCCGCGCGGGGCTTCATCGGCAGTGATGACGATGTTGGCACCGCAATCATTGATCCGGTTGGCCAGCGCATCGGGGGAAAAACCGGCAAACACGATGGAATGCACCGCACCGATTCGGGCACAGGCCAGCATGGCATAGGCCGCCTCGGGGATCATCGGCATGTACAGCACCACCCGGTCACCCTTGGCCACGCCTTGCGCCTTCAGCACATTGGCCAGACGGCAGGTCTGGGCGTGCAGTTCGCGGTAAGTGATGTGGCGCGCCGGGGTCTTTGGATCATCGGGTTCCCAGATGATCGCGGTCTGGTTGGCGCGGGTCGCCAGATGGCGGTCGATGCAGTTGGCGGCGATGTTCAGCGTGCCGTCTTCAAACCATTTGATCGACACCTGACCAAAGGTGAAATCGGTGTTTTTCACCTTGGTAAAGGGTTTGATCCAGTCGATCCGGTCCGCCTGTTTGGCCCAGAAAGCATCAGGATCTGCCACCGATGCGGCGTAGTTCGCACGGTAGCTTGCGGCATTGACATGGGCCGAAGCTGTGAAAGCCTGCGATGGCGCATAGCGATCGGCGTGCGCCGACTGTGGGTGATCCGACATGTTTTCCTCCCTGCGGACAGTCTGAACAATGCCTCCACATTGCCCCGACGCGCCATTGCTGACAATGGCCCGCACCTTCTCCGTCGCCTTCATAGCGGATTAGTCAAGAAATGTGTAACTATCTTTGTATAAATAGTTTTAATGTAAATTTATTGACCATGATATCAGTGAAATTGTAAAGATGTTGACAGTTCGATGTTTTTTCCATGGGTGTTCAATTGTTTGGCGATCCGGCCTGCCCGGCTGCTGTGCCCGTTGCGGGTCAAAAGGTGATCTTTCGGCCCAGGGCAGCGTGACACCGGCAGTTCACGCGAATGCAGGTTGCACGCGACGGGCGAATCAGATCGCCGTCAGGCGGCGCACCTCTGCCACTGCCTGAGCCACGTCGGTGCGGTACTACGCCAGCGGTTCGCGCACCCCCTGCGCCAACCTTTCCATCGACAGCGGCAGCGCCACGATGGCGACGGTCAGACCCGCCATGGCATCGGCCCCAAGATCGCGCAGCCGGTAACCTTCGCGCAGCACTGTCAGCAGTTTGGGGTTGAATTGCTCGATCAGATCGGGACGGGATGCGGTGTTATTCTGGGTCATTTGTGCAAAACTTGCCCTTTGCACCAGCTGTCGCCCATTGCAAAATCCTGTCAAGCCGTCGAATCCGGAAGCGGAGGTCCTTGAATGATTACCAACGATCCGGTGGTGCGACCAGTTGATGACACGGCACGCAGTCTGGCGCGGTCGATTTTGGCGCAATCCCGTTTCGGGGCTTTGGGCACATTGCATCCCGACCGCCCGGCGGCACAACCCACACCGCTGGTGACGCGGGTGGCTGTGGCACCCACCGACACCGGCCTGCCGATGCTGCTGATTTCAGCCCTGTCGCTGCATGCCCGGGCTTTGCGGGCCAATCCGGCGCTGTCGCTGCTGTTGGGCGACGCCGGGGCCAAAGGCGACGCGCTGACCCATCCACGCCTGTCGCTGATCGGGCACGCCCGGTTTCTGGATCCGGCAGACCGCCTGAGCCACCGCGCCCATTGGCTGCAGCATCATCCAAAGGCGCTGGTCTATGTCGACCTGCCGGATTTCGTTTTTGTCGCCCTTGACCCTGTCGAGGCGCTGCTGAATGGCGGCTTTGGCCGTGCTTACCATTTTGCTGCAATTGACCTTTCGTAAATCGGTTCCTGTCGGCATACTGCTGAACAGGAAGCCTCGGAGAGAGACCTGGCCATGCCGCCGCCACTGACCGGTCGTCATTCCAACTGGCAGGAAGAAAGCATCCGGCAACTGGCGCGGCTGAATGATGACCGGTTGCCCCGTATCCTGTCGGTGTCGGTCGGTCTGGCAATGGCGGCGTTTTTCATCGAACCGGTCGCCACTGTCCTGATTGTGACGCTGTTTATCGTGTCCGAGGCGGCGGTGCCCTGGCTGATGTCCGGCTATGGGGAAAACCCAACACGTCGGCAGTTGCACGGCCACCTGAGCCTGTCCTTCATCGGCACTTCGGCCTATTCGGCCAATGTGGTCCTGCTGTGGAATTCGCCGCATCAGGCGGTGAACCTTGCCGCCATCGCCTTTTTGTGTGGCGGCCTTGTCCATATTGCCACGGTGAATACCCACCATCTCGCCATGGCACTCAGCAAGGCCATTCCGCTGGCGGCAGTCACCCTCTATCTGCCTGCAACCGTCATTCTGGGTCACGAACCGGATCCGGCGGCTGCGTGGTTTCTGATCGGGACAACGGCGGTGTTGTTGGGCTATACCGGCCAGATGATCCTGGGTCTGCACCGGATCGACAGGGAACTGGCAACTGCTCACCGTGATCTGGCTCAGGCCAGTCAGGCCAAGTCGCAGTTTCTGGCAACCATGAGCCATGGCCTGCGGACACCACTGAATGTGGTTCTGGGGGTGGCGCGGCTGCTGGCGGCACGCGATGGCCCGGCATCGGAACAGCAACTGGCAGAACTGGAACAGGCGGCACTGTCGCTGGGTGCCATCATCGACGAAGCGCTGTCTGCCGCCGAACAAGGCGGCGCTGAACAGGTGCTGCAACCGATTTCGGCCCACCTGCACCATGGTCTGGCCGTAACCGTGGCGCAGATGCAGGAAACCTTGCGTGACCGGCAGGTCACCTTGTTGCTGGACATTGACCCCGCCCTGCCGGAGGTTGCAATTTACAGCCCTCCAATGGTGTCGCGGCTGCTGCGCGGGCTGGTTGAAGCGGCGTTGGCGCAGTCTTGCACCGCCGGTCAGACCACCAGGGTTCAGGCACGGTTTGTGGCTCCGGCAACCGGCGACTCCGACACCGGCGATTTCAACCTGATGCTGCGGGTGGAAACCAATGGCACCCCACCCAACGCGGAAAAGATGATTGCCGCTTTGGAACCGATGGTGCTGAAGATGGGGGGGCGTTGCTTTGCCGAAGCGGGTGCCCATGCCGCCCCGGTATCGGTGTTTCTGGTTCCGCTGAAGCAGGCGGGCCGCGCCGCTGCCACCAGGGATGGCCCGACACGGGTGCTGGTGGTCGATGATATCGCCACCAACCGGTTTATCGTGGTGCAATTTCTCAAGGCCGAACAGGTCATCGTGGCCGAAGCCGCCAGTGGCGCAGAGGCGTTGGCGGTGCTTGCACACCACAGGTTTGATCTGGTGCTGCTGGATATGAACATGCCCGACATGACCGGCCAACAAACCTTTGCCGCGATCCGCTCTTCGGGGGAAACCTGGTCCGGTGTCCCCGTCATCGCCCTGACCGCCAATGCGCTGGGGGTTCACCGGCAGGATTATCTGTCGCTTGGCCTGTCCGGATTTGTGGCAAAGCCGATTGACCGGGCGGTGATGATGGTGGAAATCAACCGGGTTCTGACCAAAGCCCGGGGGGTGCCGGTTTCTGCCTGAAAAAGCCGGGGGGAACCGCCCCCCGGCTTTGATTGGTGTGGCATGTGCAGTCCGGCTTACACCGGGGCGTCACACCGCACTGTGACATGAACGGTCCCGCGCGAAGTGCTGGCCCAGTTCAGGTTCACTTCCTGCGCCGTCAGCCCCTGTTCCACCCGGACCCATGGCATGTCGCTGCGGACTTCGGTGGCGGGGCCGTTGATCTGACCTTCGGCGACGATCGATTGCACAGTGCGGGCCCGCGCCCCAAACGGCATCCACGGACCGGCGTCGATCACCCAGGTGGTTGCTGCGGTGTTTTGCTGATGCGCGATCATCACCGGGCTGGAGGTTGCCTGATTGACCCCGTTAAAGGTGTTTTCGCGGAACACCACGTTTTTGAACCGGCCAAAGTCCATGGTGGCAAAGCTGGTGTCGATTCCCTCTACCCGGTCAACCGTGGCGTTGAACGGGCGGAACAGGTTGCCGGTGACATTCAGCCCCTGGATGTAGTGGCCGGGGCCGCGCGGTGTGATGACCAGCCAGCGGAAAAAGCTGCCGACACCACTGGCGATAAAGACATTGCCAATGACCGACAGGCCGCCAAACGAAAATTCCCCGCTGAAATCCGGGGCTTCGTCATGTTCGTTGGTCCATTCGATAAAACTGTTGTCAACGTAGTTGTTGGCAACGGTGGTAGCGATGTTGGTAGCGGCCAGCACGATCCCGGCCATCCGCACCCCTGCGGGTTCGTCATCGCCCTGAAACCAGTGGTTGCCCAGGATCATGTGGCCTGATCCGTCGATCACCGCCCAATGGCGAAATTTGACGGCGCGGTTTTCGCGGATCTTGCAATCATTGGCATTGACGTTGAACCCAACGGTGGTGCGGCCAGGTACCGGGATCCCCTGTTCGTTCGACTGGAACTGGCAGCGGTCGATGAACATGCCCTGACAGCCGGTGCCGGTCGAGGTGATGCCACGGTCCAGAGGGCGGTGGATGCTGCTGTCGCTGATCCGGAACGTGATGCCGGTGGGTGCCAGCAGGATGGCGCTGGCATTGCCGTTGCACAGAAACTCGACATCGGCGATTTCCATCCGGTCCAGCCGGGCAAAGCCCGAGAAATCCAGCATGTAGCGGAACCGGGAAAAGGTGAAAACCTGGGTGCCGATGGCATTGACCAGCGGGCGCGACAGGGTCACGGTCGATGCCCCGACATTGACCGCCGTCACATAGATCTCCCGTCCCACCCCCGATCCGGTGACCAACGACCCCGGCAGGATGTTGGCGGCATTGGTGACACCGGTCAGCGCCAGGTTGTTGC
>JAYTDA010000164.1:0-20938 GCA_043736155.1 Paracoccaceae bacterium | reverse complement strand
TTCTTTTTGGTGATCCGCTCCCACGCCGTGGTCACGTCATCATGATGGATCTTGATGCCATATTTTTCCATCGGCAGCATGTAGGTCCGATAGTAATCTTCATAGACCCAGCGATGCCACATCTCGGCATAGCTTTCCTTGTTCTTGTCGCGGTCGGTGGTGCCGTATTCGATGAACGTGCCGATGGCGGCGTCAACGATCGCGTGGTTCTGCCAGAACGCATATTTCATGTCGCGTTCGATCAGCAGGTGGTTTTCCGGCTCTTTCAACGCGGCCATCATCAGCGAATGGCCGTTGCCGATGTGGCGGGACTCATCAGATTGCACCGACAGGAACACGGTCGGCAAAGCATAGTCGCCGTTACGGGCGGCCTCGGATGGCATGGCCACGAACAGCGTGTTGGTAAACGCGGTTTCGGCCACAACGGTCAGATACATGCAAGCTGCGGTCATCGCGTCGCCGGTCAGGAAGCCTTCGCCAAACTGACGGCCGATGGTGGTGGCATAGCACTTGCCGAACGCCTCTTCGGTGATGTCGAACCCAGCGGGATCGATGTAGTTTTCCATGTACCACTTCTTCAGGTTCATCTGAATGGTGGAGTGGCGGAATTCATCGACCATCTGCATGGTAAAGCCAGTGCGCAGATCCTCGCCTGGTGCCAGTCGGCTGACCATCGCCATCGAACGTGCCGCTGAAATCTCCGGAAAGGGGATGATCGCCAGGAACAGCTTCATCCATTCAACCCAGCGCGGTTCCACATTGCGGAACATGTCGCCACGCAAGGCGGCATCAAGGGCACCGTAGACACGGTTGTCCTTTTCTTCCTGCATCGGGAAGTAGGACCGCAGGACTTGCTTCATCGGATCGCGCGGGGCCTTGGTAATCTTGTAGTCGCTGGGATAGGTCATCGCTTCCTGAACATAGGAAGGATTCCACCCCAGATCAGCGATCTTCTTCGTCGCATCGGCCACCGAGATGCCCTTTTGCGCCGTGATCTTGTTGAGTGTCAGAGTCGACATTGTTGCTCACCTTTTTGGTTAAGGTTGATGTGGGCACGACCGTCGGCAAAGGTCAGAGAACTGCGTTCCGCAGCCATCCAAGACGTCGGATCAGTTTCACAATCTGTGAATTTCATTCCCAACGCAGGCCTCCCTTCCTTCGTTCTTGAGCCACCTGATGTCTCGCGGCGGCTTTCTTTTTTTCGATCAGGGACTGTAGGGCCGGAAATCCGGTGTGGCCAAACAGATAATTTTCCGTAACGAACTGCGACAATTTGTAACGGAAGTTTACGTTTCCGGTTTCTGTCGCAATCTTTGTACACCCGGATACCCTTGGATTCGCGAAGAGTGTCTTCGCACTGGACAGGGCGCACAAGTGGCTGATTCTGAAGCATTTTCTGGCGAAATGGGGGATCTGCAGAAACTGCGGGTCACCATGGTGATTCTGATCAGCCAGGAAAACTCCAGGCTGCTCAGCCGCCGTCAGCGGGTTGCGGGCAAAGAGATCGAGGTGATGTGCGCCGAGCGTGATCTGGCCGAGGGCAGCGACCCCGAAGCCGGGCAAAAGCTGCTGGACTCGCTGTATCTGGAAGACAACGTCCTGCGCGAGGCGTTAAGCGAAACCGAACAGGAAATCAGCCGGATGGAGGAATTGATGGCCAAGATCGACGCCGACATTTCCGCCCTGTGCCAATCTTGAAATGGGACCATCGATGAAAGACGAACGTGCGCATCTGCAACTTTTCGACCTGATTGCCCGCGACTGGCTGGTGCCTGCGCCTGTGCAGCAGATCGCCTTTTCTGCCGACAGCAGCGCCGTGGCCTTTGCCTGCGCCGACAGCTCGATCCATCTTGGCCCGACCGCCGACAAGGCCTCGCCGACACAGCGCACCCGCCGCGAGGTTGACACCGGCCGGCTGACCATCACCCCGCGCAACAAGCCGATCCTGCCGCTGAAGCCCGCCGATTTTTCCGCCGGGCGCAGTTCGGATGTCCTGCCGCTTGGGGCATCGGGCTTTGTGTTTGCCAAAGACAACGGCCGGATCAACACCCTCAGCCCCGGCGGCATTGCTGCGCATATTGCGACCCGGTCCGATGACGGGATCACCGTCCTTGCCGCGTCTCCGGATGGCAAGACCGTGGCTTTTGCCTGCGGAGCCATGGTGCATGTGTCCCCGGTCGGCGCGGGCGCCGCGCGGATCATCCCTGCCGCCGGACCTGTGCGGGCACTGGCGTTTTCGTCGGATGGGGCCACTCTGGCGGTGGGATATGCGCATGGCATCAGCCGCTGGCCGGTCAATGAACCGGACGCGCCGCCGGTCGAGACGGCGCTTGACGGCACGCCGGTCAACCTGACCTGGCATCCAAACGGGGCTTGGCTGACCGCAAGCCTGGCGGCAGATGGCTTCTGCCTGATAGATCTGGCGCAAAACCTCGCCACGGCGCGGCGCAATTTCCCGGCACCGGTGACCAGCGCCGCTTTTGGCCGAACCACCGCGACCGTGGTCGCTGCCGGGGCCTACCGGGTGGCGGCCTGGTCTTTGACCACCGGACAGGATGTGATGACCGGCAAGCCCGGTCTGGTTCTGGTCAATGCGGTGGCAACCAGCCCCGACCGCAATCTGGTGGCCGTCGGCTATGCCAACGGGTTGTTGAGTCTTGCCGAAATCGGCAAGCCTTCGGAGATTCTGCTGCGCGAGGATACCGGGGCCGGGATCACCGCGATGGCCTGGTCTCCGAACGGCAAATACCTCGCACTGGCCGGAACCGATTGTTCGGCCGCACTGGTCGAATTTCCCGACGCCATGTTCAAATCCTGACACCCGTCTCAGAAAGCACCCACATGACCACGCAACAGACCGCCGAACTGACCGACGAAGAGAAAAGCAAGGATGCGTTCTTTCAGCGCATCGCCCTGATCGGCGAAGAGATGATCGCGGCCCATGGACGGGAATTCTCCACCGGCGCTTTCGTTCTGGCCGCCCGCTGGATCAGCGAAGGCCGCATGGGTGCCAAGATCAAGGCCCCGCCCGAATCGGTGAAACCGCCACGCCCCAGCTGACCCGCCCCAGCTGGCCCGCACCGGGTGCCGGGACTGTAACGTAGCGTTACAGTTCTCGCCTGCGCCGGGGCCGGAAAATTCCCTTGCTACAATGTTCACAGACCGTGATACAGTGCCAAAGCTTCTGCGACACTGCGAAATGGTGCCCACCCTTC
The DNA here is from genome assembly GCA_043736155.1 of Paracoccaceae bacterium. GTDB lineage: Bacteria > Pseudomonadota > Alphaproteobacteria > Rhodobacterales > Rhodobacteraceae > JANNRR01. The sequence continues at coordinate 17,723 of JAYTDA010000164.1, read as the reverse complement.
AGGAGAACGCACATGGACATCCATTCCAGACTTGGCGGCACAAGAGAAGAAGACAAGCACGCCAAGGAACATCTGCGGCGCAACTGGGGCACGATCGAAAAACTGGCAGACACCCTCAGCGGTGGCAAGTATTCGGCCGACAAGGCTAAAAAGGCCGCACCCCCGCCGCAAGCCCAGGGATTGATCATCGTCGATCAGTCGCGGCCCCGTTTGCCCGATGCGCCGGTTCCCTATCTGCGGATCAGCGTCAACGGGCGGGTGGTGCTGGCGGATAACAGCTCGGGTATTCAGCTGGAATTCCTCGGTCAGATCAATCGTGTTAACGGTGAGAAGTGTTTCGTGATCGCCACCAAGGAAAACGGCTTCTTTTCACCGCTTGCGGCTGACGTTGCCGAAAGGATTGCCGATCTTGCCGGTCGGACCATCAACCGGGACTACTCCGAAGACGACCTCGCGACAGACATCAGGATGCGGCTCCAGATCGCCTGATTCTGTTCTGCGATGCCGGCTTTGGGGCCCGCAACGATGGCCCGGGGCCGGGAATTAAGTTCACGGGAGGGAACTTAATGATGACATCAGACCAGCGCGGCGCGCCGCGGCCCCTGCGTCAGGGATTCGACTTCGCCGATGTGGACCCGCGCGAGACGTCGCGGGCCTGGAACAAGTTCCTGTCGAACCGAAATGCCCCAAGCCTGCCGATGACCGGGGTCCGCTCTGTCATCTATCAATCCTGGGTGCGGTCCAACTCTACCGGGATAAAGCCGGAGCAATATGCGGCCCCCTCGCTTGAACGCAGCGCACCGCTTGCCAAGGCGACCTTTGATCAGGCCGAACTGCGCCGGGCAACCCAGGCCACCATGGCGCGGATCGGCGATCTGTTGTCGGGGGCCGAGGCGATGATGCTGCTGACCGACCGCGACGGCGTGATTCTGGAAACCGTGGGGGACCGCTCGACGCTGTCCAAGGCCAGCAAGATCAACCTCAACGTCGGCGGCGTGTGGAGCGAGGATGCCTCTGGCACCAATGGTATCGGCACCGCCCTGTGGATGGGTCAGCCGGTCTATGTCCATGGCGAAGAGCATTTCTGCGAAGGCATGAAAGCCTGGAGCTGCGCCGCCGCACCGATCCGCGACCCGATCGATCACAGCATCATCGGTGTCATCAATCTGTCCGGTCTGACCGCGATTTTCCAAAAGCACAATGCCGCCTTTGCCGCCACCGCCGCGCGTGACATCGAGCTGGTGCTGGAACAGGAACAGTCACTGCTGAACATCCGCCTGATGGAAGCGATCATCGGCAAATTTCCGATGGAGGCGCAGGGCCAGTCCGACAATCTTGCCATTGTCGATCGCTTTGGCCGGCTGATCTTCAGCCGCAACAGCGGTGTGGATGTCGGACGTTCGGATCGTGATCTCGGGCTGGGGGCGCGGTTCCTGGAACTGCCCGACGGCATTTCCGAAGCAAGCATCCTGGCCGCCTTGCCCCGGGAAAACGTCTGCGAAGACATCAGGCTGATCGAGATCGACGGTGCCGTCAAAGGCGCGGCACTGGTATTCAAACCGAACGCCGCCAGTGCTTCGGCGGTGACCTTCGCCCGACCGGTTGTCAGCCCCGTTGTCCGGCCCGTTGTCCGGCCCGTTGTCCGGCCCTTTGTCCGGCCGTTGCCCGGTGTGGAAATCGGAAAGACCGGGCTGAAGATTGTCGGAACCAGCGATGTGATCCTGGAGGCGCTGGAAACCGCCAACCGCATCGCCTCGGTGAATGCGCCGGCCCTGATCGAAGGCCAGACCGGTGTCGGCAAGGAATTGTTCGCCCGGCTGATCCATTCCCGCATGGACCCGGAAGGCACGCAGCGGTTTCAGGCGATCAACTGCAGCGCCATGGCGCCGCACATGTTCGGTGACGGACTGCTGCGGGGTGGCACGGCCCCGGTCTGTCTGGATGAAGTCGGCGAGACCACCGCCGACACCCAGCTTTACCTGCTGCGGGTGCTGGAAGAGCATGTGAACCGGCTGCTGGATCCGGATGAAACCGAAACCGAAACCGGGCTGCGCCTGCTGTCGCTGACCAACCGTGTGCTGCTGGATGAAGTCGAGGCCGGCCGTTTTCGCCGCGATCTGTTCTACCGGTTGAGCGCGGTGATTCTGACGATCCCGCCGCTTCATGCGCGCGGCGAGGATGTGCTGTTGATTGCCGAACATTACAACCGCAAGGTCAGCAACGAATCCGGGCGTGACCCGCTGATCTTCGGATCACCGGTGCAGGATGCGCTGATGGCGCATAGCTGGCCCGGCAACGTCCGGGAACTGCGCAACCTGATCTCCGGGCTGCATTGTCTTGCCAAATCCCGCACCGTGGTCATTGCCGACCTGCCATCGGAGGTCACCGCCCCGCCGGTGCGAAAGACCGGCCTGACGGTGGTGGGCACCGCGCCGGATCAGGGTCTGGCCCCCACCGCGTCGCTCAAGGATGCCGAGGTCCGGCTGATCGAAAACGCGGTGCAGCGCCATAATGGCAATCTGAGCAAAGCCGCACTCGCCCTCGGAATTTCCCGCCCCACCCTGTACCGCAAGATCGAGTCCTATGGGATCAAGGTTCCGTAGATCGGTTCAGTGATGGCGTTGCGGCAACGCTGTCCCCATTCCGGGCGTCGCGTGATCTCCGGGCGTTGTGTGATCATGGCTGCGCAATCGCCGATGACACGGGTGACCCTGCCACACCGGAACTCAGTCGTGGCCGGCGCGTGGCTGCCGATATCGGCCAGCGCGCCGCCGCCCGCAGGATCATGGCAGATGGTGCAAAACCTCGCCGGATCGGCCATGCAATGTGCGCAGTGAATACCGCGATGCCACGGATTTCGCCCAACTCTGCGCCGGCGATCATGGCAGACGCCAACGCAAGCATCGGGCGGTTGTCGGCGGAACTGGTCTTGATGCGTTTGGCCTTTCGCCCGACTGTAAACTGCGGCTATCCTGTTGCGGTTGGATCACCGGACGACCGGGCACCGGGTGCCCGTTGACCGCACGAATCCGGAACCTCGCCGAGGAGGAGGCACGATGCACTACCACAGGCCGCAGACCTTTGAAGACGCTGCCCGGATCGCCGCCGCTGCCAGCGGTGTCACCCGTTTTCTGGCAGGCGGAACCGATGTTCTGGTGCAATTGCGCGCCGGAACCGTAACGCCGGATACGCTGATCGACCTGAAGGCCATCGCCGGTGTCAAAGACATCACGGCGACTGCCGATGGCGGCTGGCGGATCGGGATTGCGGTGTCCGGGATCGAACTCGGCCGCCATGCCGGTCTGGTGGCAGATTGGCCCGGGGTGGTCGAGGGGATGCAGCTGGTGGGGTCGACCCAGATACAGGGCCGTGCGACGCTGGTGGGCAATCTGTGCAACAGCTCCCCCGCCGCCGATTCCGTGCCGGGGCTTGTGGCTGCCGGTGCCCGCGTCACCGTCTTCAGCCCGTCCGGTTCGCGCGAGGTGGCGGTCGAGGATATCCCGGCCTCTCCAGGCCGCTCGATCCTGAAACCCGGTGAAATCGTGGCCGCCATTACCTTGCCGCCGCGTGGCAAGGCCGGAGGCGACGCTTATCTGCGGTTCATCCCCCGGTCGGAAATGGATATTGCCGTTGTCGGATGTGCGGTCAACCTGACGCTGGACGGCGACCGGATCAGCTTTGCCCGTGTCGCCCTTGGTGCGGTTGCCCCAACGATCCTGCTGGTGGCCGAGGCCGCTGCGGCGCTTGTCGGATCGACGCTGGATGACAAGGCTCTGGCAGCGCTTGGTGCCGCTGTCACCGCTGCCAGCAAACCGATCAGTGATCGCCGTGGCACTGTTGAATTCCGCAAGGATGTGATTGCCGTTCTGGCCGGGCGCGCTGCCCGAATTGCCTATGACCGTGCAAGAGGAGTTGGGAAATGAGCAAGCTACATGTGTCTGCCGTGGTGAACGGTGACCCTGTCGATTTTCTGGCAGACCCGCGCGAGTCGCTGCTGGATTGCCTGCGTGACCATCTGGGGCTGACCGGCAGCAAAGAAGGCTGCGGCACCGGCGATTGCGGTGCCTGTTCGGTGCGGCTGGACGGGGTGCTGGTCTGTTCCTGTCTGGTGCTCGGGGTCGAAGCCGAGGGCAAAAAGGTGGACACCATCGAAGGCATGTCCGGCGCGGGCGCGCTGCATCCGTTGCAGCGCAAGTTCATCGAACATGCAGCACTGCAATGCGGTTTCTGTACCCCCGGCATTCTGGTGGCATCGCAGGCCTTGCTGGAACAGAACCCCGATCCGACTGAAACCGAAGTGCGGTTCTGGCTGGCAGGCAATCTGTGCCGCTGCACCGGTTATGACAAGATCGTCCACGCCGTTCTGGATGCAGCGGCTGAAATGCGGGAGACAGTGTGATGGCCAGAGATGAAATGACACGCGAATTCCGTCTGGTTGGCACCTCTCCCAACCGCCCCGATGGCCTGGACAAGGTTACCGGCCGCGCCCGCTATGGCGCAGACATGTACCAGCCGGGGATGCTGTATGCCGCTGTGGTCCGCTCGCCGCACGCCCATGCCCGCATCCTGTCCATCGACGCCTCGGCGGCGCTGGCGCTGGCGGGCGTCAAGGCAGTGGTGACCCGCGCGGATTTCCCCGACGGGCTGACCGGTGAAGACCTGAACCTGCAGGAAAACACCATTGCCGGGGAAAAGGCGCTGTATGACGGCCATGCGGTGGCTGCGGTTGCCGCCACCTCGCGGCTGTTGGCCGAGGATGCCGCCCGGCTGATCAGGGTGGCGTATGAGGTGCTGCCCCATGTCATCGATGTCGATGACGCCATGCGCGCCGATGCCCCGGCGGTGCGGCCGGGCTCTGCCGACTATAGCGTACCGGCAGGCGCGCCGCCGAACGTGGTAAAGGTCAAGGACTTTGGTCATGGTGATCTGGAAGCCGGGTTCGCCGCCGCTGATCTGGTGCGCGAACAGACCTACAAGACCGAGGCAACCCATCAGGGCTATATCGAACCGCATGCCTGTGTCGCCCAGTTGGGCGAAGACGGTATCGGCGAAATGTGGGTCTGTACCCAGGGTCATTGGTACATCCGCCGGATGTGCACCGCAGTTCTGGGGCTCGATGCCAGCCAGTTGCGGGTGATACCGTCGGAAATCGGCGGTGGCTTTGGCGGCAAGACCACGATCTTCATGGAGCCGTTGGCGCTGGCGCTGTCGCGCAAGGCGGGGGGCAGGCCGGTCAAGCTGGTGATGAGCCGGTCAGAGGTGCTGCGCGCCACCGGGCCAACCGCCTCGACCTCGATGGATGTCAAGCTGGGGATGACGAAAGACGGCAAGATCACCGCCGCCAAGGTCAATTTCCGCATGCAGGGTGGCGCCTTTGCCGGGATGTCTCCGGTTGGCGAGGCGCTGGACTGCGCCTTTGCCTGCTATGACATTCCGGCGGTGCAGCATGACGGGGTCGAGGTGCTGGCCAACCGGCCAAAGGCTGCGGCTTACCGCGCACCGGGGTCACCGATGGCGGCGTTTGCCGTCGAAAGCCTGCTGGATGAGATGTGCCAGGAACTGGGGCTGGATCCGCTGGCGGTGCGGCTGAAAAACGCCGTCCGCGAAGGGGTCAAGGCCAGCTATGGCCCGACCTATACCCGGATCGGTCTGGTCGAAGTGCTGCAGGCGGCACAGGCCCACCCGAACCTGAAGGTGCCGCTTGGCCCGAACCAGGGCCGGGGCATTGCCGCAGGGTTCTGGTTCAACCATGGCGGTGAAACCTCGGTGTCGCTGGCAATCGGCGAAGATGGCACGGTGACGGTGTCGGTCGGCACCCCCGACGTCGGCGGCAGCCGCGCCTCGATTGCGCTGATGACGGCGGAAACCCTGGGGATTGCCTATGAAGCGGTGCGGGTCAATGTGGTGGAAACCGGGGCACTGGGGGTGAATGAACCCACTCACGGCAGCCGCGCCACCTTTGCCAGCGGCAAGGCAGCGGTGGAATCCGCCCGCGCTGCGATCCGTGAAATGTGCCGCCGCGCCGCCAGGGAATGGGGCATCGACGCAGAGGCGGTGGAGTGGAAAGACGGTGCCGCGATGCCCGCAGGCCCCAATGCCGGCAAGTTTCCTCCGATGACCATCGTGCAGATTGCCGCCACGATGGGCAGCACCGGTGGCCCGATTTCCGGCCACCACGAGGTGACGGCCGAAGGCGTCGGTGCCAGCTTTGGGGCCCATGTCGTCGATGTCGAGGTGGATCCGGAAACCGGCCGCACCACCATCCTGCGCTATCTGGTGGTGCAGGATGCTGGTCGCGCCATCCACCCCGCCTATGTCGAAGGCCAGTATCAGGGCGGTGCGGCACAGGGCATCGGCTGGGCGCTGAACGAGGAATATGTGTACGGTGCCGACGGGCGGCTGCAGAACGCGGTGTTCCTGGATTACCGCATCCCGGTGGCGTCGGACCTGCCGATGATCGACACGGTGATTGTCGAAGTGCCGAACCCCGGCCATCCCTATGGTGTCCGGGGCGTCGGCGAAACCGGGATCGCCCCGCCGCTGCCTGCGGTTGCCAACGCCGTGGCGGCTGCCACCGGTGCACGGCTGCGCAGCCTGCCGATGTCGCCACCCAAGGTGTTGGCGGCGATCAAGGTGCAGGCGGCGATCAAGGCGGGGGATGGCAAAGCCAAGGCTGGCAAGGCCTAGCACCATGGTCGAGGTGCATCTTTGGTCGGGCCTGCGCCGCTTTACCGATGGTGCCGGGGTTGTGACGGTCGAGGCCGCCACCGTCGGTGAAATGCTGGATGGGCTGGTTGCAGCCCATCCCGGCCTGGCCCCGGTGATCGCTGCCGGAGTCTCTGTTGCGGTCGATGGTGTCATCACCTCCGGCAGATTCACCCCGATCGGCCCTGCCAACGAACTCTATCTGGTCCGGCGCGTCAAAGGCGGATGATCCGGCGTCGGATCGCCGCCAGTCAGCCGGTGCAATGTCGGGTGCATCGCCCCGCCAGCCCAGACCCGGCGATCTTCGGGTTGTATCCTGCGCTTTGGCATCGCTATCACACCAACTTCCCCCCTGGATGCCCAGAGTCCCACAGCCTGCCATTCAGGTACGGATTCCGGCCACCAGCACCGGCGGCGGCCATGGATGGTTTGCCGGTGGCGGCCCGCTTTGTAAGGACGCCGGGGGCACTGCCCCCTCGCGTTCACCGGTATCCGGACCGGTGACGCACCGGTGAAACCACTCCGGGATACCTGTGAACGAAAGTTGATGAAAAGGACAGTCGGAGCGGTCAGATCCGGTCGAGCAGCGCCAGAAGCTGTGTGCATTCGGCCGGGGTCAGCCGTCCGGTGGTGGCGGCGGAAACCTGTTCGGCGCGGGCAATTGCGGCGCGGATGAAGGCCTGGCCTTCAGGCGTCAGCGATACATCCAGGCGGCGGCGGTCGGAGGCCGAGGGGGTGGAGGCGATCAGCCCCTTGGTGCGCAGCCGGTCCACCACGCCCTTGGTTGTCGCCGCATCCATCGCCACCAGCCGCCCCAGGTGGTTTTGCGACAGTGCCCCCTGTTCCCACAGTTTGAACAGGGTGGAAAACTGGGTGGGCGTCACCTCGGGAAAGGCGGCGGCGAACAGCTCCAGATGGCGCTGGTTGGCCAGCCGCAGTTTGAAGCCGATCTGGTCTTCCAGGACGTAACGCGGCGCCAGGTCCGCCATCACTGCTGCGCCTGTGCCTGGACTTGGGCCTGGGCTGCCAGCGCCGCAGCCCGCATCTGGCCAAGGGTCTGGCGTGGGGTGATCGCCTCTGGTGCAATCACCAGATCCAGTACGGCTCCGGTAGGCGATGCCAGTGCCCGCTCAAAGGCCGCGGCGAAGTGGGCGGTGGTCTCGACCCGTTCGGCGTGAAAACCATAGGCGCGGGCAAGGGCTGTGAAATCGGGGTTTGCCAGAGTGGTGCCCGACACCCGGCCCGGATAGTGCCGTTCCTGATGGGCGCGGATCGTGCCATAGATGCCATTGTTCAGCACCAGTATCACCGGCTGTGCCCCGGCCTGCATCGCGGTGCCAAGCTCCTGCAGCGTCATCTGAAAATCGCCGTCGCCGGCAAAGCATACCACCCGGCGATCCGGGCAGGCGATGCGGGCGGCGATGGCGGCGGGCAGACCGTAACCCATCGCCCCGGATTGCGGTGCCAGCAGCCGCGCCTTGGGGCCAAAGGCAAAGAACTTGTTCGGCCACACCGCGAAATTGCCGGCACCGTTGGTCAGGATCACATCGTCCGGCAACACCCGGCGCAGATGCGCCATTACCGCGACCATATCGACCGGTGAAGGCTGTGCCGCCACCTGCATGCTGGCCAGATAGTCGCGCCGCGCCTGGTCGCGCCAAGCCGCCCACTGGCCCGCCACCGGCCCCAGTGCCTTGGCAAAGGCGTTGGGGCCGGCATGGATCGCCAGTGCCGGAACATAGATCTTGCCGATCTCGCGGTCCGAGCCATGCACATGAATCAGCTTTTGCCGGGGGATTGGTACCGACAGCAACTGGTAGCCATCGGTGGTCATTTCGCCAAACCGCACATTGACAGCCAATATCACATCGGCCTGGCGCATCAGCGCCTTGACATGGGCGACCATGCCAACCCCGGCTTCCCCGGCAAAGCAGGGGGAGTGGTTGTCGACCTGATCCTGATAGCGGAAGGCGGCAACCATGGGGATGTCGGACGCCTCGGCAAAGGCTTGCAGCGCGGCGCGGCCCCCGGTGGTCCAGTTGCAGCCGCCGAGCAGGATCAGCGGGCGGCTGGCCGCTGCCAGCATCTGCTGCGCCGTGGCCAGTGCCGCCGCATCGGGGGCCGGTTCCGCCATCGGCGGAATGGCAGCCAGCGGCGGGGCATCAGTCAGGCTGGTCAGCATGTCTTCGGGCAATGCCATCACCACCGGGCCGGGGCGACCCGACAGAGCGGTGGTCCATGCCCGCGCCAAGAGTTCCGGCAGGCGGGCGGCGTCATCCACCTCGACCACCCATTTCGCGAGTGCGCCGAACATCGCGCGGTAATCCACCTCCTGAAACGCTTCGCGCCCGCGCATCCCGGTGCCGACCTGACCGATGAACAGGATCATCGGGGCGCTGTCCTGCATCGCGGTATGGACACCGATGGCGGCATTGGTGGCTCCGGGGCCACGGGTCACCATGCACAGGCCGGGTTGGCCGGTCAGTTTGCCGTAAGCTGCGGCCATGAAGGCGGCGCCGCCTTCCTGGCGGCACAGGATGTAGTCGAGCCGCCCGGCGCTGTCATGCAAGGCGTCCAGCACCGCCAGATAGCTTTCGCCGGGCACCCCGAATGCCTTGGTGGCCCCCAGCCCGATCAGGCAATCCACCAGCAACTGGCCGCCGTTTCGTTGCACGCTTTGCCCCTTTGCCTCTGGCTTTCTGGCACGAGTCTAGAGTGTGATCCGTCCGGAAGGAACCCGAATTGCTGCCTTGCCTTGGCCCGGAATCAAACGCGCTGCGTGCCGGGTGGCGGGTGGCACCATAAAGCACCTGGAGCAGGACGAGGCATGACAGAGTGTCAGAGGCTTGGCCCTATCGTCGCTAAGGACTTCTCCACTCGCGATGCCACAGGGCAGCGTCTGACCGCCGGGTGGGCGCAGCCACGCCAGTTCTAGGCGCTTTATGGTGCCGCCCCCCCAACAGTCGTTCTACACTTTGACGGTTGAGAAGCGCCCGCCCGAGGGGGCGGTCAGGCGCTGCCCGGCGGGCTTCGCCCTTGATTCCGGGCCAAAAAGGCAGGTGATCTTGGTTCCTTCACGACCCTTCCTGCTCTAAACCCCACTTTGGCGTGCCCATCCGGTGGACGGGCACCGCCCAGTGACATCGCAACGGGGTTGCGGTGGAACGCGGTGGAAGCGTGGGCTATTCCCAAGAGGCGGTCATGTTCCAGTGATGACCCGCACCGGGTCACACCGTGTGCAGGTACAGATCGAAATCCACCTCGGAAATCGTGCGGGCCACCCGCGCATATTCCGCCGCTTTCACCGCAGTAAAGGTGCGGTGCATGTCTTCCCCCAACGCGTCTTTCAGGAATGCCGAACCCTGTGTCGCCACGATGGCTGACCGCCAATCGACCGGGATCAGGGTGGTGTCACTGGACTGATAGCCGTTGCCGGTGGTTTCCGGCCCCGGGTCGATCTTGCCCCGCAGCCCATGCCGCACCCCGGCCAACACCGTCGCTGCGACCAGATAGGGGTTGGCATCGACGCCAGCGGGGCGGTGTTCGATCCGGCGGGCGCGGCTGTCGCCAGCCGGTATCCGCAGCGCCACCGAGCGGTTGTTGACGCCCCAGGTCGGCGACACCGGTGCATAGCTTTGGCTGGCAAAACGCCGCCAGGAATTGGCATGGGGGGCAAAGACCAGCATCGATTCCGCCATGGTGGCGCGCAACCCGCCAAGGGCGTGCAGGATCGCGTCGTTCCACTGCCCCTCCACCGCTTCCTGAAACACGTTGCGACCGGCATCATCCAGCAGGCTGAGGTGGAAATGCATCCCGGATCCTGCATAATTCTCAATCGGTTTCGCCATGAAACAGGCGGTGACCCCATGAAGCCGCGCCTGCAGCCGCACGATGCGTTTCAGCCGGATCAGGTCATCGGCGGCCTGCATCACATCGGTGCGGTAGTGCAGGGTCAGTTCATACTGGCCGGGTGCATATTCCGAAATCATGGTTTCGGCCTGAATGTCCTGGGCGCGGGCGGCGGCATAGATGTCGGCAAACAGCGGCTCCATCCCATGCAGATGATCGACCGAATAGACCTCGGTCTTCGTCGAGGGGCGGCCATCCAGCACCGCATCGGCGGGGCGCACCTTTCCATCGGGGCCACGGTCATTGGCCAGCAGGAAAAACTCCAGCTCGAACGCCGCCGCCGCGTGCAGCCCCTCAGCGGCCAGCAGGTCCACTTGCCGTTGCAAGGCATGGCGGGGGTCTGACGTCATCAGCGCCCCATCCAGATGATACATGCTCATCAACAGCTCCGCCCGGGGCGGATTGGTGGCGTGCAGGGGTTTCAGGGTACCGGGGATTGGCCAGGCCCGCAGATCGCCATCGCCCTGATCCCAGATCAGCCCGGTTTCGTGGACATCTTCGCCACAGATATCGAGGCCAAGGATCGAGATCGGCAGGAACCGGCCATTTTCATAAAGCCCCGGCAGTTCGTGGCGGCGGATGATCTTGCCACGGCCGATGCCGTTGGCATCGTGCAGCACGATATCCACCGCTTCAATCTCTGGGTGGGCCGCCAGAAAGGCTTCGGCTTCGGCGGGGTTGGAGCCGGAGGGGCTGGAAAGGGGCATGGCAGGCTTTCAGGCAAAAAGGTCGGTGAGTATTGCATCGAATGCGGCGATCAGCCGGTTGATCTGGCGTTTCCGGGTGGCGGGCGACACCAGCATCATGTTGTGAAACGGCGCAATCAGGCAGCCCCGGTTGACCAGCGCCAGATGAATCGCCGCCTCCAGCGCGGGGCGGTGGGCAGCGATGCCTTCGGAGCCGTTGCGCAGGGGGGCTGGCACACAGATAAACTCCACCCGCGCCCCGACCCGCACCACATGCCAGGGGGCGTTGTGGTGGTCGATCACTGCGGCCAGCCCTGCGGCCAGCCGGGCAGCGCCCTTTTCCATGTGGGCGTAGTTCTTTGCCGTCATCACCTCGGCCAGCGTCGCCCGCATCGCGGCGAATTGCAGCGGGTTGGCCGACAGCGTGGTGCCGATGCCGGAAAAGCCGGGCGGGCGCTGTGCGTCATACGCCTCAAAGCGGGCGGCAATCCCGGGGGTCATGCCCCAGACTGCGGCGGGCACCCCGCCCGCCACCGGTTTGCCCAGCACGAACATGTCGGGCTGCAGGCCATGGGTGGCGGTATAGCCGCCCAACCCGGTTGAAATCGTGTGGGTTTCATCGATGATCAGCAGCGCGCCATAGGCAAGGGTCAGCGCCCTGAGGCCGTCGTGGAACCCGGCATCCGGCAGCACCATGCAGCAGTTGGTCAGCACCGGTTCGGTCAGCACCGCCGCCACTTCCCCGGTTTTCAGCGCCGCCTCGACTGCCGCCAGATCGTTGAATTCCACCGCTATTCCGGTTTGGCGCAGATCTGCCACCTGCCCGGCCAGACCGGCGCGGGCGCGGGTGCCACCCGGCCCCGGTTCGATCATCGTATCGTCCACCGCACCATGGTAACAGCCGGCAAACACCAGCACCTTGGGCCTGCCGGTGACAGCGCGGGCCACCCGCAGGGCAAAGCGGTTGGCATCCGAGGCGGTGGTGGCCACCTGCCAGTGAAAGGTGCCAAACCGTTCGCAGAGCAGCACACCCACCGCCATCGCATCTTCGGTCGGCAGCATGTAGGTCAGGCCGCGCCCGGCCTGGGCCCGGATCGCACGGGCCACCGGTTTGGGCGAATGGCCGAACATCGAGCCGGTGTCGCCAAAGCAGAAATCGTCCAGTTCAAACCCATCGATGTCGGTGATGGTCGCCCCGGTCGCCTTGGCGACCAGCATCGGGAACGGCATCGGCCAATCGCGCATCCACAGCATCGGCACCCCGCCCAGCCAGGCGGCTTGCCCCGCCTTGACGGCGCTGCGCGACAGCGGGCGGCCCCGGGCAAAGCGGCGGCTTTCGCGGCTCTGCAGGGCGGTGATCCGGGCCGGGACGACACCGGCGATCAGGTCAGGGTTGGACATGCGGGGGCCTTTGGCTGCGGGTACCGCCTTCTAACCCTTTGGTGTGCTTGCGTCCATCGCTGCTGACGGCAGAGCTGCCTCCCCTTGCGTCGCAGCCCCGCATGGATCGTCTGGTGCCATCGGGTATCGATACTCCGCCGTTGAGAGGCATTGTGACGGCAAAACGTGACCCTGTGCGCGGCGACCCTGTCGGCGGCCTGCGGTCAGAGCCGATCTGCAACTGAAAGAGGCGATGATCAAGGCGGCGGCCCATGTCTGTCTGGTTGCCGATTCCACCAAGATCAACAAACCCGGCTGGGGTCGCTGGATGTGATCCAGTCTTTTATCACTGACAGCGGCATCAGTGCCGCAGATGCCAGTGCCTTTCGCAGCCGGGGTATCGAGGTGCTGATCGCCTGAGGCGGTGGGGCAGCCAGGAGTTTCGCATTTCACAGGTTCCTCTCCCCTGACCCCTCTCCGAAGGCGGCGAGGGGGACGCTGGCGGTGCCGTTTGCGCACCCCTCTCCCGCCGGGAGAGGGGATGGGGGAGAGGTGTTCGCGGCATCTCCGGTCCCACTGGCGGCCATATGCGATAGTCCCTGGGGCGCAGCGCCCATGGGGTGACAGGGCGGGGTGACAGGGCGGGGTGGCTGTGCCAAGGTCGGCCCCGAACACCGGGCAACCCACCGATGCAGGACAAACCCTTGGCCAATGACGCAGGTTCCGATTTCGATCTGGAACAGTTCCTGCCCTATCTGCTCAATCAGGCGGCGGAAGCCACCTCAAAGTCGTTTCAGGCGCGCTATAAATCCGCCTATGGGATGACACGGACCCAGTGGCGGGTTCTGGCCAATCTGGGCAAGTTCGGTGCCGCCACCGCACGCGACATCTGCCGGATTTCGCATATCGAGAAAACCAGGGTCAGCCGCGCCGTGGCATCGATGGAAGCCGAAGGCTGGCTGGCGCGCCACCCCAGCCCGGATGACCGGCGGGTGGAAATCCTGTCACTGACAGCCAGGGGTGCCGCCGTGTTCCGCGACCTTGGCCAACGCGCCGTGGCCTATGACCGCGCCTTGCGGGCGCAATTGGGCGCACAATTGGGGGCACAATCGGCGGGGCAGCTTGATGCCCTGCTACGCCAGATCGCGGCGCTGAGCGAACCGGGCGACGATCCCGGCTGACAACGCCGGCCCGGCATCAAACCGGGGCCCCGCCCCGGCGGACCTGCACCCCTGCAACGCAGCGCCAGCCGGGTCAGTTTGAAACATCGAACACCGGCACAAAAAACGCTGGCGCGAGGGATTCCAGGGTGCCGATGGCATCAATGTTCCCGGCGGTGACGGTGACTATTCCCGGGCCTGCATGGCGGATGGTCAGTTTGCCCTCGATTGCCCGCACGGCCAACTCGACGGCCAGTCTGCCCTGCAGCACGGCAAAATCGGTCGGGGCAGCCAGAATGCGGCCGCGCTTGATGCCGCGATAAACGCCGTGGCTGATATAGGTGGAGACAACACCGATCCTGTCGGTCAGACCGCGCGCGCGCAGGATCGAAACTGCGGCTTCTGCCATCGGGCCGCTGCCCACCAGATAGTCGAGGTCCGGCACGGTATCGAGCACGTCTTCGACCAAAAGCACCTGTTGCTCCAGCCCGGTATCGCCAAAGCGGGTGGCGACAATCTCGGCCGAGCTGTCGGCAAGCGCCTCCAGAAACCCGCGTTCCACGAATTGCACCCAGCCGGCACCCTTGGGGCCCGGAAACCAGGCCAGCCGCACGCGCGCGCTGCCCTTTGGGTGCCGTTCGGCAATCGCCCGGCCCGCCGCTGCCCCCATCTCGCGCCATGAAACGCTGGACTTGGCAGAAACGCCCGCATCCTCCATGTCATTCACCGCATCAATCACCGGCATCTGTCTGGCAATCTCAACCACCGCCGGGGTCAGCCCCGCATAAGACACCGGCCCGAGGATCAACGCATCCATCTTGCGTTTGCCACAGGCCTCGACCTGCTCGATCTGACGGGCGAGGTTGGGGTAACCCCCGGCTTCATAAAGGTCGAAGGACACGCCAAGCCGGTTGGCCTCCTGGACCATGCCGTAATTGACGCTCAGCCAATAGGCGTCTTTCAGATGCGGATAAATGACGCACAGCCGCCAGGGTTCGGCGGCGCGGTCGATCGGGTGATACAGCAACGATACCGTCGGGCTGTTGTCATCAAACGGCACAGTCGGCACCTGCAATTGCCAGGTTTCGGCACCGGCGATCTGGCCGGCAACTGCCGCCATCCCGACCAGCAGCAGATGTCGCAAAAATCTCATGCCTTTGCTCCCAACTGCGGTAGTCTGCACCAGACCAACGGTAAGGTTACGCAAGATGCCGCACAAGTCCAGACCGTCCAGGGCAAGTCTGTCGCGAGTCAGTTTGGGGCGGATGTTGCTGATGGCCTTTCTGGTGATCGCAGGATTGCCAACGGTGACGGGGATTCTGGGCTGGGTCGAACTGCAGAAAGTGGCGCGCAACCAGACCAATATCATCAAGGAAACCATTCCCGCCATTTCCGAAGTGCGCGGCTTTGCCGAAGAAAGCAGCCGGATCGTGGCGGTCGCCCCGGAACTTGCCGCCGTCACCACGGACGCCGCGCGGCGGGACCGGGCGGCTACTCTCTTTGCGCAGGTTGATGCGCTTGCGGTCCGCGTCGCACGTTATGAAAGCACCGGCAACATGGCCCCTGCCGGTCTGGAGCAAGCCAAAGCCGATGTGCGCGGCGGCATTGAGCGGCTTGACCGTCTGGTGCAGAACCGGATCATCGCCATCGCCGCCCAAAAGGCGCGGCTGCAAACCAGTCTTGATGCCACGACAGAGTTGTTGGAAATTGCCGATACGCTGGTGGCAAATGCGCAGATGGGCACGGCG
The DNA here is from genome assembly GCA_043736155.1 of Paracoccaceae bacterium. Lineage (GTDB taxonomy): Bacteria > Pseudomonadota > Alphaproteobacteria > Rhodobacterales > Rhodobacteraceae > JANNRR01. The sequence continues at coordinate 2,135 of JAYTDA010000164.1, read as the reverse complement.
GCCGTCATCTCGAACCTGTATGATCTGGAAAACAGCGACCCAGACAGCAGCACACGGCTGGACACTCTGGACAAACTGATCGAGGTCGATCTGTTTCAGCAAGGCCTGATGTCAGAGATGCGCTCGCATATTGGCGAGGTCGGGCTTTTGTTGAACCGGGTCGTTACCGTCCAAAGCCCGGCAGAGCTTGCAGTTTTGCAAGCAGACCTTGAAAGCCGGATCGGCATTGTTACGCGCCGCATTCTTTCGGTGAAAGACCCGATCCGCGCCGAACGGGCCTTGGCGCTGTTGCAGATAATCCGGCCCAGCGCGGCCCCGCCACCCGATGCCGAGGACATTTTCAATCTGACCAAGGGCATCCTTGACCTGAATCGTCTGATCACCGACGCTCAGGGCGGGGTCCGGGAAAGTGCCGCGCGGCTGGACAGCGAAGCCCAGGCCCTCGCAAATCAGATCACCAGACGGGCGGTTCAGGCGGGTGATGATGCCGCCTCCGCCATTCGCGCCACGCAGCAGCTTTCCGCATGGGGCTCTGTCGCGGCTTTGCTGATCTCGCTTGCCGTGGTCTGGATCTACGTGCGCGGCAACATCACCCGCCGCCTGGACGCACTTTCCGCCACGATGACGCGGCTTGCCCAGGGCGAAGCAGTGGGCCGCATCACCCCGCACGGCATTGACGAAATCGCCGAAATGGAAGCGGCGGTCGAAGTGTTCCGGCTGCAAGGCATCGAAAACCGTGACCTGGAAGCCGAGCGCGACAAGAACCTGATCGAGTTGCAGCGCCACCGGCTTGAATTGCAGCTTCTGGTCGCCGAGCAAACCGAACAACTGCGCGGCGAGGTCAGCGCCCATGGCGCGGCGCGCAAGCGGGCCGAGGCCGCCGACCGTGCCAAGTCCGAATTCCTTGCGATGATGAGCCACGAGATCAGGACGCCGATGAATGGCGTTCTGGGCATGTTGCGCAGCCTGGGGCGCGATGGACTGACCCCGCGTCAGCACGGCCAGCTGCGCGCGGCTCATGCCTCGGGCGAGGGATTGATGACCATCCTGAACGACATTCTGGATTATTCCAAGATCGAGGCCGGGACCGCCCGGCTGGTCGAGGTTACCTTTGCACCGGGTGAGCTGTTGCGCGATATCGCAGAACTGATGACCCCCAGCGCGCAGGAAAAGGGTTTGGCTGTCCAACTGGAGGTGCCGCCCGGTTTGCCCGCCGCCAGTGTTGGCGACATGGGAAAACTGCGCCAGATCCTGTTCAATCTGGTCTCCAATGCCGTGAAATTCACTGAAACCGGGGTGGTGGGCCTGAAAGTCACCTCGATCAGGGCCATGGGTGGCGATGACCTGACATTCACCGTCAGCGACACCGGCAAGGGCATTGCGGAAACGTCGCTTGAACGGATTTTTGGCGTGTTCGAACAAGAAGATGCGCAGACCGCCCGGCAGTATGGCGGCACCGGATTGGGACTTGCGATTTGCCGGCGCTTTGCCGATGCGATGGGGGCAAGACTGACGGTCCAAAGTGCCCCCGGCATTGGAACCACGTTCACCCTGATCGCACATTTTTCGTCCGGCGATGCGGCCGATCTTGCGCTTGCGGGGCCGGATGCGCCGGAACAGCCCTTGATGGCAAAGATCCACGCGCTGGTGGTGGAAGACAATACGATCAATCAGATGGTCATTCAGACCTATCTGGAAGACATGGGCCACACCGCGCAGGTGGTGGCCACCGCCGAGGCCGCCTTTGCGGCCCTGCGCCAGGCGCGGTTCGACGTGATCCTGATGGATGTCAACCTGCCCGGCCTGTCTGGCACCGCGGCAACACAGGCGATCCGCGCGATGGCGGATCGCCAGATCGCGAACCTGCCGGTCATCGGCATCTCGGCCCATGTGCAGGAAAAGGATCGCCTCGACAACCTGCATGCGGGCATGTCGGCGATTTTGCCCAAGCCGCTGTCGCCGGAGGCGCTGCTGGCGGCGCTGCGCGAACAGGTGCCGCAAAAACATGTGCTGTTTGGCCTTGCTTGCGACATGGGCGCTGAACCTGCCGTCAGACTGGCGCGGCTGTTCCTGGAAAGCCTGCCCAAAGGCCTTGCCGCGATCGACGCTTTTGCCGGTGCCAAAGATCTCAAATC
>JAYTDA010000163.1:0-1737 GCA_043736155.1 Paracoccaceae bacterium | reverse complement strand
CGCCAGATAGGTGCCGACCGTGCGCTCGTGCACCTCGACCCCGAAGGTCGAGGCAATCCGGCGTGCCAGATCGCTCCGCCGCCAGCGCACGACCCCGTCGCGCTCGGGGTCCGGCCCGGCCTCGACCCAGGTCGCGAGTTCCGCCATCTGCGCAGGCGCAAGGCGCGGAACGCGGGCCCCCTTCCAGCGGTTCGAAAGACCCGCCAGACCCTCTGCGTTATAGCGATGAACCCAGTCGCGAAGCGTCTGACGATCCATCCCGCAACTCTCTGCCGCCCGCGTCCGATCAACGCCCTCAAGCACCAAAGCCAAGGCCAGCATCCGTCGCGAGGCCTTGGCATCCCGGCACTTCCCCGCCGCCTTGCGCAAATCCGTCGCCGACAAATCCAGCCGCGTTATCTCGATACCTGCCATCATAACCCCCATGTTTCGAGGGCCATGGATTCACAGATACCTAAGCTTGGGAATCCCCAGAGTCAAACCAAGCGACCGTTGGTATCAGACCATCACGCCAATCGCGGTGCCGCCCGCCGCGCCGCAAAGGCAATCATCACCCCCGCCGCCACGATCATCGCCATGCCCGTAACCGCCAGCGGCGCCAACACCTCGCCCCAGATCAGCCAGCTCCAGATCGCCGAGGTGGGCAATATCGCATATTCAAACACCGACACCCGGGTCGCTGCGGCAATCTGATAGGCCCGCACCATCAGCCCGACCCCCAGCAGCGATCCTGCCGCCTGCACAAGGGTCCAGAACCAGAAGCCGGCACTGGGCCACAGCGGCCCGCGCAACAAAAAGCCCTCCGGTCCCGCCGCAGCCTCCAGCGGAACCAGGCTCAGCACCACCATCCCGATCAGCCCGATCACGCCCAACGCGGCAAAGAACCCCGCCAGCAGCGTCTCGGCGCTTTCGGCCGGGCACCACTTCCGCGTGGCGACATTGCCCATCGCATACATCGCCCCGGCGATCACCGGCAGCAGCGCGGGCAGCGATGCCCCGGCCCAGGCCTCGGGTCCCAGAACCAGAACCGCGCCGCCAAAGCCCACCGCCACGGCCAATATCCCGACAAGCCCGATGGCATCACCATAAGCAAAGCGCGAGATCAGCAGCACAAAGATCGGCGCCGTGAACAACCCCGCCGCAACCAGCGCCACCGGCAGAAACGCCAGCGCCCCGAAATAGATCACCATCGCCAGTCCATGCAGGATCGACCGGGCTGCGACGGCCCCCGGATGCACGGGTCTGAGGCGCAGCCGCAACGGCAGCGCCACCAGCCCAAGGATCGCCAGCGCCAAGGCTGTGCGGGTGAAATGGAACTGCCACAGCCCGGCCTCTTCCGCGATCAGCCGTACAAAATTGTCGGTGAACCCGATGATCGTGGCATAGATCAGGATCATGCCCGCGGCGGGCAGGGTGAGGTCCTGGGTCATGGGTCCTCCGGGTCAGCCCCGATCACACCGCGACCGCCGCCGCCCTGCGCGCTGAAAAGCGACATTCCCCTGCCATTTGCCCGTCAAACCAAGACATACGACCAGCGTGTTATGTTGCGTTTTGCATTTGAACCGCTGAACCGGATCAAATGTAAACCGCTCTAGCTGATCCGCTCGACCGTGCGGTCGGGGAACAGCTCCTGCGCGATCCCGGCCAGGCACAGATACAGCGAGGTCAGGATCAGGCCCCATTCGACCAGCGCGCCCTCCCTGAAATCCACCCCGGCCGACCAGGCGGCAAAGACCA
>JAYTDA010000162.1:0-52748 GCA_043736155.1 Paracoccaceae bacterium | reverse complement strand
CCTGCCATCTGGCTGAGCGGGAAAAGACGATCCACTGGATCGGCCCCGATCACAGCGACCAAGGTGCCAATGGACTGGTGGAGCACGAGACGACAGAGGGGAGCGCCTGCCCTGGCGGGTGCGAAGCGCCTGCCCGTCGTGCGGAAGCATGCCTCTGGCGTGACGGGGGGGCAGGCGCTTCCCGGTCCTTTCGGGACCGGGGGTGACGCGGCACCGCTTCTCTGCGGCAGGCCCGATGGGGCCTGCCGGACGGTCGGCGGTTCCATCAGGAGCCATCCCGGTCAAGGGCCCCTGGTATGAGTGGCCCGATCTGAGTGGTCCGATCTGAGTGGCCCGATCTGAGTGGCCCGATCTGAGTGGCGAGGCCCCGGATCAGGTCCGGGGCGGCGCGGCCCGCGTGGCTGGCCGGGCCACAAAAGCCCCGAGCGCCAGCCCACCCAGTGCCAGCAACGCCGCCCCGATGGCAAACAGCGCGAACGCCGGGACCATTGGCGGCAGCGCCTGGCCCAGTGGCACCCAGAATACCCCTGTCACCGCAACCCATCCCACCGTCGCCGCAAACAAAGCCAGCATCGCCAGCGCCACCGGCACCACCAGCAGCCGCAACCCTGCGGCCCGCCCCCGCAACGCCCGCCCCCACAAAGCCCGCCGGACCGAGGTCAGCGGGCGCAGGGCATCGGCCTGGATCGCCATCACCGCAGGCACCACGATCAGCACCACCAGCATCCCGAAGCCGAGGCCATAGACCAGGGTAATCACCGATGGCTTCAAAAACGCGGCTTGCGCGCTTTTCTCAAACAGCAGCGGCGCAATCCCCAGCACCGTGGTCAGCGTGGTCAGCAGGATCGGGCGCAACCGGTCGGATGCGGCATCGACAATCGCCTGCCCCAGACTGCGGTTGCGGGCATAGTCGTCGATGGTCGAGACCAGCACGATGGAATCGTTGATGATGATGCCAGACATCCCGATCAGGGCAACGACGGTGAACATCGACATCGGCACCCCCCAGACCCAATGGCCGGCGATTACCCCCACAAGGCCGAACGGGATGACAGACATCACCACCAGGGGCCGGGCCCAGCTGGCGAACATCCAGGCCAGCACCAGATAGATGCCGAACAGGCTGAGCACAAAGCCCAGCAGGGCGTCGCGCAGAAAGCTATCCTCTTGCTCTGACAGGCCGGATTGCCGGGTTGCCACGCCAAAATCGGCTTCGATCCGGGGCAGGATCACTTCGGCGATCTGATCGGTGATCCAGGTGGCGCGGGCGGGATCATCTTCGGCCAGTTCACCCGACACCGTCACCAGCCGGATGCCGTTTTCACGGGTCACCGTTGAAAAGCCGGTGCGAAAACTGACGGTGACGATATCGGCCAGCGGCACCTGTGCCCCACCCGGAGCCTGCATCAGCGCGCCTTCCAGAAAATCGGCGCGGCGTTCAGCCTCGGGCAGTTCCACCCGGATCGAGCCGGTACGGGTGCCATCGGGATAGGTGGCGGCTTCGATGCCGTTCAGCCGGTTGCGCAGTTCGGTGCCAAGGGCATCGATGGTAAAGCCCAGACTGGCACCTTCTGCTGTCAGGTTCAGGATCAGTTCATCCTTGTCATAGGCCAGGCTGTCTTCCAGCCCGGTCACTTCGGGAAAGCCGGTCAGCGCGGTTTTCAACGCCTCCGCCGCCGCTTTCAACTGCGCCGTCGGGGCCCCGGACAGATCGACCGACAAGCTGTCACCGCCCGGTCCGGCGCGAAAGCCGCGAAAGCTCAGCTCTTCCATCAAAGGCGTGGGTTTCACCACCTGTTGCAGACGGGTGACGAATTGGGAGGAGGAATAGGGGCGCAGGTCGGGGTCGATCAGTTCGATCGAGATCGACCCCAGCAGCGCCGCCTCCTTGGTATCGCCGCTGGCCAGACCCCGGCCAGATGCCCCACCGATCTCGGCTATGGCATAGTCGACCGGGTTGGTGCCAAACTCCGCCTGATAGGCGGCCCCCACTTCGGCCACCGCCCGCTGGACTTCACGCATCATCGCAAGGGAATCGGCGCGGTCTGCGCCGCTGAGCATGGCGAAATTGCCGGAAATCGCCCCCTCTTCCGGGGCGGAAAAGAACCGCCACTGCACATCGCCGCGAATAAAGGCGGCGGCGGCCAGGCACCACAGCGCCATCGCCAGCGCCACCACCGGATAGCGCGCCCAGACCACCAGCCGCATCAGCGGACGCCAGACCCGCGCTCGAAACACGTCCAACCCCCGGTTGGTCAGCCGCGACGGCAGATCGTACCACCGCGCCTTGGCACTGTCTTCCAGCGCATGCGCCATGTGGTTCGGCATGATCAGGAAACTTTCCACCATGCTGGCAGTCAGCACCGCCAGCACCGTCAGCGGAATGTCCCTGATCAAGCCGCCGAAATTGCCCGACAGCGCCATCAGCCCCAGAAAGGCGATGATGGTGGTCAGGGTGGCCGACAGTACCGGCCCCGCCATCCGCACCGCAGCATTCTCTGCCGCCACGCTCGGTGCTTCACCCAGAACCCGCACCCGGTAATCGGCATGTTCGCCCACCACGATGGCATCATCGACCACAATCCCCACGGTGATGATCAGGGCAAAGATCGAGATCATGTTGATGGTGACACCGAGGTAATGCATCGCCGCCAGCGCTGCCAACAGCGACACCGGAATGCCCGCCGCCACCCAGAATGCCGTCCGGGCATTCAGAAACAGGAACAGCAGCGCCACCACCAGACCAAGACCCGCCAGTTCATTGTCGATCAGCAGCGCCAGCCGCGCCGAAATATCCCCGGCGCGCGACCGGATCAGGTCCAGCGTCACCCCTTCGGGCAGGGTGGTTTGCAGCCTGGCCGTCACCTCCTCGACCGTGGCCTGAATGCCGATGGCGTCGCCCTGATCGTTGCGGTCAACCCGCACGGTGATGGCGGGATTGTCGCCGACAAAGGCGGCGCGGTTGCGGTCTATCCCCTCGCTGATCACGGTGGCGACATCGCCGATGGTCAGCTTGGCACCGGAGGCATCGGTGCGCAGCGCAATCTCGGCGATGCCTTCGGCGCTGCGCCGCTCGGTGCCGGTACGCAGCCGCGCGGCCCCGCCGCTGATCTCCCCTGCCGGATCGGCGGCGGCTTCGGCAGCGATGGCTTTGGCAATCTCGGCCATGGTCAGGCCGTGGCGGATCAGCGCGGCGGATGGCACCTCGACCAGGGTTTGCGGCGCGGCAACCCCCTGCACCGTGGTGCGGCTGACCCCGGCCTGAAACAGCGCCTGCACCAGTTCATCGGCATAATGGCCCAACTGGTCCACCGATACCGGGCCGGTGATCACCACATCGGTGACCCGGTCGCGCCAGTTGCCGCGCTGAATCCTTGGGTCTTCGGCACCATCAGGCAGGGTGCCGGCGGTGGTGACGGCGGTTTGCACAGCCTCGGCGGCGCGGGTCATGTTCCAGCCCGGTTCAAACTCCAGATTGATCGCGGCACGACCCTCATAGGCGCGGGCACCGGATGCCGCGACCCCTTCGACCGCCAAGAGCTGCGGCATCAGCACGTCGACAATGCCGCTGTCGACATCTTCGGCCCCGGCACCGGGCCAGGCCACGGTGACGGCGACATTTTCCACCACCACATCGGGATAGAACTGGCTGCGCATGTTTGGAATGGTGGCCAAACCCACCACCACCATCAGCAGCATCACCAGATTGGCGGCGGTGCGATGGCGGGCGAAATAGCCCAGAAAGGCGGTAGCGCGCGGCGGCTGATCCGGTGCAGGCGGTGTGGGTGGCGGTGCTGACATCTAGCCCCCGACCGGTGTGGTCAGGCGCGCAAGGGTGGCGGCAGGCACCCGGTCGGCGCGGAGTTCGGCCAGCAGCCGGGCCTTGGCGTCGGCGGGCAGCTTTGCATCGGCTTTGACCTGCGCCACCAGTGCCGCCCGCCGCTCGGGGCTGAGGCTGACCATGGTGTCACTGGCCGCTGCCGCCTGCCCCGATGCGGCACCGGGGCGCAGTGGGGTGACGGCGACGCCCTGACCCAGCAGCGGGGTGCGTTCTGCCACCACCTCGCGCCCGGACAGTCCGGCAGCGGCGATCATCACCTGATCGCCCTGCCGCCGCAGCACTGCCACCGGCAGCGCCTGCAGCCGGTCACCGCCGGTCAGGGCCAGCACCGTGCCATCAGACCCGACAGCGGCGGCGGGCACCAGGGCCACATCCGGCAGCGCCGGTTCCACCAGCCGCACCGTCACGAAATCGCCGGGTCGAAAGCCGCGCGCCGCATCCAGCCGGGCATAGATCAGCCGCCCGGTCTGGCCCTCACCCACCTCTGCCCCGACCCGGACAACGGTGCCGGTGGTGGCACTATCGGCAGTGCCAATGTCCAGACTGACTGTCAGTTCCGTCGGCAACAACGCCCCATCGGGGCCGATCAACCGGGCATACTGCGCGGTTGAGAGCCGAAAGCTGACCTCCAGCGCGGCGGGGTCGATGATCTGCGCCAGCTTTTCATTGGCAGAGACCAACCCGCCTTCCATCACGGTCACCGCAGCCAGAAGCCCGGAAAACGCGGCGCGCAGCGTGGTACCCGACAGGGCGCGGTCGGCCTCGGCTGCAATGATCCGGGCCCGGTCCAGTGCGGCGGCTGACAGATCGCGCCGCGATTCCGCCGCAGCCACCGCAGCGCGCGCCGACAGCACCGACTGCGCCGCCGCGTTCTGCGCCAGTTCCGCCTCTTGCACCAAAGCCTCGGTGCCGGAACCGCGCGCCGCCAGACTGCGCTGCCGTTCCAGTGCGGTTTGTCGCAGCGCCGCCTGTGCCCTGGACCCGGTCAATTCGTCCCGCGCCAAGGGCAGCGCCCGGTCGGCTTCGCGCAGTTGTGCCTCGGCTGTGGCCAGATCGCTGTAGGCCAGATCGCGCGCCGCCTGCCGGTCTGCCGGGTCCAGCCGCAACAGCACCTGCCCTGCCACCACCTCGGCCCCGTCGGCAAAGCCGGAGGCCAGTTCGATTACCCGGCCCGACCCCGGTGCCCGCAGATCCAGCATCCGGGTGGAGCGCACCTCGCCATAGGCGGTCAGTTCCGGGGTCAGGGTACCGGGCGTGACGGTGACCAGTTCCACCGAAAACCGGCGTTCGCGCGCCCCGTCCGCCGGTTCCGCCGGGGCCATCGCCTGTGCCACCGCCAGCCAGACGGCGCGCCCGCCCCAGACCAGAAACCCAAAGGTCAGCGCCAGCAGGAACAGCCCACTCATCGTGCGCCGCAAGAATCGCATCGGTTCCGGCCCTTTCTCGATGGTTCCCGCCAGCCAAGGGGTAGATTAGAGCACGACGTGCCTAGATGGAACCACCGTTGCGCGCCCCTTTTTCTTGCCCGGAATCAAGGGCGAAGCCCGCCGGGCAGCGCCAGACCCGCTCGGTGGCTTACGCGGCCCCACTGGGGCCACGGTCCCCCTCGCACCTCGGGCGGGCGCTCCCAACCGTTGTCGCCTGGAACATCGGTGGGGGGAGCGGCACCATAAAGCGCCTGAAACTGGCGGTTCACGCCCACCCGGCGGTCTGGCGCTGCCCTGTGACGGCGCTGCTCAACAGGGTTCCCATGGCGGCGGGGCTACGCCAGTAAGAGTCAGCCGTCTTCGATCGTCAGCACAGCCCCGGTGCCAAACCCGGCCAGCGGCGGGGCCATCAGGGTCTCACTGCCGCCGCGCAGCGCCAGCAAGGGCCGCGATGCAGCGGCGACCCGCGCAGCCCCGCGCAGCCCCGGTCAGCGCGGCATCACCCACATTGGCAAACACCGCAGGGCGATGCCTGACCGCCGGGTGGGCATCCATCGGGTCAGCGGCTTGATTTTTGGTGACGCTCTCCACAGCGCCGGTACCCGAGCCGTTGCAGAATGCCCATCCGGGGTGCGAAGGCGGGCCGCCTAAGCCCCCGAACGCGACGGGACGGGCATTGCCCGGGCAGCGCTTGGCGCACGGATCGGGCTGAAGAAAACCGGGGCCGGTTCCCGTGATCGCGATTACACTCTAAAGCGTGTCCGACAAAATGCCTGCCCCGGACCTGATCCGGGGTGGCGACCGGTTTTGGCGCAAGACACGCGAAAATCAACGGGCTGGAGTCTGTCTGGCGCTTCTATCAGCGTCGGACAGACTCTAGCGGCGGCGGACCGAGTTGCCGCCGGCCAGAATGCCACTGATCAGGCTTACAACCGCAACGTGCAGGTCGCCCTGGCCGTCGTGCCCGGGATCATTCGAATGCGCGGAAGAGGCATCTGTCAATATGCCGACAATCTCATGTTCGGGCAGGATATTCCGGTCGTTCAGCGCCAGCAAAAGCGATTCGCAGATCGCCAGAGCGGCGGTACCTGCCACGTCGGGGACATAGTCCATGCAGAAGACCTTTCAAGGGTGGTAGTGACCAAAGGGGCGGATTCCCGGTGCGATGTTTCGTTTGGACAGTATCGCAGGATTATGCTAAGGCGGATTAACTCAAATCAGTGCGGACCGCGCCAGAGCCGCTATGCAGCAAAACATGGCCTATGATTTGGGTTGTGGCGCAGCACAGGCGTCTGCGCAGGAAAGGATCGTTTGATTTGGCGGCAAACCACAGCCCCTTTGCCAAGAAACTTGGCGCCTTCGTTGCCCTTTCGGGTGCGGAGTTTGAAGTGCTTGACCGGCTGCACAGCCGCCGCAAGGCGTTTGCGCCAGGGCGCGATATCGCGCATGAAGGGCAAAAAGATCAGGCTGCCTTTATCCTGGCGTCGGGGTGGGCCTGTTCCTACAAACTGTTGCCGAGCGGGGCGCGCCAGATCGTCGATTTCCAGATACCGGGTGATTTTCTCGGGCTTCGCTCAGTGCTGTTTCGCACCGCCGATCACAATATCGAACCCATAACCAGGATCGAGGCTTCCGAAGTTCTGGCGACGGATCTGCTGGATGCCTTCACCACCACACCCCGGCTGGCGGTTGCCGTGCTGTGGGCCGCATCACGGGACGAAGCAATGGTGGTGGAACATCTGGTCGGCATCGGGCGGCGCGATGCCCGCGAACGCACTGCGCATTTCCTGCTGGAACTGGGGGCGCGGCTGAAACTGGTGGGTCTGGGAACCACTGCCGGCTATGCCTGCCCGTTGTCGCAATACCGGCTGGCCGATGCGCTTGGCCTCAGCGCTGTGCATGTCAACCGCGTTTTGCGTGAATTGCGCGAAATGGGGCTGGTGACCTTTCAGCAGGGAAAGGTCATCTTTGACGATTTCGAAGGTCTGGTGAAACTGGCCGATTTCGACAAGCAGTATCTGGACCATGACGGCCCCCTGTTGAAATGACCGGCGGCGGCGGCTGCCCCCCCCTGCGACAGATTGCGCCCCCCTCTTGCGGAACACCCCGGGTTGGTGCGCCCCGTCAACCTGACCCGGTGGCGACTGGCGGCACCTGCCGCAGGTTAGTGCGGTGGCCCGGGATCGGTGCCATTTTTGCCGGGTAACCTGTTCGAAACCCGCAAGCCGACAGCGTCGGCACGATCAGACAGGAAAAGTGCCGGGCAGACAGGAAAAGTGCCGGGCAGGCAGGAAAAGTGCCGGGCAGGCAGGAAATGTGCCGGGCAGCGCCGCCAATCCCGGCTGCGCCCCGGCCCAGGAGTTGAGAATGCTGCAAGATGGAAAGAACATGAAAATGCCGATATCGAACGATATTGAAAGCGTAGTGGCGCAATTGACGGCGCTGCGCGAAGATATGACGAACCTGGCTCAGTCGGTGACCTCGATTGCGGATCGCCGGGGGCGCAAGATGGCGGCTGACATTTCCGACGGCGTTGGCGAAGCCTTGCATTATGTCGAGCGCAGAGGCGTCAGCGCAGAGGCGCGGCTGGAAAGCTCGGTTGCCGCACATCCCCTGATGGCGCTGGGGATTGCCGCCGGGGCAGGGCTGCTGATCGGCATCTTGTCACGCCGGTGACCGGTGCGGGGTTCCAGCCCTTGCAGGCCCTGATCGGCACTGCACGCCAAAGTCTGCGCACCCTGCTGTGGCGCGGTGGGTTACTGGCGGTTGCGACCCTGATCGGGGCAGTTGCCATCGGATTCTTGCTGTTTGCGGGATTTGTGGCGCTGCGGCTGGCCCTTGGGCCCGGGGTGGCAGCGCTGGTGATGGGGGCAGGGTTGCTGCTGGTGGCAGCGGTGATTGTGGCGATTGCCGCCCGCTCCACCCCGCCACCGGTACCGGTCGCAACGGCATCGCCGGTTGTCCCGAAAACGGCCGATGCCGCCAGCATGGCGGTCTTTACCGCGGCGTTTGTCATCGGGCGCTATCTGGCTGACCGGCGGGGGGGCTGACAAATCTGCACCGGCTGCTGACACCCCGACCGTTGATCGCCCGACTGACTGTTGCACGACCGCCGACACGATTGCCGACACGACCGCCGACACGATTGCCGACACGATTGCCGACACGATTGCCACGGCACAATGACCCGTCGCAGTCCCTGCCCCAAGGGTCTGTGACCAAAACGACCGGCCACCGAAACCGGTGCCGCACTGTCCCGGACTTAGGAGGTTTACCGATGTCACTTGGCGCAATTCTTGCAATTATCCTGATCATCTTTCTGGTTGGCGGCTTCAGCGGCCGGTTTGGCGGCTATGGCTATGGCTATGGCCACGGCGGCGTTGGGGTGATCGGGGTCATCCTGATCATCATCGTCGTGCTGATGCTGATGGGGCGGCTTTGAGCGGAGGGGTGGGTGTCGGTGGCTGACGATGCAGCTCACCCCGTCACCAGCCCATCCCCCACACCGCCCGTTGGGCAATTGCCGCGGTTGAAGCGGGGTTGACCCCGATCAGGTCGGCCCCGAACCCTGCCGCAAGGGTGCCGATCTTATCCTCCAGCAACAGAGCCCAACGCCGGATCGGCGGTGGCCTTCCGCCACAATTGTGCCGGACACAGGGCGCGGCCGCGCAGTTGCGACCCCTTGTACCAACGGTCCCTTAATGGGGCCCTTGCTCTGCCTCCCCCCTTCGTGGGGAGGCCGGGGTGGGGGTCGCCCCAGCGATTGAGTTCAGGATGGAAAGCCGCGCAAAATCAGCGGCCTGAGAGACCCCCACCCGAACCCTCCCCTCAAGGAGGCGGGGATTTCTGTGCAACCTTGGTCAATCAAAAAGGGCCCAATCAAGGGACCGTTGGTATCAGGACTTGACGGACCACCGCTGCCTGAACCTGCGGCTGCAATCGCAGGGCGGGCTTTATGCCTTGGAATTTGCCAAGGGCGGCAGGGCGTTGCGGGTCAAGGTCGAGGGGCCGCTGGTGGCCAACTGGGTGCCGGAATTGCTGCCGGAACGCTTGAACTGCCGCGCCATCCTCACTAACATGTTAGAATGCCAAGCCTCGATCCCCCTCCCCGCGCCGATGCAGCACTCAAGGTGGCAACCGGGGTGCTGCTGCTGTCGCCTGGCGGGTCAAGACTGCACCAGCTGGACGCTTTTGCCGGGTCACTGGCACAGCGGGTCCATGCCTCGCTCCGTGAAGCCATTCTGACACTGGCCTATGCCCCGGGTGAAATCCTGCGCAAACCAGAGATTTGTGCCGCCTTGGGGGTGTCGCGCAGCCCGGTAGCCGAGGCGGTGGCGCGGTTGCAGGGCGAACATCTGGTGCGGGTGGTGCCGCAGGCCGGGACCTTTGTCGCCCGCCTGTCGATGCAAGAGGTGCGTGAAGGCGCGTTTCTGCGCCAGGCGCTGGAACTGGCGGCGGTGGAGCGGGTGGCCGACACCCTCACCGAGGGCCAACTGGTGGACTTGCGCCGCAATCTGCGGATCCAGGCGGCCCATGTCGCCGACCACGACTTTGCCGGATTTCATGCCACCGATGCCCAGATGCATGACCTGATCCTGTCTTTCACCGGGTTTCGCCGCCTGTCGGCACTGGCGGAAAGCGCCTGGGTGCATGTCAACCGGGCGCGGCGACTGTTGCTGCCGTCGCCCGGTCGGATCGAAAAGGCGCTGGAAGAGCATCACGCCATCGTCGCCGCTTTGGAAAACCGCGATGTCATTGCCGCCCGCGCCGCGATCAGGGTGCATCTGAGCCAGCTGATCACCCTGCTGGAACCGATAGCCGCCGCCCAACCCGATCTGTTTGACAACGACTGACCCGGCTGGCGGCCAGACGCGGGCCGGATGCCCTGCAGGACTTGGGCGGCAGCCCGATAACACTGTGGATGGGGCATGACATTTCGCATTCTTGACATCAGTCGGCGCTGGCTTGACGCTGGCACCGGGGCCGTGGCATCGCGGGTTGGGTGCCAGATCGGGCAATGGGGCAGGATGGGGCAAAGCGGCAGGATGGGGCTGATAGCGACAGGGCGCTTTGTCGTGCGGTTCGCCGAGGGCAGGGCCGATCTGCGGTCTGCCCAGCATCTGCGGCAGCTGACCTTTCGCCCTGCCAGTACCGATGGCGGTGCCGAGGACGGCACTGCACTGCTTGATGCTGACCGGTACGACGATCTGTGCCGCCATGTGCTGGTCGAGGATCGGGCAACCGGCGCTGTGGTCTGCTGTTTCCGCCTGATGCACCTTGCCAGTGGGGCAGAGATCGGTGCCAGCTATGCCGCGCAATTCTATGACCTGTCGGCGTTGCAGGGCTTTGCGGCACCGATGGCCGAACTGGGCCGGTTCTGCATTGATCCGTCCCGCCCCGATCCCGATATCCTGCGGCTGGCCTGGGCAGCGCTGACCCGGCTGGTCGATGCCGAGGGGATCGCGATGCTGTTTGGCTGTTCCTCGTTTCGCGGCACCGATCCGGCCCGCCATGCCGGGGCTTTGGCGCTGCTGGCCCACCGCCATCTGGCCCCGTTGCACCGGCGCCCCCGGATCAAGGCGCCACAGGTCTGGCGCTATGCCGAGGCCCTGGCAGCGCGCCGCCCTGACGCGGCAGCGGCGCTGCTGGTGATGCCGCCGCTGTTGCGCAGCTATCTGGCGATGGGGGGCTGGGTCAGCGACCATGCGGTGATCGACCATGATCTGAATACGCTGCATGTCTTTACCGGGCTGGAAATCAGCGCCATTCCCCCCGCCCGCGCCAGGGCGCTGCGGGCCCTGGCGCGCTAGCGCCGTGCAGGTGAAAACGGCCCACCCCTGGCAGGGCGGGCCGCGTTCAATTGCTGCCGCGTCGGGTCATTGCAGGTTGGCAACGACACGGTCAGCAAAGGCATCAACCATCGCAGTGTAATACAGCGGGCTGTCCCAGGTGACAGCCGCCAGATCGGTGCCTTTGGGAAAAAAGGCACCGGCGTCGGCAAACGACACGGTCAACTGGTAATTCTTCATATCCACATCGCTGTCGGCGGCGCGCACCACGACATCACCGACCAGTCGCGAATCGGCGATACCGATCTTTTCCTGAAAGCTGCTGGCCAGTTCCACCTGAACCACATTCACCATGACCACTGCACCGCTCTCAAGGATCCGGTCACCCAGTTTGGTCATGATCGCCGCATTCAGATCGGACGACAGCTGGTTCAGGTAATCAGCGGCCTCGGCATTGTCGATGGCGGCACTGTTGACAACGACTTCTACCTTGCTGACCATTTGCGGACCGGCAAAGGCGGCGGTGGTCAGCAGCATCGCGGCAGCCAGTGCGGTAAGGGAAAGATGCTTCATCGCAATCTCCATCTGGTTCTGTGGCCGCCCTGAAAGGCGGTTCTTGTCCGGATCAACGCAGGGAAAGCCGATTTGGTTCCCGGATGTAACGCAGCGTCAGAGCTGGGGTCCGCTCCGCGTTCCGCGGGCACAGATGCCGATCAACTGCGCTTTGCCGCCACAGCAGTGGTTGACGTCACCGCAGCCCAAGGATAGCTCGCCCGCATGGCACGCGCACCGCTTTTGCAACTTTCCTCTGTCGCCCTGACCTTTGGCGGTGAACCGATCCTGAACGGCGTTGATCTGGTGGTGCAACCGGGTGACCGGGTGGCACTGGTGGGCCGTAACGGGTCGGGCAAATCGACGCTGATGAAGGTGATGGCGGGGATTGTCGAACCCGACCGGGGTGAGCGCACACCCGGGCAGGGCGTTACCGTCGGCTATATGGAACAGGACCCGACGCTGGAAGGTTTTGCCACCTTGGGTGAATTTGCCGCATCCGGTCTGCCGCCGGGGGAGGAGTACCGGGTGGCAGTGGTGGCCGAAGGGCTGAAATTTTCCCCCGATACCCCGGTTGCCGTGGCATCAGGCGGCGAACGCCGACGGGCGGCGCTGGCCAAGCTGCTGGCCGAAGCCCCGGAACTGATGCTGCTGGATGAACCGACCAACCATCTGGATATCGAGGCGATCCGCTGGCTGGAGGCGGAACTGTCGAACACCCGCGTAGCCTATGTCCTGATCAGCCACGACCGCGCTTTTCTGCGCGCCCTGACCCGCGCCACCCTGTGGATCGACCGGGGCATGGTGCGGCGGCAGGAAAAGGGCTTTGAGGGGTTCGAGGTCTGGCGCGACGAGGTCTGGTCAATGGAGGATGACGCCCGCCACAAGCTGGACCGCAAGATCAAGGCCGAGGCGAAATGGGCGGTTGAAGGGATTTCGGCGCGGCGCACCCGCAATCAGGGCAGGGTCCGCGCGCTGGCGGCGCTGCGCGAGGAGCGGTGGTCACAGATCCGGCGGCAAGGCACCGCTGCGATGGAGCTGGAGGCGGCACCGCCGTCGGGCAAGCTGGTGGTGGATGCCAGGGGCATTTCCAAGAGCTTTGACGACAAGCCGATCATCCGCGATTTCACCCTGCGGGTCCAGCGCGGCGAACGGCTGGCGCTGGTCGGACCGAACGGCGTCGGCAAGACCACCTTGCTGCGGATGCTGACCGGGCTGGAGCCGCCGGACAGCGGCATCATCAAGCTGGGCACCAATCTGGAAGTTGCGCTGTATGACCAGACAAGGGCGCAACTCGACCCCAACATGACCCTGTGGGACACCCTGACCAACGATCCGACCATGCGGGTATCGGGCCAGTCGGATCAGGTGATGGTGCGCGGCACCCCGCGCCATGTCATCGGCTACCTCAAGGATTTCCTGTTTGATGAACGCCAGGCCCGTGCCCCGGTCAAGTCGCTGTCGGGCGGCGAACGGGCGCGGCTGCTGTTGGCGCGGATCATGGCGCAGGCGTCGAACCTGCTGATCCTGGATGAACCGACCAACGATCTGGATGTGGAAACCCTGGATCTGTTGCAGGACCTGATTGGCGAGTATGACGGCACCGTGCTGCTGGTCAGCCACGACCGCGATTTCATCGACCGCGTCGCCACCACCACCGTCGCGATGGAAGGCAGTGGCCGCGCCACAGCCTATGCCGGCGGCTGGAGCGATTATCAGGCACAGCGCGCCGAGGCTCCGCCGGAACCCGCAGCCAGACCCGCATCGCGTAGCAACACCGCCGCCGTTGCACCAAGGGCTGCGAAACAAGGTGCGCTCAGCTTCACCGAACGCCATAGGCTGGAGGAACTGCCCGGCGTGATCGAAAAGCTGGAGGCAGAGATCGGTCGCCTGTCTGATCTGTTGTCGGACCCGCAGCTTTATGAACGCGAACCGGTGAAGTTCCAGAAAGCCAGCGAAATGCTGATGACGCGCGAAGCGAGCCTCGCCACTGCCGAAGCCGAATGGCTGGCGCTGGAGGAACGGGCGGCGGGGTAAGGCGCGGAGTGGCGAGGTGATGCTTGCCGGATTCGATCCAAAGTGACCTGACCGCGGCTGGACTACCCGCCCCTCTCACCGACAGAGGGCGGGGCCCGACCGCCGGGTGGGCCAGCAATGCCGGGTTTGGGTGCTTTATGGTGGAGCACCCCCGGTAGACGTTCCTTGCCGTGACGATTGGAGAGGCCCCGCCCGAGGGGGCGGTCGGGCCCTGCCCGGCGCGCTACGCGCTTGATTCCGGGCGAAAAAACACCTTCGCAAGACCTTGTCTCAGTGTGACACCCGCGCCTCAACGCGTCGTCAGAGCCACCAGCCACAGCGCCACCAGCCCCAGCGACGCCAGCATGTTCCAGCTGGCCATCGACAGGCCCGCCATCGCCCAGGCCACCTGATCGCACTGGATCACTGTGGTATTGGCCAGCAGCTGATCGGTCAGATCCCCGACAGCCAGGGTGGAAATGTCGCCCGAGGTGCAGGTGTTTGGCCCCTCCCACCAGTGCCGTTCCACCCCGGTATGATACAGCCCCAGCGCCGCCGTGGTGGCCGCTGTCAATGCCCCGGCCAGCGGCAGCAAACGTCCGGGGATCAGCAGCGCCAGTATCCCGATCAGCGCCGCCGCCGCATGGGGCCAGCGCTGCAACAGGCACAGATGGCACGGCGCCAGCCCACCGATATATTGAAAGGCAAAGGCCCCGGCCAACAGCGCGGCCGACCCGCCAGCCGCCAGAAAGATCGCAAGCGACCGGCTCATCCGTGGCTCCTCAGATACCACCACCCCACGGCACCCAGCGCCAGAATAGCCACTGCCACCCAGATCAGCCGCTTTTCGATGAAATGGGTGATGCTTTCGCCATAGCGCCGCAATAACCAGGCCAACCCATAGAACCGGGCACCGCGGGCGACAATGGCGGACAGGATGAACAGCTTGAGGTCAAAGGCAACGACACCCGACAGGATGGTGACCACCTTCATCGGCGGCACATGGCTCAGCCCCGATGTCACCAGCATTGCCAGAATCGCACTGTCGCCGGTTGACGCCTTCAAATCCTCGAACGCCGCCATTTTACCATAGGCTTCCAGCAGCGGCCGGGCAATCAGGTCAAAGGCGTAAAAGCCGATGGCCCAGCCCATGATGCCGCCCAGCACCGAGGTGACGGTGGCAATCAGCGCGTAGCGCATCGCCCGGTCCGGCCGGGCCAGACACATCGGGATGAACAGCACATCGGCAGGGATCGGAAACACCGAACTTTCAACGAAAGACACCGCACCCAGCGCCACCGGCGCCTGTCTTGAACCGGCCCATTTCAGGGTCCATAAATAGATCGCATTCAGCATTCCGGCTCCGGGTTCCGCGGTGGGTCGGTCCTGCCCTAGCGTTCCACTCGCTGCGGTGCAATGGGCAAGGCGTCGCCAGCCTCCGGAAACCGGGCTTTCGGCAGTGGCGAAACCCCGGTAGGATCATCCCAATTCAGGGAGGTGACGATGAAGTGGCAGGGTCGTCGTGGCAGCAGCAATATCGAGGATCGCCGCGCCTCGGGTAGTCGCATCAGTGGGCGCAGCGCCGGGGTTGGCGGTGTGGGTGTGCTGGTGGTGGTGGTGATCGGGGCCTTTCTGGGCGTCGATCTGACACCGCTGCTGGATCAGGGCGGCGGCACGGTGCAGCAGGGTGGCACGGTGGAGATCACCGAAGCCGACCAACAGGCGGCGAAGTTTGTCTCTGTCACCCTCGCCGATACCGAAGAGGTCTGGGCCCGGATCTTTCAGGACCAACTGGGCCGCACCTATGACCCGGCAACCCTGGTGCTGTTCAAGGAGGCGACCAATTCCGCCTGTGGCGGCGCCTCTGAAGCCACCGGTCCGTTCTATTGCCCCGGCGATCAGAAGGTTTATCTGGACACCAGCTTTTTCGTCACAATGTCAGAGCAACTCGGGGCAGGTGGCGATTTTGCCAGTGCCTATGTGGTGGCGCATGAAATCGGCCATTATGTGCAGGATGAACTGGGGATTCTGGGCAAAGCCAACGAGATACGGGCGCGGTCGTCCGAGGTGGAGTCGAATGAGATTTCGGTTCGGATCGAACTGCAGGCCGACTGTTTTTCCGGCATCTGGGCCAGGACGGCGCAACAGATGTTCGGATCGATTGAACGTGGCGATATTGAGGAGGCGATGAACGCCGCCCGACAGATCGGCGACGATACCCTGCAACGCGAGGCAGGCCGCCGCCCGATGCCCGACAGCTTTACCCACGGCACCTCGGCGCAGCGGATGACATGGTTCGAGGCAGGCTTTGACAGCGGCGAAGTGACCGCCTGCGACACCTTTTCCGCCAAACGCTTGTAAAGATGCGCCGCGCTGACGGTTGACGGCGCTTTGCCACGGCGCTAAACGCAAGCACAGGCCCGAGTGGTGGAATGGTAGACGCAGAGGACTCAAAATCCTCCGCCGCGAGGCGTGTCGGTTCGAGTCCGACCTCGGGCACCAATTTATACTTCACATAATACCAACGGCCCCTTGAAGGGACTCTTGTCGATTGACCAAGGGTGCACAGAAATCCCCTCCCCCTTCGTGAGGAGGGTGAGGGCGGGGGACTGTCAGGCCGCTGATTTTGCGCGGCATTCCATCCCGCACTCAAGCGCTGGAGCGACCCTCACCCCGGCCCTCACCACGAAGGGCGAGGGAGGGCAAGGGTCACTTCAAGGGGCCGTCGGTATTGGTCGGACAGGCTTGAGGGCTTTTTGGGTCCGGTGCCAAAGGCAAACTGTCGCTTGCGGCCGGTGTCGCCGCGATCCCGCTGGCCCTTGTCAACCTGTGGATATCGGGGGGCTGCCGATCGCGGTGGCATTGATCAGGATCGTGCCGGACCGGCGGTTTGCCCGACCGAGCTGAACAGCTCCGCGTTGAGCGGCTCCGCGTTGAGAGACACCGCGTTGAGTGGCAGTTGCCACTGCCCGGTCGCAGCGCTAAGCATCGGGCAGTTCAGCGCCTGCGATCGAAAGACCCGCCATGCCCGCGATTACCTGCATCGACGATCTGAAACGCCTGCACCGCCGCCGGGTGCCGAAGATGTTCTATGATTACTGCGAAAGCGGGTCTTACACCGAGCAGACATTCCGGGAAAACACTTCTGATTTCAGCAAGATCAGGCTGCGGCAGCGGGTGGCGGTGGATATGTCGGGGCGCAGCACCGCGTCGGAAATGATCGGCCAGCCGGTGGCGATGCCGGTGGCGCTGGCGCCGGTGGGGATGACCGGGATGCAATGCGCCGACGGCGAGATCAAGGCGGCGCGGGCTGCCGAGGCGTTTGGCGTGCCCTATACTCTGTCAACCATGAGCATCTGTTCGATCGAAGATGTCGCGGCCCATATCACCGCGCCGTTCTGGTTCCAGTTGTATGTGATGAAGGATCAGGAGTTTGTGTCCGGCATGATCGAACGCGCCAGGGCGGCGCGGGTGTCTGCGCTGGTCTTGACGCTGGATCTGCAAATATTGGGGCAGCGCCACAAGGACCTGAAAAACGGCCTGTCCGCCCCGCCGCGGCTGACTCTGCCGAACCTGTTGGACATGATGACCAAGCCGCGCTGGTCGCTGGGGATGCTGGGCACCCGGCGCCGGACCTTTCGCAACATTGTCGGCCATGCCAAGGGGGTCGGCGACATCTCGTCGCTGATGTCCTGGACCAACGAACAGTTTGATCCCAAACTGGACTGGACCAAGATCGCCCGCATCCGCGACCAGTGGGGCGGCAAGCTGATCCTGAAGGGGATCAACGACCCCGAAGACGCCCGCATCGCCGCCGATTTCGGGGCCGATGCGATCATCGTGTCAAACCACGGCGGGCGGCAACTGGATGGGGCGCTGTCGTCGATCCGGATGCTGCCATCCATCCTGCGGGCGGTAGGGGACAGGGTCGAGGTTCATATCGACGGCGGTATCCGCTCTGGCCAGGACGTGTTCAAGGCGCTGGCGCTGGGGGCGCACGGCACCTTTATCGGGCGACCCTATATCTATGGGCTGGGGGCAATGGGGCAGGCAGGGGTAACAAAGGCGCTGCAGGTGATCCAAAAGGAGCTGGACATCACCATGGCACTGACCGGGGTGCAAAAGGCCGCCGACATCGCCCGCAGCAACCGTAGCCATGTGCTGGTGCCAAAGGATTTCGAGGGGGAGTGGGTGTAAGGGGGGGTGTTGAACCAGCATCTTCCCGGCAGGCCCCATCGGGGTGATGCGGTGTGCTGTTCGTCTGGATGCGGGACCATCGGAAGGCTCCCCTCCACCAGATACAGCTCGTCGGCGAAACCCCGGATCAGGTTTGCACACCAGGCAAAGACCACGGCGTCATCATGGTTAAAGGCAAAGTCGAAGGCAAACCAGACAGCATGAAGCCCAATGACGCCGCATGGGCGACACCAATGAACTGCACGTAGGACATCGTCAGCCATGCAAGGTCAAGCGCTGCTGCGGCGACCGACTGACCCACGTAGCGCACTGTTCCGGCAAGGCAGCTCAAAAGCGGCCCTGCGACTTGCCATGCCAGCGCGTCACCTGAAATGAGAACCTCACCCGTCTTGGCGCCGATTTCATTCGGGCCGCACAGGATCGCCCCATCGAGATAAGTCCCGCCCTGCGCTGCGACCCAGCCCGAAAGCGCTTCGGCCTCGCGCGGGGTGCCGGTGGTCAGATTGACAAGGGTGCGCCCGGCGAGATGTGTCGCCAGGCCGTCAGCCCCCAGAAGCGCGCGGGTGGAGGCGTAGCTGTCGATGCAGATCAGCACGATCGGACTGGCGGCAATCGCGTCCCCTACCGTGTCGGCAGCCAATGCGCCGAGGTCCGCCAGGCCTGTGCCTTTGCGGGCGTGCGGTTCCACACCGTGACGCCATACCCGGATGCCAAGGCTGCCCGCGCAAGGGCCGAACCCATCAACCCCAATCCAATGCAGGTCACCGCGGTCATCGACGCTCGCCTCCCAGTACCCGCAGAGGCTGGCACAGGCTTGCCTACTCGCCAATCGAAAAATCGGCAACGTCGATCTGACTGGCGTGATGGGGATCAGTGGCGAACTGGCCGCGACCGTTGGCGCTTTGCTGCGGCGATGGCAAGGGTAGAGAAATCGATCATGGCGCGATGCTGCCACAGGTGGTGCGTGCCGCCCACGATCAGACCAAGGTCTGGATCGATGGCGGCATCCGGTCTGGCCAGGATGTGCTGAAGGCTTTGGCGATGGGGGCCAAAGGCACCATGATCGGGCGCAGCTATATCCATGGGCTGGGGGCGATGGGGCAGGCCGGTGTCACCCGGGCGCTGGAGGTGATCCAGAAAGAGCTGGATATCACCATGGCGCTGTGTGGCGAGAAGAACGTGGCAGGGTTGGGGGCGCATAACCTGCTGGTACCGGGGGATTTTGAGGGGGAGTGGGTCTGACCGCACCGATCGGTGGAATCGTTGACATTGGCCAGACCCCGTCCGTAGACTTTTGATTTTACACGAAGGGGGTTCCGATGAAACTGACACCGATGTGGATAGGCGCAGCGATGGCTGTCGGTCTGCCGTTTACCGCACAGGCGGGCGAAGAGGTGATGAGCTTTGACAGCCAGGGCGGCAAGGTGGTGGGGACTTTGTCGCTGCCCGATGGTGGCCCCGCGCCGGTGGTGCTGCTGTTTCACGGCTTTACCGGCACCCGCGACGAACTGCCGGTTGCCACCACCGAAGACGGCGTGTTTTCCCGTACGGCGCGGCTGTTGGCGGCGGCGGGATATGCCAGCCTGCGGATCGATTTTCGCGGCTCTGGTGAAAGCGACGGCAGCTTTGCCGACACCACATTTGAGGGGCAGATTGCCGATGGCCTGAAAGCGGTCGAGGTGATGACGGCGGACCCGCGCGTCAAGGGGTCGGAGCTTGCCATCATCGGCTGGAGTCAGGGCGGGCTGGTGGCAACCGCTGTGGCCGGGCGTTCGGGTATCCCCGACGCCGTTGCGCTGTGGCAAGCGGTCGCCACCCCCAAAGCCACCTTTGCCGGGTTGTTGGGGGCCGCCACGCTGGACAAGGGTCTGACCACCGGCGACACACCGCTGGAAATCACCTTGCCCTGGGGGGCGGTGATCGGCCTGAAACAGGGCTATTTCGAAGGCGTCACCAGCTTTGACCCGGCGCAGGAGATTGCCGCCTACAAGGGGCCGCTGTTTGTGACCAAAGGCATGCTCGACACCACCGTGCTCCCCGCCGACGCCGACCTGCTGATCGCGTCGCACGATGGCCCTGAACAGCTTTGGACCGAAGAAATGGACCATGTGTTCAACGCCTTTACCGGCCCTGAAACCCTGGACAAGATGGTGGCGGCAACCATCGGCTATCTGGATGTGTCCATGGCCAAGTGATGCGGTGGTGCGCCGCTGCAAGGACCAGTGGCGGCGCAATAGCGCGCTGCATGGCAACTCCGGAAGTACCGGCCCCGCCATGCGCTGCCGGTGTCGGCTGCCGCACACCCCCTTCCCTTCGCGCCGAATCTGCCCTATAGCCGCCATTCGCAGCCACGCACCCTTGGAGGGTGGCTGTTTTATTTGGAAATGGAGTATCCTATGGCTGGTGAGATCCCTGATCTTCACGCCGAGGTACGGACGGGGTCAGGCAAGGGGGCCGCCCGTCAAGCTCGTCGTGAGGGCAACGTACCCGGTATCGTTTACGGTGGTGGTGTCGATCCGCTGCCGTTGAACTTTGACTACTACCCGCTGCTGAAAAAGCTGAAAGCAGGGCGCTTCCTGTCGACGCTGTTCAACCTGAAAGTTGCGGGCCACGAAGATGTGCGCGTGATCTGCCGGGGTGTGCAGCGCGATGTCGTCAAGGATTCGCCAACCCATGTCGATCTGATGCGCCTGCGCCGCGCCAGCCGGATCAACCTGTTCATCCATGTGACCTTCATCAACCATGAAGCTGCACCGGGGATCAAGCGTGGCGGCACCCTGACCGTGGTGCGCCCCGAGGTTGAACTGGAAGTGACGGCAGGGGAAATCCCTGATCACATCACCGTCGATCTGACCGGCCTGAACGTCGGCGATGTCATCCATATCAATGACATCCCGCTGCCCGAAGGCGCAAAACCCACGATCAACCGCAATTTCGTGGTTGCCAACATCTCGGCCCCGTCGGGCCTGCGCTCGACAGACAACGAATAACCGGCCTTTGGCTGACCGGAAACGCGGCGCCCCAACCGGTGCCGCGTTTTCATTTGGCGCTGCTTTTGGCGGTGACGTCCGCCGCTGGCAGCGGTATGGACATTCAGGTAAAGGCGGCAGACAGGAGTCCCGATGCTGATCTGGGCAGGTCTTGGCAATCCGGGGGCAAGCTATGCCGCCAACCGCCACAATATCGGGTTCATGGCGGTGGACAGGATCGCCGCCGACCATGGCTTTGCCCCGTGGCGCAGGGGGTTTCACGGCTTCTGGGCCGAAGGCGTTCTGGGCGGGGAAAAGCTGGTGCTGCTGAAACCCGGCACCTTCATGAACCTGTCAGGCCAGTCGGTGGCCGAAGCCTTGCGGTTCTACAAGCTGCCAGCCGAGGCGCTGCTGGTGGTACACGATGAACTGGATCTGGCACCCGGCAAGATCAGGCTGAAACAGGGCGGTGGCCATGCCGGGCATAATGGCCTGCGCTCGATCCACGGGCAGTTGGGGGATACCTATCGCCGGTTGCGCCTTGGCATCGGCCATCCCGGTCACAAGGACGCGGTGGCCGCCTATGTCTTGCATGATTTCGCCAAGGCCGATCAGGTCTGGTTGCAGCCGCTGCTGGAGGCAATGTCAGTGGCGGCACCCAAGCTGGCGGCAGGCGATGGCCCCGGGTTCCTCAATGATGTTGCGCTGCGGCTGGCACCGCCGCCAGCGGCAAGACCGATCCGCAAACCGCAAGCGCTTCCGGTGGAACAACCCGGCGTGGCAGAAGACCCGCCGCTGACCCTGCTGCAGCGGCTGGCACAGCGGTTCAGCCAATGACCTTTGTATTGGCAGGGCCGCGTTCTGCCCCCCCATCCCGACCCGCGCAACCGAGAAGAGGGAGAAGAGACCAACCTTGCCAACCGCTGTTTGCAACACTGCCGGAGAGATATCATGGCTGACGATCGTGTGGCGTCGCTGAATGTGCTGGGTGGCAAGCTGGACCCCTGTTCCACTGCCCCCCTTACCGGGTTTTACCGCAATGGCTGTTGCGATACCGGCCCGGCGGATCACGGCATCCACACGGTTTGCGCGGTGATGAGTGCCGAGTTTCTGGCGCTGTCGAAATATCTGGGCAATGACCTGTCCACGCCCCGGCCGGAGTTCGGTTTTTCCGGGCTGCGACCGGGTGACCGCTGGTGCCTGTGTGCGGCGCGCTGGCTGCAGGCCTGGCACGAAGGCGAAGCGCCTTTGGTGGTTCTGCAAGCGACGCATCAGGCAACCCTGACGCTGATCCCCGCCGAAGTGCTGATGGCCCCTGCTGTGGCGTTTCCCGGGGCCAAGTAGGTGCGCGGACCGATCAGGCCCCAAGGTGACGGGAACGCGGTCCGGGTCAGGCCCCCGGATCTCTGTCGGAAAGGCGCCGGCTGGTTCAGGCCGCCTGTCCTGAGGGCTGCAACCGCAGCCGAGCAGGCCCCGTTGCGTAACGCCATGTTTCACCCTGCACGCCCCCCCCTTCCCCTCCCCCCGCTTTTCCTGTATGGCCCCCGCCATCTGTGACGTGGCGCCCTTACCCCCGGGCACATGCGTGAGGATTGGGGGCGGCGGCAATGGGGCCGCCAGATCGGGGAGCCGGGCGACCGGAAGCCCCAGAGGAAACGAAAGATGTTCAACGTCGTTACGAAATCAATCCAGTGGGGCGGCGAAACGCTGACACTGGAAACCGGGAAAATTGCGCGTCAGGCCGACGGTACGGTGATCGCCACGCTTGGTGAAACCTCTGTGATGGCCAACGTGACCTATGCCCGCACCCAAAAGCCGGGGCAGGATTTTTTCCCGCTGACCGTGCATTATCAGGAAAAATACTATGCTGCGGGCAAGGTCCCCGGTGGTTTTTTCAAGCGCGAGGCCCGACCAAGCGAAAAGGAAACCCTGACGTCGCGGCTGATCGACCGCCCGGTGCGGCCGCTGTTTGTCGAAGGCTTCAAGAATGAAGTGCTGGTGATGGCGACGGTGCTGAGCCACGATCTGGTCAATGAACCCGACATCGTCGCCCTGATCGCCGCCTCTGCTGCGCTGACACTCTCCGGTGTGCCGTTCCGGGGCCCGATCGGTGCTGCCCGTGTCGGCTTTACCGGCGGCAATTACGTACTGAACCCGCAGGTTGACGATATGGTGAACCTGCGCAACAACCCGGATCAGCGGCTTGATCTGGTGATTGCCGGTACCAAAGACGCCGTGATGATGGTGGAATCCGAAGCCTATGAACTGTCCGAGGCGGAAATGCTGGGGGCGGTGAAGTTTGGCCACGAGGCGATGCAGCCGGTGATCGATCTGATTATCGACCTTGCCGAAGCGGCTGCCAAGGAACCGTTCCACTTTGATGCACCGGACTATTCCGAGCTTTATGCCGTGGTGAAAGCAACCGGGGAAACCCAGATGCGCGCCGCTTTCGGCCTGCGTGACAAGCAGCAGCGCACCAATGCCATTGATGCCGCCTCTGCCGCGATCAAGGCGGCGCTGAGCGACGACCAGCAGGCCGATTCCAACCTTGGTTCGGCGATCAAAAAGCTGGAAAGCTCGATCCTGCGCGGTGACATCATCAACGGCGGTGCCCGCATCGATGGCCGCGACACCAGGACCGTGCGCCCGATCGTCTCTGAAACCGGCATTCTGCCACGTACCCATGGGTCTGCCCTGTTTACCCGTGGCGAAACCCAGGCGCTGGTGGTGACCACTCTGGGCACCGGCGAAGATGAGCAGATCATCGACGCCCTGCATGGCAACAGCCGGTCGAACTTCCTGCTGCACTACAACTTCCCGCCCTATTCGGTTGGTGAGGTTGGCCGGGTGTCTGGCCCGGGTCGGCGTGAAATCGGCCATGGCAAACTGGCATGGCGGGCGTTGCAGGCGGTGCTGCCTGCACCGACCGATTTCCCCTATACTGTTCGGGTGGTGTCGGAGATTACCGAAAGCAACGGCTCCTCCTCGATGGCATCGGTCTGCGGCGGTTCACTGTCGATGATGGATGCCGGTGTGCCGCTGAAAGCGCCGGTGGCCGGTGTCGCCATGGGGCTGATCCTGGAAGACGATGGCCGCTACGCCGTGCTGACCGACATTCTGGGCGACGAGGACCACCTCGGCGACATGGATTTCAAGGTGGCAGGGACCGAGAACGGCATCACCAGCCTGCAGATGGATATCAAGATTGCCGGGATTACCCCGGCTATCATGGAAACCGCGTTGGCACAGGCCAAGGACGGCCGTCTCCATATCCTCGGCGAAATGGCCAAGGCTTTGACCAAGGCGCAGGCGTTCAGCCAATATGCGCCGAAGATCGAAACCCTGCAGATCCCCACCGACAAGATCCGTGAAGTCATCGGGTCCGGCGGCAAGGTGATCCGCGAAATCGTCGAACTGTCGGGTGCCAAGGTCGACATCAACGACGACGGCATCATCAAGATCGCGTCGAACAATGCCGACAACATCAAGAAAGCCTATGACATGATCTGGTCGATCGTGGCAGAACCGGAAGAAGGCAAGATCTACACCGGCCGCGTGGTGAAACTGGTCGATTTCGGCGCGTTCGTGAACTTCTTTGGCAAGCGCGACGGTCTGGTGCATGTGTCGCAAATCACCGGCAGGCGGCTGAACCACCCGAACGAGCTGCTCAAGGAAGGCCAGGAAGTGAAGGTCAAGCTGTTGGGCTTTGACGATCGCGGCAAGGTCAAGCTGGGGATGAAGATGGTCGATCAGGAAACCGGTGTGGAAATCACCGAAAAGCGCGAAGAAGCCGACGCGTAAGGGCGGGTTTCAACGGACAGGAAGGCCCCGGTGGAAACGCCGGGGCCTCACAGGTCAATTCCTGCGACAGAGGGATTTTTTTGCAATGAAGTTCAACCCCTTTGTTCCAAATGGAATCGCTTACCCTGGCATGTTCATCGGTCGTGACGATGAGATTTCGTGCATTCAGCAAGCACTCTTCCAGACCAAAAATGGGAATCCGCAGCACCTTCTCTTGACTGGGGAGCGAGGAATTGGGAAGTCTTCTTTGATGTTCTACGCTGACTTGGTTGCTCGTGGGGAGATTGGGAGTGGAAGCCCAAATTTTAATTTTCTGACCGTATCAACTGACCTTGCCGGTGTCACCAGCCAAGTTGGCTTGGTAAAGCAGATCGCCAGAGAACTTCGTTCAAAGCTGCGGGATCAAAAGAAACTCCAAGAAAAGGCGAAAGTAGTTTGGGAATTTCTGTCAAATTGGGAAATTTTGGGGGTAAAGTACAACGGAAGAGATGACGAATTAGAGCCAGATGAACTGATGGACGACCTTGTTCGGGTGATTGGCCAAACCATTGACAGCGATGAATTTGATGGGGTGGTCATCCTTCTCGACGAGGCAGACAGTCCACCCGTTTCAGCTGAACTTGGAGCATTTGTCAAGGTGTTCACGGAACGGCTGGCGAAACGAGGGCGCACCAGACTGCTCTTGGTTCTTGCCGGTCAGTCGTTGATCGTGAACCGTCTGAGGGAAAGCCACGAGTCGTCTTTGAGGGTCTTTCAGATTCTGGAAATGCACCCGTTGGAGCCGCACGAAATGGAGCTGGTAGTGCATCGGGGTTTGGAAATTGCAAATGAGAAGAATAGCGAGAAAACCAAGATAGCGGATGACGCTTGTGAGTTGATCGCATCTTTATCAGAGGGTTATCCCCATTTCGTCCAGCAGTTTTCTTTCTCTGCCTTTCAGTCCGATGTAGACGGTAGCATCGACTTATCCGATGTCGATCATGGAGCTTATTCAGAGATTGGGGCTATTACCCAGCTTGGCGCAAAGTACTTCAGCAAGATGTATTACTCCAAAATTTATTCCTCGGAATACAGGAAAGTTTTGGACTATATGGCCACATTTGGCGACCAGTGGATTTCAAGGAAGGACATTGTCACGAATTGCGGGGTTGCAGCTACAAACATTGACAACGCTTTAGTGGCACTCAAGGGCAGAGAAATCATTCTTTCGGACGATGCGCGCAGGGGCTACTATCGTCTTCCAACTCGGTCGTTCGCTACGTGGATTCTTGCCGTAGCTCGGTCAGGCCGCGAGGATCTGTTCGCTGAAAGCACCTGAGTCTCCGTGGTCTCCAATGGACTTCAGTAAGCTTCAGTGGACTTCAGTGAGTTCCAGTGGACTTCCGTGAACGTCGATGTTGGGAACTCCTGTGGGAGGTCGGCCCATGGTGGAGTAGAGTGACTTATCCAAACTGTTCGGATGCTCTCGACTGCGGTCTGACTTGATCACAAGAACGTGATCTCGGGTAAGCGGCTAAATAATCCGAACGAGCTGCTCAAGGAAGGCCAGGAAGTGAAGGTCAAGCTGTTGGGCTTTGACGATCGCGGCAAGGTCAAGCTGGGGATGAAGATGGTGGATCAGGAAACCGGGGTGGAAATCACCGAAAAGCGCGAAGAAGCCGACGCGTAAGGGCGGGTTTCAACGGACAGGAAGGCCCCGGTGGAAACGCCGGGGCCTTTTGCTGTGCCGCTACTGCGGCGTCAGCACCTCGGTGCCCGCGCCATCGGTCCCCGAAACGGTCCAAAGCCCGTCCAGCACGCCGCCGGACTGGATCCGATAGATCACCATGCCGATCTTGTCGCCCAGCACATAGGCCGCGGTGAACACGGTGCCGCTGCGCATGCAGATGCCTTGCGAACTGGTGCCGCCGGTGTTCCAGAAAATCTCGCAACTGGTATCCGAGGTCCAGACCACCTCGGCGCTGCCGCCATAGGGAGAGCCGTCCAGATTGGTGCCTGCCACCGCATAGCTGCCCGACAGCGATTGGGCCGCCACCGGCGCCGCTAACAGCACCCCAACCAACACCCCGAACAGCGTTGTCAAATCAAGCCTCATCATCCCAGTTCCTCCTTGAAACGCCCCGCGATCAGGGCTTGCTAATCCGCTGCATCGCGAACTTGTTGCAGCCAATACAGCGCATCCCGGTCAATGGCCTGCCCGCCGCCCGCCAGCGCATGCCACCCAGGTCCCAGACAGTGCTGACATGACCGCAGCGGGTGCATTCGGTCAACCAGAGACGCGAGTCCCGTTCGGCATCGGCGCGCCAGCGTGGCGGCAGCAGCGCCAATACAACTGAGCGAAGGAATGGCATGCCGACCCCTCTGTTCCCTGAAACGTCTTTGACAGGGTAGCAGGTTTCTGGTCAGTTGCCCCAGGAAAGCGGATGTGGCAGTTCATTTCGGAAAGCCGGGTAGCATCCAGGTGCGGCGGGGATGGCCTGATCCAGCCATGCTCCGCTGGAATCGACGGATCGCTGCCTGTGGCACACCAGAAAAATCCTGCACAGGATTTTGCCAAAATTCTTGCAGAATTTTCTGCCTGCAGGGCGGGCGGACTCAGATGATCTCGTCCTCATCCGGCATCTGCGCTGCTTCGGCCTCGGGGGCCGCGCCGATCTGGTCGAGGGGCAGTTCGGCCAGGTGGAACACCGCGTCGCCTTCGTTGGCCACCGGCAGGGTCAGCGCGCCGATGATGATGCCGTCGCGGGGTGCTACAATCTCGGTTTCGGTTTCACCGAACGGGTCGGAAATCGTGCCCAGCACCTGACCGGCCAGCACCTTGTCGCCAATGCCCGCCGCCATCGCCACCAGCCCTGCGGCGGGAGCACGCAACCAGTCGCTTCGGCCGCACTGCAGGCTTTGGGTCCGGGACCGTGGCAGGCTGCCTGCGGGGATCATCCCCAGCACCGCCATCACCCGCAAAATCCCCGCCACCCCCAGCCGTGCCGCCGCCTCGTCGATCCGCAGCCCTTCCCCAGCCTCGAACAACAGGGTTTCCACCCCCATCTGTCCTGCCATTTCGCGGAGTGACCCATCGCGGGTCCTTGAGGCGAGGATCACCGGCGCGCCAAAGGCATGCGCCAGCCGCAACGCCTCGGGCCGGCCCGGCGACACCCGGATTTGCGGCAGGTTGGTGCGGTGGATCGCCGCTGAATGCAGATCAATCCCGTGTGAACAGCGCGCCATGATTTCGGTGCGGAACAGACAGGCCAGCCTTGAGGCCAGAGACCCGCCCGCCGATCCGGGAAACGACCGGTTCAGGTCGCGCCGGTCCGGCAGATAGCGCGACTGGCTGAGAAAGCCAAAGGTGTTGACGATCGGCACCGCCAGCAGGGTCCCGGCGATATTGTTCAGCTGCGGGGCGCGCAGCAGACGGCGGACGATATCGACACCGATGACCTCATCGCCATGGACGGCGGCAGAGACAAACATCACCGGTCCCGGCCGCCCGCCATGCACCACATGCAAGGGCAGCGTTACCGGCGTCAGATCCGCCAGCGCCGTCAAGGGCAGGTTCACCGTGGCGCGTCTGCGCGGCGGAATCCGCCGCCCGGCGATTTCAAAGGCTTCCCGCCGGTCCTGCATCACAGCCCCTCAACGCCGCCACCAACCTGGCAGCAAGAGGCCAAGGCTAGATCAGGATGGTTTCATCTGTGTGAACCCTGCCGGGTCGGGGCGGCCAGATGGCCCCAATGCACCAGATCGGCCAATGTATCGCGCAGGCTTTCCGCCGCAGGGCGGTACACCATCCCCAGATCCCGCTGCGATTTTGCGGTGTCATAGCGCGGCACCCGGCCCAGATGGGTGCGCAGATAGCTGCCGATGCCCCGGCCCTGGGAATAGCTGGCCAGTTTCATCAGGGCGGTGCCGGCCGGGCCGGTCAGATCGAGTTTCGGATATCTGCCCATGTAGCCTTCGGCGCGCATCAGGGCCATCACCTGTGCCATGCTCAGGTTTTCCGAAACGCACAGGTAACGCCCCGATGCCGCCGCCCGCGCCATCGCCGCGATTTGGGCCGCAGCCACATCGCGCACATCGACAAAGCCCCAGGTCAGTGCCAGCACCGCCGGATAGGTGCCTTTGAGGATGTTCAGCAGGGTCTGGGGCGAGGTATTGATCGCGCTGGCATGCGACGGCCCCACCACCAGAAACGGATTGATCGCCACCAGCGTGAACCCCGGCTTTTCGCGCGCCATGAAATCCCACGCCGCCCGTTCCGCCAAAGTCTTGGAAAAATGATAGGGGTTGCGGGTCAGGCTGGACCGGGTGTTCCAGTCGGCCTCGGTCAGAACCCGGTCATCGGGGCTGTCGGTCACTGCCGCAATCGAGGAGGTCAGCACCACCCGTTTGACCCTTGGGTTGGCCGCAGCCGCCCGCAGCATCGACAGGGTTCCCTGGACCGCCGGGTCGACCAGATCGCGCTGTGGGTCGCGGACATTGAGGGTATAGGGGCTGGCCAGATGCAGCACCGCATCGACATCGGCATGGGCGGTAAAGGGGTCAGGGTCGGTCAGCTCGGCGGCCACCAGTTGCAACCGCTCCGGCCCCGCCATCGCCGTCAGATGCCCGACCTTGGCGCCATCCTGCGGGTTGCGCACCGTGCCGGTGACCAGATGCCCGGCTGCCAGCGCCTGTTCCACCACATGGGCAGCGATATAGCCGGAGGCGCCGGAAATCAGAAGTTTCAGCTTGCTCATCCTGGCATGGCCCCGGGTTCAAGTGGCAGATTTCGGCACCCTGCCCGCCAAAGCCATGCAGACTGCCCGACAGGGGTCACGGCAATTCGACCCTGATCCAGCGAAACTGCCGCTTGGCGGCACCTTTGGGCTGATCGTCAGCCAGACCCTGTGCGGCACAGGGGTCGCCATCATCGCTCAGCAGCATGACCGCGCCATCCTCGCGCTGAAACGCCGCCTCTGGCCGCAAACCGTCCAGCGGCGGGGCGGCAAGGGCCTGTGGCACACCAGAAACGCCGTCCCACAGATACAGCCGAAACGCGGCACCGCCATCGGAGACCGGACCTGCCACCACCAGAAACCGGCCATCCTTCAGCTGTTCCAGACTTCGGATGCCATAGGTGCCCAGGTCGATCCGCAGCACCGGCCCAAACTCCGCCGGCTCGCCCTCCAACACCCGATCCGGGTTGCGCAATGGCAGAACCTGCGCCAGATCGCCCGCCAACGGTGCCCGCAAACCGATCAGCAGCGCCCCATCGGCACCCGCCGCCAGCGCTTCGATATTCAGCTTGGACGCCGGGGCGGCGAGTGCACCGGCAATGGCGTCGCGCAGATCCAGCGACAGGCCCAGCGGCTGCAATTCCGGCCCCTTTGACCCCCAGGTCAGGCCGGTCCTGATCAGGATGCGCCGCTCCTGCTTGTCCTTGCCAGACGCGGTAACGGAGTGGGAACTGATCCACCAGACCCGGTCGCCAATCCGGGCACCGCCTTCGATGTCGGATTTGTCAAACCCGGTAAAGGGCCGGATGTCATGGGTTTTCCCCACCCCGCCCGCCGCCAGGTCATAGCTGCGCAGGATGTTGACCTCGTCGCTCGCCACGGCGAAATAGCGCCGCCCGCCGCGGTCGCCGAGATAGACAGCGGCAGAGGCTTCACACAGACCGGCATAGGTCACCGGTGGGACCGTTTGATCTGCGGCTGCCGGTCCGGCCAGCAGGGTGAACAGGAACAGCAGGTGTTTCAGGTTCATGGTGCCTCCGTTTCAGCTTTGCCCTGGCTGAACGGTACCACAAGGGCCGGGTTTCACCAAACCTTGCACCAGTCCCGCCATCCCTGACCCCACCCTCTGTGGGAGGGGGGGCCATATCCCTGTTCAGTTCCTGGTTGTTCCGGACCCTTGTGTGGTTCGGCGCGGCACCGTTGGTCCGGGCTGCTATGGCGAAGGTGTCGCGAAAAGGCAAACCTGTAGCTGTCGTCGCAGCAACAACCGCCAAAGCCGGTATCCGCCGCTTGCATGGTGCGATAGGTTTGCAATTCAGCGGGTGATCTGAACGCAGCGCAAAATCTGTGCATCCACGCACCGAAACTGTTGAAAAGGCCGGAGTTCCGTTATTGGATGCACAGACCTATCTGTGCATCATCGCTTTGCAACCAGGACCATCCTCATGTTGAACCAGATCAAGGGCCTGCACCACGTTACGTCTTTCGCCGGTCCGGCACAGCCGAACAACGCTTTCTTCACCCACACCCTCGGTCTGCGCCGGGTCAAGAAAACCGTGAATTTCGATGCCCCGGATGTCTATCACCTGTATTACGCCGATGCTGTCGGGACTCCGGGCTCAGTGATGACCTATTTCCCGTTTCCCGATGCCGCCCGTGGCAAACCCGGGGTTGGGGAAGTGTCAACCACCAGTTTTTCGGTGCCAACGGGCAGCTTGAACGCCTGGGAAGACCGGTTGCGCAGCCACGGGGTCAGGGGTCTGGCTCGCGATGTCCGGTTTGGCCAGCACCGCCTGCTGTTTCAGGGCCCCGATGGCGACAGCTTTGCCCTGATCGAGTCAGACCGCGACAACCCGCAAGCCTGGACCGGCAACGGGGTTGGCGCAGCGATGGCGATCACCGGCTTCCATTCCGCCGCGATGCGGTTGGCCGATGCCACCGCCACCGGCGAATTGCTGCGGTTCATGGGATACGACGAACTGGCACAACAGGACAATGTCACCCGCTTTGCCGTTCATGGCGGCAATGGTGCCGACTTTGTCGATATCGAGGCGATCCCGGGGGCCAGTGCAGCACAGCAGGGCGCAGGCTCGGTGCATCATCTGGCCTTCGCCGTGGAAAACCGTGCAGCGCAACTGGCGGTGCGCCAGGCGCTGAGCGATGCCGGTGCCGCAGTCACCCCGGTGATCGACCGCACTTATTTCTGGTCGATCTATTTCCGCACCCCCGGCGGTGTCCTGTTCGAAGTGGCCACCAATGAACCGGGGTTCGACCTTGACGAAGATACTGCCCATCTGGGGCAGGCGCTGATGCTGCCCGCACAGCACGAACATCTGCGCCGCAAGCTGGAACAGACGCTTGAACCGCTGACGGATTGACCGCCATGGCCTATGTGACCAACATCACCGAAGCCGCCGCTGGTGCGCCGCTGATCTTCACCTTTCACGGCACCGGTGGCGATGAACATCAGTTCCACGCCCTGGCCCACAGCCTGTTGCCACCGGCTGCGGTGCTGTCGCCACGCGGCGATGTGTCCGAAGCCGGTGCCAACCGCTATTTCCGCCGCACTGGTGAAGGCGTCTATGACATGGCCGACCTGGCCCTGCGCACCACGACGATGGCCAACTGGATCGGCCGGGAAACGGCGGCGCGGACTCCCTCAGCCACCATCGGCATCGGCTATTCCAACGGGGCCAACATCCTGGCATCGGTCAGCTTCGCCGCGCCGGGGCTGTTTGACCGGCTGGTGCTGCTGCACCCGCTGATCCCGTTTGACCCGCCACCGCAACCCGGTCTGGCGGGCCGGCAGGTGCTGCTCTGCGCCGGTCGCACCGACCCGATCTGCCCGGCACCTTTGAGCCAAAGGCTGGCCGACTGGTATCAGGCCCAGGGGGCTGTGGTGCAACTGTTCTGGCACAGCGGCGGGCATGAGATCCGGCAGACCGAGGTGGATGCCATCGCCAGGTTTCTGGCGAATCTGGGGTAGGTCAAGCGCAACCCTTTCCCGCCGCCAGCATCCTGCTAAACTGAACCGGACAGAGACAAAAGGGGAGCGGATCATGGCATTATCGGATTGGGCAGGCAGCGACGGCACCGCTTTCACAACGCGGCCAGCGCATCGCCAATGGCTGCTGGATCAGGCGCGAACCTTGTTTGCGCTGTTTCAAAACCGGGCTTTCAACCCCAGCGGCGGGTTTTACCCCCTCGGCGATGACGGTACCCCGCTGCCTGCACCGGGGCCGGGTGGGGTAATGCGCGGGCTGCATGACACCACGCGGATGGTGCATTGCTATGCCATGGCGCATCTGCTGGGGCTGCCCGGGGCCGACCGGATGGTGGATCACGGCATGGCGTTTCTGGCGTCGCATCACAAAGACGCCAGGAACGGCGGCTGGTTCTGGCAGGTGGATGACAAAGGCCCAGTGGATGCCAGCAAACAGGCCTATGGCCATGCCTTTGTGCTCTTGGCCTCTGCCTCGGCGATGGTGGTTGGGCATCCGGGGGCGGCAGGCATGATGGCCGATGTCACCGATGTGCTGTTGCGCCGGTTCTGGGACGACAAGGCCGGGGCGACCACCGAGGAATATGCCGCCGACTGGTCCCCCCTTGGCCCATACCGCGGGCAAAATTCCAACATGCACCTGACCGAGGCGCTGATGGCGGCGTTCGAGGCTTCGGGGACCCGCGATTATCTGACGATGGCGGAGCGGATTGCCGAACTGATCATCAACCGCCATGCCCGCACCGAGGGTTGGCGGGTGGCGGAGCATTTCACCGATGATTGGCAGGTGGACCGCCGCTATGAAGGCAACCCGATGTTCCGCCCCGCCGGTACCACCCCCGGCCATGCGCTGGAATGGAGCCGCCTGCTGGTGCAACTGTGGGAACTCGGCGGGCGCAAACTGGCGTGGCTCCCCGAAGCGGCAGAGGCGCTGTTTCTGCATACCTGCGCCATCGGCTGGGACAGCGACACCGGCGGCTTTTACTATACACTCGACTGGAGCGACCGCCCAAGCCGCCCCGACCGCTATTGGTGGCCCTGCGCCGAAGCCATCGCCGCCGCCTCGGTCCTGCGCCAGATCAGCGCCAACCCGGCGTTTGAACTTTGGTACCGCCGGGTCTGGTCGTTTGCCGCCACCCATCTGATTGATTGGCAGCATGGCGGCTGGTACCCCGAACTGGGTCCGGACCTGAAACCGGTCAACAGGGTCTTTACCGGCAAACCCGACCTGTATCATGCGGTGCAGGCCTGCCTGATCCCGCTGTTGCCTGCGACCGGCAGCGCCACAGCCGGGTTGCTGGCGGGTCTGCCGATCAGGTGACGCGGCTCCCTCCCCCTGGTGGGGTGGGCCGGGGTGGGGGTTGTGCGCAAAGTTCCCCCACCCCCGGCCTCTCCCCTCAAGGTCAGGACAATCGCAGATGCCAAGAGCGACTTCCTTGCGGCCTCCGAAATGGCTTCACCCCAGGCATTGCACACCTCCCTCCCCCCATTTGTGGGGGAGGGATGGGGAGGGGGGCCGGTCTTGGCCGTCGGGAAGGCCCCCACCCCAACCCTCCCCACGAAGGGGGAGGGAGGGTGATGACTTGAGCGTGGCCATATGCAGTCACTCTGCCCAAAAGCGGGAAGCGTGGCGCGCGCGGGCCGATAACCGCCATGATCCACCAGCCGCAGCCGTTGCCTTTCACCCGGCAATCCGCAAGATGGTGGCGAGTGGACAAGGGGGCAACAATGCAGGCGCTGGTGCTGGAACGGATGGGCAAACTGTGCCTGCGGGAGTTTGCGCTGCCCCGCAGTCTTGGCCCCCGCGATGTCCGCATTGCGGTGCATACCGTCGGCATCTGCGGGTCGGATGTGCATTATTACACCCATGGCCGCATCGGCCCGTTTGTCGTGACGGAACCGATGGTTCTGGGGCACGAAGCCGCGGGGGTGGTGCTGGAAACCGGCTCTGACGTCGCCGATCTGAAGGTCGGCCAACGGGTCTGCATGGAGCCGGGTATTCCCGACCCAAGGTCACGGGCATCGCGGCTGGGCATGTATAATGTCGACCCGGCGGTGCGGTTCTGGGCGACGCCGCCGGTGCATGGCTGTCTGACCCCGGAAGTGGTGCATCCCGCCGACTATTGCTTTGCCATTCCCGATCACCTCAGCTTTGGCGAAGGCGCGATGGTGGAGCCGTTGGCGGTCGGGGTTCATGCGGCACAGCAGGCGGCGATAAAGCCCGGTGATCTGGCGGTGGTGATGGGGGCGGGGCCGATCGGGATGATGGTGGCGTTGGCGGCGCTGGCCTCGGGCTGTGCGCGGGTGGTGGTGTCGGATCTGGCGCAGCCGAAACTGGATATCATCGCCAGAACCCCGGGGATCGAGGTTGTGAATATCCGCGCCGCGTCGCTGGCAGACCATGTCCGTGCCACGACCGGCGGCTGGGGCGCGGATGTGGTATTCGAGTCCTCGGGTGCCGCACCGGCAATTCTGGATGTCGCCAACCTGGTCTGCCCGGGTGGCACTGTGGTGCTGGTCGGGATGCCGGTGGCACCGGTGCCGGTGGATATCGTCGGGCTGCAGGCGAAAGAGGCGGTGGTGCGAACGATTTTTCGCTATGCCAATGTCTATGACCGGGCGATTGCGCTGATGGCCTCGGGCAAGATCGATCTGAAACCGCTGATTACCGAAACCTTTGGCTTTGCCGATGCTGTCGCCGCCTTTGACCGCGCGGTAGAGGCGCGACCAACGGATGTCAAACTGCAGATCGAACTGCCGCACTGAACAGGGAGAAAGCCGATGCTGATTGACCGGTTCCGGGCTGATGGAAAAGTGGCACTGATTACCGGCGGCACAAGGGGCATTGGTCTGGCCATAGCGCATGGGCTGGCTGAGGCGGGGGCCAGGGTGGTGGTGACATCACGCACCGATGCCAGTGGCGGCTTGGCCAGCCTGCGCGCTGCCGGGCATGAGGCGGAGTTCATCGCCGCTGACCTGACCGACCCCGGTGCCCCGGATCACCTGATTGCGGCAACCGAAGCGCGGTTTGGCGGATTGGACATTCTGGTCAACAACGCCGGGGTTGCAGGCCATGGGGCCACCGAAGGCTTTGACGATGCGCGGCTGGCCGAAGTGATGGGTCTGAATTTCACCGCGCTGTTTCGCTGTTGCCGGGCCGCTGTTCCGGCGCTGCGGCGGCGCGGCGGTGGTACCATCGTCAACATCGGCTCGATCTCGGCGCTGATCGCCAATATCCCGCAGGATCAGGCGGTCTATAACGCCTCCAAGGCGGCGGTACATATGCTGACCCAAAGCCTGGGCAGCGAACTGGTGCGCGACAATATCCGCGTCAATGCCATCGCCCCGGGCTATATCGAAACCGACATGACCAGGGGCGGCCTGGCGATCCCCGAATGGGCCCGGGTCTGGCGCGAGATGACCCCGATGGACCGGGTCGGCCAACCCGAGGAGATTGCCACCGCCGCACTGTTCCTCGCCACCCCGGCTTCCAGCTACATGACCGGGGCGGTGATGGTGATTGATGGCGGTTATACAACGCGCTAGGGTCTGATTTTCGACCCTTTGGTAAGATCCTGACAGGAAAGCCGATGCAAGCTGCCCCGCATTCCCTGCCCAACCATGGCCGCAATCCGGGTGTCCCGCTGCAATGCGACTGGTTCGATGCGGTGGCGGTCAACACTTCGGCGGCAGAGCGGCGGGCGGCGACATTGACCACCCGGCGCACGGTGAAAAAACAGTGGCAGGCGGCGTGGCTGGTCAATGCGGTGCGCTGCATCGACCTGACCACGCTGTCGGGCGATGATACCGATGAAAGGGTGGCGCGGCTTTGTGCCAAGGCGCGGCACCCGATTGCCGATCACATCATGGCGGGGCTGGGGTTGGATCGACTGACCACCGGGGCGATTTGCGTCTATCCCACCATGGTGCCAGCGGCGGTCAAGGCGCTGTCAGGGTCCGGCATCCCGGTGGCCTCGGTCGCCACCGGCTTTCCGGCCGGGCTGATGCCGTTACCGCTGCGTTTGGCAGAAATCCGCTATGCCGTTGACCAAGGTGCCGATGAAATCGACATTGTCATCACCCGTGCCCATGTCCTGTCTGGCAACTGGCAGGCTTTGTATGACGAACTGGCGCAGATGCGGCAAGCCTGTGGCGCGGCGCACATGAAGGCGATTCTGGCCACCGGCGATCTGCGCACCCTGCGCAATGTCTACCATGCCTCGATGGTGGCGATGCAGGCCGGGGCCGATTTCATCAAGACATCGACCGGGAAAGAGGGGGTGAACGCCACGCTTCCCGTCTCTCTGGTGATGGTGCGGGCCTTGCGCGACTATGGCGCGCGCACCGGCTATCGCATCGGCTTCAAACCGGCAGGCGGGATAAAGACCGCCAAAGATGCTTTGGCCTGGCAGATCCTGATGAAGGAAGAGCTGGGGTTGGCGTGGCTGCAACCCGATCTGTTCCGCATCGGCGCATCCTCGATGCTGGCCGACATCGAACGCCAGCTGGAACACCACGTCACCGGGCGTTACGCCGCGTCATCTCGCCACGCGATGGCTTAGAGCCTGTCCGACAAAAGTGGTCTCCGGCTTTGGCGAAAGACAGGCGACCGATAAAACCTGGGGGAAATGATGCCGACAGTTGCCGAGATCCTGACCACGATGGACTATGGCCCCGCCCCCGAAGCCAGCGGTGAGGTGGTGAAGTGGCTGCAGGGTCATGGGCCGTTTGGCCATTACATCAACGGGGCCTTTGCCAAGGCAGCATCAACTTTCACGGTGGAAAACCCGGCGACGGGTGAGGTGATTGCCGAGGTGGGCCAGGGGACGGCGGCGGACGTGGCGGCAGCGGTGGCGGCAGCGCGGGCGGCATTGCCGGGATGGTCGGCGCTGCCCGGCCATGCGCGGGCCAGGTGGCTATATGCCCTTGCCCGCACCATCCAGAAACGCGAACGTTTTCTGTCGGTGCTGGAGGTGCTGGACAACGGCAAACCGATCCGTGAGACCCGCGATATCGATGTGCCGCTGGTGGCACGGCATTTCTATCACCATGCCGGGTGGGCGGAAATGCTGGCAGAGGAATTTCCCGGCGCTGGGCCAGTGGGGGTCTGTGGCCAGATCATCCCGTGGAATTTCCCGCTGCTGATGCTGGCGTGGAAGATTGCCCCTGCCCTTGCGGCGGGCAATACCCTGGTGCTGAAACCGGCGGAATATACCCCGCTGACCGCGCTGGCATTCGCCGAAATATGCGCCGAAGTGGGGCTGCCCAAGGGGGTGGTCAACATCGTCACCGGCGATGGCGACACCGGTGCGGCTTTGGTGGCGGCACCGGTGGATAAAATTGCCTTTACCGGATCGACCGATGTCGGGCGGATCATCCGCGCCGCAACGGCGGGGTCGGGGAAAAAGCTGACGCTGGAACTGGGCGGCAAATCGCCGTTTGTGGTGTTTGCCGATGCCGATCTGGATGCGGCGGTCGAAGGCGTGGTGGATGCGATCTGGTTCAATCAGGGCCAGGTCTGCTGTGGCGGCAGCCGGATATTGGTCGAGCAAAGCGTGTCGGCGGCACTTACCGCGAAATTGCAGGCGCGGCTGGCAACCCTGCGGGTCGGTGATCCGCTGGACAAATCGACCGATGTCGGGGCCATCGTGCATCCGGTGCAACTGGCGCGGATCCGCGATCTGGTGGCACAGGGGCAGGCAGCGGGCGCGGTGCTGCATCAGGCAGCCTGTGCCTTGCCCGCAAAAGGCAACTTTTTCGCCCCCGGTTTTTTCACCAATGTCGCCCCGGCCAATGTGGTGTCCGAGGTGGAAATCTTTGGCCCGATCGCCACCCTGACCAGCTTCCGCACCCTGGATGAGGCGGTGGAACTGGCCAACAACACCCGCTACGGCCTGGCGGCCTCGATCTGGTCGGAAAACGTGAACCTGTGTCTGGATCTGGCAGCGCGGGTCAAGGCCGGGGTGGTCTGGATCAATTGCACCAATGTCTTCGATGCCGGTGCAGGCTTTGGCGGCTACCGCGAAAGCGGCTTTGGCCGCGAGGGCGGGCGCGAGGGGATGTGGGAATATCTGAAATTGCCGGAGCCGAAGGGCAAGGCGGAAGCGGCACCGGAACCCTTGAACAGCGCCCCGGTGCTGCAAGCCCCGCGCAAGGGCGAACCCATGATCGACCGCACCGCCAAGCTGCATATCGGCGGCGCACAAAAGCGGCCCGATGGCGGCTACTCCTATGCGGTGATGGGCCGGGGCGGGCTTTCAGGGCTGGCAGGATTGGGCAACCGCAAGGATATCCGCAACGCGGTCGAGGCGGCGCATAAGGCCAGCGGCTGGGGCAAGGCCACCGGCCACAACCGGGCGCAGGTGCTGTATTACATTGGCGAAAACCTGTCGGCGCGGGCAGCGGAGTTCGCCGCAAGGCTGCGCGAAGCCGGGGTGTCGGCGGCTGCAGCAGAGGTCGAATCCGCGATCCGCCGCTGCTTCTACTATGCCGCACAGGCTGACAAATTCGATGGCGCGGTGCATGCCACCAAATCGGCGCATGTGACTTTGGCGATGCCGGAGCCTTATGGTGTCATGGGCGTGGCCTGCCCCAACGGTGCGCCGCTGTTGGGGTTCCTGTCGCTGGTGTTGCCCGCGATTGCGATGGGCAACCGGGTGGTGGCGCTGCCGTCGCAAAACCAGCCGCTGGCGGTGACCGACCTGTATCAGGTGTTTGACACCTCGGACCTGCCGGGCGGCGTCGTCAATATCGTGACCGGGGTGCGCGATGACCTTGCCAAGGTTCTGGCCGACCACGACGATGTGGCGGCGCTCTGGTATGCCGGGGGAGTGGATGGGGCGCGGATGATGGAACAGGCCTCGGCGGGCAACATGAAGGTGACATGGGCGGTGCCGCCGCGCGACTGGGCCGGGGCTGAGGGACAGGGGCGCGAATTTCTGCGCCGGGCAACCCAGGTCAAGAACATCTGGGTGCCGTACGGCGAGTAGGTCGGGGTTCAACCCGACTAGGTAATGCCCTAGTAAATCAGAATATCCGCCGCCGTCACCACCGCGCTGGCTTGCAGATCGGCGACCAGGGTCAGACCGCCCGCCAGATTGCCATTGACATCGAACCACAGCGTCTGATCGGTGGTGCGAAAGATGAAACGGTCATCGCCGTCCTGCGCCAGATTGTCGGCCCGGATCTGGAATTGCGTAGCGGCCAGCGCGCCCGCCACCAGCCCGCCGCCAAACCCCGCCGCCTCGAAATAGAGCCTGTCGTCGTTGCCGACAACCGCAGCGAAATCACTGATCACATCGCCACAAT
This sequence comes from Paracoccaceae bacterium, assembly GCA_043736155.1. Taxonomy (GTDB): domain Bacteria; phylum Pseudomonadota; class Alphaproteobacteria; order Rhodobacterales; family Rhodobacteraceae; genus JANNRR01. Next base: position 13,132 of record JAYTDA010000162.1, on the reverse strand, counting down.
CGCCCAGCGTTTCAAAGATAAACCTGTCATCCCCCAGCCCGCCGATGAGCCGGTCAATCCTGGCGCCTCCGATAAGACGGTCCAGACCGGTGCCGCCCGACAGCATATCCGCCCCGCCAAAGCCGTACAATAAATTATCCGCGCCGTCACCCACCAGCGTATCGGCCCCGCGCGCCGACCCCTGCACCCGTTCGATCCCGACATAGTCATCGCCCGCCGCCATACCGGTGTTCAGCCCGGACCCGTCCAGATAGACCCGCACCCCGGAGGTGCTGCGAAAATCCAGCGTATCGACATCGGTGCCGCCGTCGAACAGCTCAATGCCGCTGCCCGGCCGAAAGGTGTCAAAGCCAGCCTCGCCGTAAACCGTGCCCTCGACGAAACCACCGCGCCCGTCATAGCGGTCATCGCCGCCGCCCAGCAGGATATCCCCGATCATCTCGCCCCGGTTGCGGATCAGATCGGTCGTGGCCACGCCGCCGCTGAAAAAAGCCGCGACGGTCCCGCGGATGGTGCCGGTATTGCTCAGTGACAGGGTTTCCGTGCCATCGTGGTGAATGGCTGCATTGACGCCGCCGATAATATCCCCGGCATTGTCGATGCGCGACACGCTCAGCCCGTTTCCATTGAAATAGGCGCCGCCACTCAGCAACCCGAAGTTGTCCAATCGGGCGTTAATCCCGAACATGACGACGCCAAAATTAGCGCCGTAAACGACCCCGGTGCTGGCAATCACCACAGCGTTATTTGAGTCCAGAGTTACATTGTCGCCAAGTTCCACGCCGTTATAACCCACAACTGCGCCCTCTATGTGCACTGTATGATTGCTTCCTTCCCCTAAAATCGCACCTACCGTATCAAAAAAGTCGGTGGTGGTCCCTACAAGGCCATTCCGGCCAACCCATACGTCATCACCATTGGACAGGTAGACACGGTTGCCGGGACCGGAAATGTCAGTATTAACAAATTGGGTGGCCATGCGATGCTCCAATGCAGGTCGGGGCGGGGATCGGTCCAAAATATCCGCGCCCCGAGGGGGATAGATGGCTCTGACAAATCAAATCTGCACCCAGCCTAGCAGATACCGGGGCAGCGGGCTACCGGCGTGTCAGACCGGCGGGCGCGGGCGCATGGGTCGTGTCGCCGCCCGGCAGCGCTGATCCGCTCAGAACAGAAAGCTATGAACCGGCGCGATTAATTGGTTCCGCAGCAAGGTCCGCAATCCACCCCACATCTCACAAGATCAATAGGTGAGCCCTTACGCCAGTCGCGCAGGGTTTCGGACCCTTTGGAAACCCCCAAAAGTCATTGTAATCAATGATTTACACCTTCCCCATTCACGGATGATTGATATCATGCGTTCCCAAATGATTGGTTGCGCTTCACCAGAAATGGGGCAAACGAGGGCGCTTCATTTCGCCCGCAGTTCCGCCACCCGTGCCACGGCGGCGCGGGCATTGGCGGTGATCCTGGCCCAGTTGCCAGCGGCGATGTCGGCGCGGGTGGCGATCCAGGTGCCGCCAACCGCGCTGACCTCTGGCAAGGCCAGCCAGTCGCCCAGATTGTCCATGGTCACACCGCCGGTCGGGTTGAAGCGGATACCGGTATGGGCATAGGGGGCGGCGATGTTTTTCAGCATGGTGGGGCCGCCTGCGGGCATTGCCGGGAAGAATTTGACCATCCGGCAGCCGGCGCGCAACGCCACTTGCAGATCGGACGGGGTCATGATGCCGGGGGCAAACGGCAGGCCACGGGCCGCCGCATGGGCCAGGATGCCCGCGTCGATCCCCGGTGACAGGGCAAAGCGGGCACCGGCGTCGAGTGACTGATCGACCTGCGCCTCGGTGATCACGGTGCCGGAACCGACCAGCATTTCGGGCCGGTGGCGCGCCATCGCCGCGATGGTGTCGCGCGCCGCATCGGTGCGAAAGGTGATTTCTGCCACCGGCAAGCCACCGGCGATCAGCGCATCCGCCAGCGCCAGCGCCTGTGCCGCATCATCCAGCGCAATCACCGGCACAATGCCATGGCGGGAAAGCTGATCGAAGATGCTCATGTCCGGACCCTTTGACCGTTGCGCCTGGCGCAGTGGATGATGCCCGTGCCACTACAACCGGCCTGTGGCTTCGGCAACCCGAAACGGCGGACCCGCAACGGCGGCTGAGCGGGCAGCCAGCGCCGGTTCTGCCAGAGAAACCTGTGACAGCCCTGGTGTTCACTCTTGCCAGAACGGGCAGAATCGGCTTCTCCTTGCAAGGAAATCGTTTTCTGAGCCGCAAATTCCCGATTGATCCGGGATTTTGCGGCGCAGAAAAGGTTTTCCGAGGGGCGCCGCGGAAAAGGTTGCCGCAAAGGGAGGAAATGATGAAAATCCTGACACTGTCCGGCTTTGGCCGGGCGCTTGCCACGGCGTCGATGCTGGCCTGTACCGCCGGAATGGCAGGGGCGGCGGAATTGACGATGTGGGTCCGCGAATCTGCGGCGGACCCGGGGCAATTGATGGTCGATCTGTGGAACAGCGGCCATGACGACAAGATTGCCCTGACCGCGATCCCCGACAACCAACTGGTGACCAAGCTGGCGACCTCGGCACAAAGCGGCGATGCCCCGGACCTGATCTCGTTCGATCTGATCTACATGCCCGATTTCATGAAGGCCGGGTTGCTGACCGATGTGACCGAGCAACTGGCCGGTGATGCCAATTATGCCCTGCATGTGCAGGCCTACAAGGATATCGCCACCTATGAAGGCAAGACCTATGGCGTCGGCTTTACCCCCGATGTGTCGGTGCTGGCCTGGAACAAGGATCTGTTCCGCAAGGCCGGGCTGGACCCTGACAAGGGGCCGGAAACCATCGCCGAAATCCATGAAATGGCCACCAAGATCCGGGCCCTTGGCGGTGACACCTATGGCTTCTACTTCTCGGGCTCCTGCCCCGGCTGCAACATCTTTGTCACCTCGCCGATGATGGTGGCGGGGGGGGCCAAGATCCTGCCGCGCAACGGCGAAGATGCGGCGCTGGAGGGTGACGCCATCCGTGTTGTGCTGCAACATTTCAAGGAGATGTGGGACGAGGGGCTGGTGCCGGAAAGCGCCGAAGTGGATACCGGCGCCAATTTCGTGTCCGCCTTTGTCGGCGGCAATATCGGCATTGCCGGCACCGGCGGCTTTCTGATCAGCCTGATGCAGCGCGAACATCCCGAGTTTGACTATGGGCTGACGCTGCTGCCCGGGCTGGAAAAGGGCCAGGTGTCGGGCTTTGTCGGCGGTGACGTGGTGGCGATCCCGGCCAATGGCAAGAACGACGCGGTCGCCCGTGAATTCCTGACATGGGTCCTGAGTGACGAGGCGCAGCTGCAAGGTCTGGCCAAGAACTCGATCCTGACCACCCGCACCGATCTGGCCGACAATGAATTCACCAAGGGCAATGACAAGGTGTTGGTGACAGCGGCGGCGCTGGCGGCGGGCTATGTGCCGTGGGTGTTCCACTTTGCCGATATGGTGAATTCGGACAGTTCACCCTGGATCGGCATGCTGCAACAGGCGGTGTTCGATGGCGATGTCGATGGCGCCATCGAAGATGCACGGGCGGCGATGCTGGACATCGCTTCGCGCTGATCCAAGCCAACGGTGCGGCACCACCGGTGCCGCACCTCTTCCACAGGCACCGAACGACAGGATCAACCGATGAGTACCCGGCGTGGCAGATGGACCGGCCTGGCCTATATGGCACCGTCGCTGATCTTTGTCGGTCTGTTCGTGTTCTGGCCCTTGGGTCATCTGCTGTGGCTGTCGCTGACCTCGACCAGTCTGCTCGGTGGCGGCGACTATATCGGGTTCGACAATTACCTCCGGGCCTGGAATGACAAGAGCTTCTGGCGCGCCTTTGTCTTTACCCTGACCTACACCGCCTATCTGACCCCGCTGCTGATGGCGCTGGGCTTTGCCCTGGCGCTGCTGACAGCACGCAACACCTCGTTGCGGCAAGTGACGCGTACTGTGGTGTTCTTGCCGGTTGTCATCGGCCTCGCCTCGTCATCGCTCTTGTGGTTCTGGCTGTTTGATCAGCAGGTTGGCCTGTTCAACAAGCTGCTGGTCGATGTCGGCATCATCGACAAACCGCTGGTCTGGTTCAAAAAGGCCTGGATGGGGCAATTGGCGGTCATCATATCGGTGACATGGAAGGTCGTCGGATTCGGCATGATCCTGATGGTGGCGGGGATCCAGGCGATCAGCACCGACATCATCGAAGCGTCAAAGATCGACGGTGCCGGGGGCTGGATGCGGGCGCGGCGGATCGTGGTGCCGCTGGCGGCGCGGTCGATCCTGCTGGCGACACTGATTTCCGCCATTGGATCGATGCTGGCGTTTGACCAGTTCTACCTGATGACCGGCGGCGGGCCACGCGGGCAGACCTTTACCTCGGTCTACTGGATTTACCAGAACAGCTTCATCCGGTTTGAACTGGGCTATGGTTCGGCGCTGTCGGTGATCCTGATGCTGGTCATCATCGCCGGAACCGCGCTGCAATTGTGGGTGGCGCGCAAGGGGGTGCGGACATGACCGGTGTCGCCCTTTCCCCCCCGGTCCCGCAGCGGGTCAAGCGCCGCAGTGGCAGCGAATATCTGGTGGCGGCGATCTGTGTCGCGGTGATGCTGGTGATGCTGTGGCCGCTGGCAATGTCGTTTCTTGCCTCGGTCAAACCACCGCCAGAGGCTGCGTCCCCGCCGCCACATTACCTGCCACAGGCGCTGAGCCTGGACAGTTACCGGATGGTGGCAACCTACAACAAGGGGCTGTGGGTCTATACCGCCAATTCGCTGTCGGTGGCCGCAATGACGATTGCCATGTGTCTGGCGCTGGCGGTGCCTGCGGGCTACGGGTTGGCGCGGTTTCCGGTGCCGGGCAAGGATCTGTGGTTCCTGCTGCTGCTTGCCTCGATGATGGTGCCCTATCAGGCGCTGCTGGTGCCGCTGTACCTGATGTTTGCCAAACTGGGCCTGACCGCATCGCTGTTCGGGCTGGCGGTGTTGCACACCATCCTGCAACTGCCGTTTTCGATCTATCTGATGCGCAACGCGTTCGAGGCGGTGCCGCGTGAAATGGACGAGGCGGCACGGGTTGATGGCGCCTCCAGCCTGTTCACCTTGCGGCGGGTGTTTCTGCCGCTGGTGATGCCGGGGATGGTGACGGTGGCGCTGTTCGCCTTTGTCACCAGTTGGAACGAGTTTCTGGGCGCCCTGATCCTGATGAACAGCGAAGACAGCTTTACCGTGCCGATCATGCTGACCGGTGTGGTGTCGGGCGATTTCGGGTCGGTGAACTGGGGCGGGTTGCAGGCGTCGGTGATCGTGTCGATGCTGCCCTGTCTGCTGATCTATGTGCTGCTGCAAAAGTATTATGTGTCGGGTTTCCTGTCGGGTGCGGTGAAATGAACGATGACCCGCCCCGCCCCCGGGTGCCCCGCACCCCGGCAACCATCCGCGATGTGGCGCGGGCGGCGGGTGTTTCCATCGGCACCGTGTCAAAGGTGCTGAACAACACCGGGGCGATTGCGCCTGCGACCCGCGAACGGGTGGCAGAGGTGGCGCGGTCGCTGCAATTTCGCCCGAACGCGCTGGCGCAAAGCCTGCATACCGGCCTGTCCGGGTCGATCGGGCTGATTTCCAACGACCGCTTTGGCCGCTTTACCATGCCGATCATGGAGGGGCTGGAGGCGGTTCTGGCACCGCAGGGCATCGGGGTGTTCATGTGCAGCGCCACCGATGATCCGGCGCGCGAGGCGGCCCATATCGACCAGATGATGGCCAAACAAATCGACGGGCTGGTGATCACGGCCCGGCGGTCTGACCATCGGCCGGGGGTGCGGCTCGGCGGGCTGGGGGTGCCGGTGATCTATGTCTTTGCCCATTCCGACGATGCCGACGCCCTGACCCTGCTGCCCGATGACGAGGGCGGGGCGCGGTTGGCGGTGGATCATCTGGTGGCTTTGGGGCGCCGCCGCATCGCCCATATCACCGGCCCCGCCCATTTCGAGGCGGTGCAGCTGCGCCGCGCCGGGTATCTGGCGGCGCTGGCGGTGGCAGGTCTGAAGCCGATGCCGTGCCTGCATGGCAAATGGTCGGAAAGCTGGGGCCGTGACGCGGTGGCGGCGCTGCTGGCCGATCCGGGGCCACGACCCGATGCGCTGTTTTGTGGCAATGACCAGATCGCCCGGGGTGCCGCAGAGGCGCTGCGCGAGGCGGGGCTGCGGGTGCCGCAGGATGTGGCGCTGGTCGGGTTTGACAACTGGGCGGTGATGGCAGAGGCCAGCCGTCCGCCGCTGACCTCGGTTGACATGAACCTGACCGGGCTGGGTGCCGAAGCCGGGCGGCACCTGATTGCGATGATTGATGGCGCACCCCAGCGTGGCGTGATCCGGCTGCCCTGTCGGCTGGTGGCGCGGGAATCGACAGGTGCGGCTTGAAGACTGGGAAAAACGGCTGCGTGGCACCGACCCTGCGGCAATCTTTGGAGGATAAAGTGCGGAAATATGCGTCTGTGAACTTCAGCAATGTCAAGATCACCGGGCCGTTCTGGGGCGAGCGGCTGGAAACCGTGCTGACAAGCACGATCCCGAGCCAGCACCGGCAGTTGCAAAGCCACGGGCTGCTGGAAAGCCTGTCCCTGCCGCAACCGGTGCCGCCGCTGCGCATCCCGCGCAACCGGCATGGGTTCACCACCCAGATCTTCTGGGATTCCGATGTCGGCAAATGGGTCGAAGCCGCCAGTTATGCCCTGTCGCACCGCCGCGACCCGATCATTGAAAGCCAGATCGAGGCGATCATCGACGATCTGGAAAAGGCGCAGGCCCCGGATGGCTATCTGAACTGCTGGTATCTGGAACGCGAGCCGCAAAACCGCTGGACCAACCTGCGCGACAACCACGAGCTGTATAACGCGGGCCACCTGCTGGAAGGGGCCGTGGCCTATTACCGCGCCACCGGGCGCGACCGGATGCTGGCGGTGATGATGCGCTATATGGATCATGTGGCTACGGTGTTTGGCCCCGAACCGGGCCAGAAACCCGGCTATTGCGGCCATCAGGAGCTGGAACTGGCGCTGGTCAAACTGTTCCACGCCACCGGCATCCGCAAATATCTGGACCTTGCCAGCTATTTCATCAACCAACGCGGGGCCGAGCCGCATTATTTCGATATCGAAGCCCGCGCGCGTGGCGAAGCCAGGGACGGCTTTCTGCAAGGCACCTATGAATACAGCCAGTCCCACATCCCGGTGCGCCAGCAGACCAAGGTGGTCGGGCACGCAGTGCGGGCGATGTACATGTACACCGCCATGGCCGATCTGGCGGCGGAACTGGGTGATGACGGGTTGAAAGCGGCCTGTGAAACCCTGTGGGCCGATGTAACGACAACCCGGATGTATGTCACCGGCGGCTTTGGCCCATCGGCCAGCAACGAAGGCTTCACCAAGGATTTCGATCTGCCCAACGATACCGCCTATGCCGAAACCTGTGCCTCGGTTGCCATGGTGTTCTGGGCGGCGCGGATGCTGAACCTGGATCTGGACAGCCAGTACGCCGATATTCTGGAACTGGCTTTGTACAACAATGCGCTGGCCGGTCTGTCGCGCGATGGCACCCAGTATTTCTATGACAACAAGCTGGAAAGCGATGGGTCGCACAAGCGCTGGGACTGGCACCCCTGTCCCTGCTGCACGATGAATGTGGCGCGGCTGGTCGCCTCGGTTGCCGGGTATTTCTATTCGGTCGCCGGCAGCGAAGTGGCGGTGCATCTGTATGGCGGCGCTGAAACCACGCTGGATGTTGCTGGCGGCAAGCTGCGGTTGACCGAAAGCTCGAACTACCCATGGTCGGGCGATGTGACGATCCGGCTGAACCCCGAAGGCTGCGGCCCGGTGACCCTGTCGCTGCGGATCCCGGGTTGGGCCCGGGGGGCCAGTGCCATGGTCAACGGTGCCTCTGTTGACATGGCGGCGGTGGAACGGGGCTATCTGAAGATCAAGCGGACCTGGGCGGCAGGCGACCGGGTGACGCTGACCCTGCCGATGGCGGCGGAACGCATCTATGCCCATCCCGATGTCCGCCAGGATATCGGCCGCGTCGCGGTGCGGCGCGGGCCGCTGATCTATTGTCTGGAACAGCAGGACAATCCGGCCCCGGTCAACCGGTTGCGGCTGCCCGCCACCTCTGCCTTGCAGGACGGGTGGCAAGGCGACCTGCTGGGCGGTGTGGTGGTTGTGACCGGTGCCGCCCGTGCCGCCGATGTGGCCAGCTGGGGTGCCGCGCTGTACCGCGACCGTCCCCCGGCCGAGACTGCAAGCCTGATGACCGCTGTCCCTTATTACATCTGGTGCAACCGCGGTGCCAACCCGATGCAACTGTGGCTGCGGGAGTAGGCGAGATGGCGCATGTGGAACTGACCGGCCTGTCCAAGCATTTCGGCGGGTTTCAGGCGATCAGCAACGTTGATCTGTCGGTGGAAAAGGGCGAGTTCTGCGCCCTGCTCGGCCCCTCCGGCTGCGGCAAATCCACCCTGCTGCGGCTGATCGCCGGGTTGGAGGATGCCAGCACCGGCACCATCCGGATCAATGGCCGTGATGTCACCGACATGGCCCCGGCAGACCGCCAGATCGCGATGGTGTTTCAGTCCTATGCTTTGTATCCACACATGACCGTGGCGGAAAACATCGCCTTTTCGCTGGAAGTGCAGGGGCTGAAAAAGGCCGAACGCATGGCCCGCGCCGCCGAGGTCGCCCGCACCCTGCATCTGGAGGCGCTGCTCGATCACCGTCCCGCGCTGCTGTCGGGCGGCCAGCGGCAACGGGTGGCAATCGGTCGGGCGCTGGTGCGCAACCCCGAGGTTTTCCTGTTCGACGAGCCGCTGTCGAACCTCGATGCCATGCTGCGGGTGCAGATGCGGCTGGAACTGTCGAACCTGCATCACGAACTGGCGGCGACGATGATCTATGTGACCCATGACCAGATCGAGGCGATGACGATGGCAGACCGGATCGCCGTGCTGGATCAGGGCCGCATCCTGCAGGTCGGCGCGCCGCTCGATCTGTATGAACGCCCCGCCAACCGCTTTGTCGCCGCCTTCATCGGCTCTCCCTCGATGAATTTCATCGCCGCAGAGGTTCAGGCGGTGGCGGAGGATGGAGCGGTGACGCTGGCACTGACCCAGGGGGCGGGCAGGATCACCCTGCCCCGCCCCGGTGCCGTGCTGGCGGTGGGGCAGGCGGTGGAACTGGGCATCCGGCCCGACCACGCCCGCCTTGTTGATCCTGCCAGTGCGTCGGCCCTGCTGCCTGCCCGGGTGCGTCTGGTGGAACGGCTGGGCAACCAGACCCTGGTCCATCTGGATACCGCTGTGGGGGATTTTACCCTGCAAGGGCCGGGCAAACTGGCGGTACGGATCGGTGATGCCACGGCACTGGACCTGGATGGCAGCATGGCGCATCTGTTTGGCGGCGATGGTGCGGCGATCTGAGGGGGCCAACTCTGCAGCCAATCCCCCCCAGCCACGCGCCTTCCGGTTTACCCAACCGCAAAACCTGATATGACCACTCAACGCTGCCGCTTTTTGCGGCGCTTCAAGGGCTGGTGCGATGGCGCGGAATGCGATGGTGATGGTGGGGGCCGGTTTGTCGGGGGCGGTGATTGGCCGGATGCTGGCCGATGCCGGGAGGGATGTGACGGTGGTGGAGAGCCGCAGCCATGTCGCGGGCAACTGCCATACCGAACGCGATGCTGACAGTGGGGTGATGGTCCATATCTATGGCCCGCACATCTTTCACACCGACGACGCCGAGGTCTGGGACTATGTCAACAGCTTTCAGCCCTTCATGCCCTATGTCAACCGGGTCAAGACCACATCGGGCGGCAGGGTGTTTTCGCTGCCGATCAACCTGCACACCATCAACCAGTTCTTTGGCCTGACCCTGCGCCCGGATGAGGCAAAGGCGTTTCTGGCGACCAAGGGCGACGCCAGCATCATTGACCCCCAGACCTTTGAGGAACAGGCGCTGCGCTTTGTCGGCGCGGAATTGTATGAGGCGTTTTTCAAGGGCTATACCCAGAAACAATGGGGCTGCCACCCTTCGGCGCTGCCTGCATCGATCCTCAAACGCCTGCCGGTGCGGTTTGATTACAACGACAACTACTTTGCCCACCGGTTTCAGGGCATGCCGCAGCAGGGCTATACCGCGATGGTGGCGGCGATCCTCGATCACCCCCGCATCACGGTGCATCTGAACACCCGCTTTACCCGCGCCATGGCGGCGGAGCATGACCATGTGTTCTATGCCGGACCGCTGGACGGCTATTTTGACCACCAGCTGGGCCGTCTGGGCTATCGCACGCTGGATTTCGAACGGTTCAGCTACAACGGCGACTATCAGGGCTGTGCGGTGATGAATCAGGGCGATGTCGCGGTGCCCTTTACCCGCATCACCGAACACAAGCATTTCTCGCCGTGGGAAAGCCATCAGGGCTCGGTGCTGTACCGCGAATTCAGCCGTGACTGCGGGCCGGATGACATTCCCTATTACCCGGTCCGGCTGGTCGATGAAAAAGCCATGCTGACCCGCTATGTCGAACTGGCGCAGGCCGAACAGAACGTCACCTTTGTCGGCCGCCTTGGCACCTATCGCTATCTCGACATGGATGTGACGATCCGCGAGGCGCTGGATACCGGGCGGGCGTTTCTGGCGCATATCAAGGCCGGAACCCGGATGCCCGCCTTTGCCGTGGCCCCGGTGTAACCATGCCGATGCAGGCTCCGCTGCCGACGGTGACAGGGTCGTCCCAGACACCCTTGCAGCCAGCGGAAACCATTGTGGCGCTGGTGGTGACGTTTAACCGGCTGGCCCAGTTGCAGCGCACGGTGGCGCGGTTGTTGGCGGAACCGGTGGATCATCTGCTGGTGATCGACAACGGCTCGCGCGACGGCTCCGGGTTGTGGCTGGCGGCCCAGACCGACCCGCGGCTGACCGTCATCACCTCGGCGCATAATTCCGGCGGGGCTGGCGGGTTCGAGGTGGGGATGCGCGAAGGCGTGGCGCGGTTCGATCCGGACTGGCTGGTGCTGATGGATGATGATGCCCGCCCTGAACCGGGGATGATCGCCGCCTTCCGGGCACAGGACCACCATGCCGCCGATGCGGTTGCCGCCGCCGTCTATTACCCCGATGGCCGGATCTGCGAAATGAACCGGCCCTCGGTCAATCCCTTCTGGAGCAAGGTCAGCTTTCTGCGCACGATCCGGCGCGGGCGGATGGGGTTTCATGTGCCCGATGCCGCCTATCACGGGCGGCAGATCGCGATTGACGGGGCGTCTTTTGTCGGGCTGTTCCTGTCCCGCGCCGGGGTGGCACGCGCCGGTTTCCCCGATGGCCGGCTGTTCCTGTATGGCGACGATGTGATGTATACCCTTGGTCTGCGCCGCGCCGGGGGCACCATCCGCTTTGCCCCGGATCTGCGGTTTGTACATGACTGCGGCACCTTTGACGGCGATATCCGGGTGGCCCGCCCGTTGTGGAAAGCCTATTACCTGCACCGCAATGCGCTGCTGGTCTATCGCCGGGCGGCGGGGCCGTGGTATCCGATGGTGCTGGCGGCAGTGGTGCCGAAATGGTGGGCCAAGGGCCGCGCCTACGGGCCGGACCGGCGGGCGTTTCGCGCCCTGCTGCGGCTGGCGCTGCGCGATGCCCTGACCGGGCGGCGCAACCGCAGCCACGCCGAAATCGTCGCATGGTCCGAGGCGTTGCAGGCGCGGTTTGCCGTACCCAGGGCGTGACAGGCTGGCGGCTCCCCTGCACCGGTGCCCTTGGTTACCCCCGGGCCTCCCCTGCCTCTGCCCAACCGCGCAGGATATGCGCCAGACCGTCACGATACACCGCCTCGGGGCTTTCGGCAAAATCGCGCCAGACCTTGGTGGCGGCGGCCAGATCGGGCAGGCCACGGCCAAAGGCCTCGATGGTCAGCCAGTCGTCATAGCCGGAATCGCGGATGGCGCGGAACGTCTCGGCCCACGGAATGTTGCCGCGCCCCGGCACCCCCCGGTCATTCTCTGAAACATGAACATGCGAAATCCACGGGACATGGTCGCTAAAGGCGGCAACCGGGTCCTGTTCCTCGATGTTGCAGTGAAAGGTGTCGTACATCACCCGGATCGCCGGATGGTTCAGCGCCGCGACCTGTTCCACTATCGAAGCCATGGTGTTGAACAGATAGCATTCAAACCGGTTCAGCGCCTCCAGCCCGATCACCACGCCGCGCGCCCCGGCATGGTCGCCGATTCGCGCCTGCGTCTCGGCAAAGCGGCGGAATTCCCCGGCGGTGGGGCCATTGCCGGAAAACTGCCCCAGCGTCGAATGCAAAGGCCCGCTCAGCCGATTGGCCCTCAGCGCCCGGGCACAGTCGATGACATGGCGCATGTAATCCACCCCCGCAGCCCGCGCCGCACTGTCGCCGATCAGGTTCATCGCCGGATCCCCCATCGCCGAAACCGCTGTCCGTTCCAGACCGATCTGATCCAGCAAGGCCCCAAGCCGGGCATAGTGATCGACGGTGCCGCCGAATATCGGCACTTCAACCCCGGTGAACCCGGTGGCCTTGATATCGCGCAGCAGCGGCGCATGATCTTCGGTGACATGGGTGGTCCACAGAAACAGGCACATCCCGGTTTTCATCGAGCGTCTCCCGTGGCTCAGCACTGCATCGAGGCTGCCCGGTCATCGTGGCGGGCCAAAGCTGGTGCGTCAAGTTGGTAATACCAAAATTACCTTTGCACGATGACGGCAGCGGATGGTGGCGGCGTCGATTTTCATATTAACCGTTTAAGATGAGCATGTTATCTGACCAGATCCGCCACGCCGCTGAATCATTGCGAAAGCGAACCGGTTCGGGTAACTCTGGTGTCAGGTCAAGTGGTCTAGCCAGATCGGCGTCAACGCGCCAGCGCCTGTAGCTTTCCGGCCGGACCCGTGGCGATCAATTGGGGGGAGAGACGATGCATCTTTCGACACATAACTGGATGCGGGCGGAACCGCTGGAGGTGACGCTGCGGCGCATCCGGAAATACGGCTATGAAAGCATCGAAATCTCGGG